>DASVQO010000191.1:0-4634 GCA_036389075.1 Chloroflexia bacterium | reverse complement strand
CCGCACGCCCCCGCCTACACGCACCCCCGCCCCCCCCACCCCCACCGCCACCCCTACCCCGGTCCCCTGCGACCTGGCATACGACGACACCGTGCAGGGCCAGCTCACCGACGCGAAACCCCAGGTCGAGTACTGCATACGAGCGGAGGCCACGCAGTGGGTCTCGGTCAAGATGTTCGGCGTCAAAGACGCGACCCTCGACACGGTGCTCAAGCTGTACGGTCCTGACGGCACCCTGCTGGCCTCGGACGACGATGGGGCGCAGATTGGCGGCAACTCCTTCCTCGTGGCACGCCTGCCGAAGAAGGGCACCTACAAGCTGGTAGCCGCCAGGTACAGCGGCACAGGCTCCTTCCGGGTGCGCGCCGAGAAAGGCGCCAAGAGCGCGCTGGGCGACCTCAACGGCGACTGCCGCATAGATACAACCGACACCCAGGCCCTCGCCCTCGCCCTCGGCACCCGCGACCCGAGGACCGACCTCAACCTCGACGGCGTGGTGGACGACCTCGACCGCCAGGCCATGCTGATGAGACTGGGCAGGGGCTGCACCGGCCAGTAGCCACCGGCCAGTAGCCACCGCCCCACACCAACAATAGCCAAACAAGGCCACTCCTCTACATAGAGAGTGGCCTTTTCTTGGTGTGGGAACCAGGGCGCGCATGGCAGGACTGAGGCGCCCCTGTCATTCTGAACGTAGTGAAGAATCTAAAGAAGCCGGTATAGGGAGCCTATTGGCCCATACGTGCCATGGGGCTGACGTTCAAAGGATACTCGGGAGCAGCATCTTAGATTCTTCACTGCGTTCAGAATGACAAGGGCCCCCTTAGTCCCCCTAGTCCCACCCAGGCACGGCCCCGTGCTCTTGCGTTTGCGAGGAGGCAATCTGGCTGTCAGCAGTGAGGGCATGCCCGGTGAAGCAGCAAAGTAGCTGAAGATGGGTACCGTTCTTGCAGATACCAGTCCCGACCCGGCTAGCTACATTCCCCAAGGTGAGGATATTTTCATGCGACGATTCGTAACATTGGGCGCGCTAATGTTGGCCCTCCTCCCAGGCCGGATCATGGCGCAAGCAGAAACACCGGGTGCCTCCACCACACCCGCCACAACGCCGGTAAGCACGGCAGTCACCACCCCCCAGCCCGCGGGCACGACCACCGCCACAAGCACCGTTCCAATCACCATCCTGGCGGACCTCGACCCTGGCAGCGCCACCGGCATAAGGCCGGAGGGCCTCATAGCCGACGCTAACGGGCGTCTTTACACCTCGGATACGGCCTCGCGCCGCCTCTACAGGCTGACACCCGACAGCCCGCAGGTCACGGTGCTCGGTACGCTCCCCGCCGCCGCGACCGGTATGGCCTTCGATAGCCGGGGCAATCTCTACCTGGCAAGCAGCGGCAACGTGTTGAGGATAGCCGCCGATAAGCTCTCCGGCGACAGCATTCAGGAGAGCGACGTGCAGACCTTCGCCACCGGCGTCGCCGGCGCTAACGGCCTCATCTTCGACGCCCAGGATAGGCTCTACGTGTCGGGCGCGGCCACCGGCAACATCTACGTCGTGGCTACCGACGGCATGACCCGCACCTTCGCCACGGGCTTCCGCTCCGAGCGCCAGGACCAGCAAATCAGCACCAACGGCCTCGCATTCGGCCCCGACGGCAGGCTCTACTCGGCCAACACGGGCACCGGCGCGATTGACCGCATCACCGTGAACGCCGACGGCACTGCGGGCCCCGTGGAGCGCTGGGTGACCGACCCGCTGCTACGCGGCGCGGACGGCATAGCCTTCGCCTCAAACGGCGACCTCTACGTGGCGGCCAACGAGCGCAACGCCGTCGTCAGGGTGACGGCGGACGGGCAGGTGAGCGACGTGGCCTCCAACGGCAACGCCGGGCCGCTCGAGTTCCCCGCCAGCCTCGCCTTCTCCGGCAGCAACCTCTACGCCAGCAACTTCGACATCGAGCGTGGCGCGAACAGCCCGGCGGCGCCCGGTATAGGCGCATCTGTGGCGCAACTTGCCGTAGGCGTGACCGGATACCGCCCGCCCGTCATAGGTGACGCCGTGTCGGCAACCGCGCCACCCCAGGCCACGCCTGTACCCCTCACGCCCACAACTGGGGTCATTGATTATCAAGCTCCTACGCCGGTTGTAGAGCCGGAGATTACTCCTGTCGGCATGCCCCGGACCGGGAGCGACGGCTCGGACTCGCTACTGTGGACCATGCTGGCGGCCCTGAGTGGCTTGCTGCTGCTGGTGGGTGCCCTTGCCCGCCGCTCTTATGCAAGTACGAGGAAATAACAACCCACCCGGTTGAATCGGGCAAGACAGGCGCAAAGTTTAGGACTGCCTGGAGAGTACAAAGGGGACCAGGGTACAAGCAATCGTACCCTGGTCCCCTCGCTTGGAACAACACCTTGACCCGGGAGTCCCGGAGTTCAGACAGCCCCGCCTATATCAGCCAGCGGCCATTCTCCTGCACCAACTCCCCATCGCAGTAAATCTGCCCGCCCTGGCGCAGGTCCTTGACCATATCCCAGTGCACCGCGCTCACGTTGCGGCCCCCGATGAAGGGGAAACCGTTGCCCAGCGCCAGGTGGATGGTGCCGTTGATCTTCTCGTCGTACAGGGTGCTGCCCATGAAGCGGTTGATGGCGGGGTTGCAGCCTATACCAAGCTCGCCCAACACGCGCACCCCTGGGTCGGCGTCCAGCATGCGCAGAAGAAAATCCTCCCCCTGGCTGGCATGCGCCTCCACCACCCTACCCTCCTTGAAAATGAGCTGTATGCCCCCCACCATGTTGCCCGCGTAAATAGCGGGGAACTCAGCAAAGGTAACGACCCCCTCGGTGGCATCCTCCACGGGGCTGTAAAAGAACTCCCCACCGGGCATATTCTTGTGCCCCGCGTCCACCATGCCCACCCGCCCCTTTAGCCCCAGCGTTAGGTCCGTCCCACGGGCGACGATGCGCACCGTGTCCGCCCGGTCGAACCTGTCCGCGTAATGCCGCATGCGCCGTCCCTCCGCGTCCCAGTCGAGCAGGCAGGCATTGTATAGGAAGTCCTCAAACTGTGCCGTGTTCATGCCCGCCTCCTGGGCAATCGCGGGGGTGGGGTACTGGCACAGCACCCAGGGGAACTTCTCATCAACCATGCGGTCCTGGTAAGGCTTGTTGGCCTTGCTCAGCAGGGAGAACCGGGCGGGGCCAATCTCGGTGCCCTCGCGTGTGTTCTCAGGGGCAACGATGTTGATGATGGCGTCCATGTTCTCGGCTTCGTAGCGGGTAATCGGGGGCAGCGTGCCCAGCAACTCCTCCGGGGCCTCAGCCGCCCACGTGCGCGTGCCGAACCCAATGCGAGGGATTGCATAAGCGCCCCTCCTACCTATCAGCCGCGAGACTTCTTCCACCAGCGGGCGGGCCAGCACGCTCGACTGGACTATCACCTGCCAGCCAGGCTGCACATTTACACACCGCTCGACCAACAGGCGAGCATATTGTTCGATCCGGGGATCGGGCATAGCGTCTATCACCTCTGCATGGGTCTCTGCCCCGCCACTACTGTACCGTACTAGCGGCGGGCTAGTCTCACCAGTATACAGCACAGCGTAGAGGCACGGGAATCCGCTCCGGGCGGCGGCAGGGCCTTCCATCTCGCCGGAGAATCAAATTAACCCTGTGGCTGAAGCCACGGGCTTGCAAGAGGCAAAGTCCCCTGCGGGGACTCTCTCACATCTACCAGTCTCCGAAGGAGACTTCGCTACTTCTCAGCCCGTGGCTTCAGCCACAGGGCCATCGCGGGGCAATCGGGATTAAAAAGAAAGAGGGAGACGCCCCGCGATGGCCTACTCTCCCACAGCCTTGCGGCTGTAGTACCATCAGCGCTGCAGCGTTTCACTTCCAGGTTCGGGATGGATCTGGGTGGTGCCACTGCGCTCTTATCACGGAGCGTCTCCCTCTCACTTACAAAGTTAGAGGTGAGAATAGTTGCAAATCTCACTAAGTTATTTGGCAATTGGGAATTCAAGAACAACCGAAATGTGCTTGCGATGTGCTTGAGATTTCTTCTCTCGCTTCTCGTTATTCGAGTGCTTTACGGCTTCCCGCCTGTTGTTCAGGGGAGGGAGGCACGAAACGGCACGGAACAGGAAGAGAAGAGAGAGGGTGAAAACAAGCCCTCGACCATGAGGAACAGCTAGGCTCACCCCTTACGAGGTATACACCTGCGCACTCACAACCTGGTGTTCTTCCAGGGGTCTTACCCATTCATGATGGTGAGAAGGCTAATCTAGAGGGGGGTTTCCCGCTTAGATGCTTTCAGCGGTTCTCCCTTCCCAACGTGGCTACTCGGCTATGCCTCTTCGACAACCGACACACCAGAGGTTGGTCCACCCCGGTCCTCTCGTACTAGGGGCAGCCCCTCGCAACCTTCTTACGCCCACAGCGGATAGAGACCGAACTGTCTCACGACGTTCTGAACCCAGCTCGCGTGCCGTTTTAATGGGCGAACAGCCCAACCCTTGGGACCTACTCCAGCCCCAGGATGCGACGAGCCGACATCGAGGTGCCAAACCTTGCCGTCGATGTGAACTCTTGGGCAAGATCAGCCTGTTATCCCCGGGGTAGCTTTTATCCGT
>DASVQO010000190.1:0-8880 GCA_036389075.1 Chloroflexia bacterium | reverse complement strand
GAAGCCGATGCCACGCTCGTCCCCGAGTTCCCGGGAGAGTGCCAGCGCCTCCGCGTGCAACGCGGTTGCTTGTTCATAGTCCCCCCGATGCCAAGCAAACATCCCAGCCTCGTTCAAGGCATCTGCCTGCGCGGTTACGCTGGCGCTACCGCCCCGACGGAGCGCCGCCTCAAGCCATCTGCTCCCCTCGGAGAAGTAAGATCTCATCTCCCAAAAGCGCGTCAATGCTTTGGCCAGCCGGCGGGCCGTCTCGGGTTCGCCTTCGAGGGCCCAGGAGAGCGCCGCCCGCATGTTGTCGTGCTCGGCCTCCAGCCGCTCCAACCACTCCACCTGCCTTGGCCCGCGCAGCTCAGGCTCGGCCCGCTCCGCCATCTGCATGAAGTACGCGGCGTGCTGCTCCTGTAGCGCCTCCGCCTCCCCGCTCTCGTCCAGCTTCTCCCGCGCGTACTCCTGGATGGTTTCGAGCATCAGTAAGCGGTCCTCGCCCACCGGGCCGGGTCTCTGCCGCAACAAGCTCTTGTCTACCAGGGAGGCCGTGCCCTCCAGCGTATCGATAGGCAGCGCGCCATCGGCGTTGCACACCGCTTCGATAGCCTCGAAGCTGCGCCCGCCCGAAAAGACCGACAGGCGGCGGAAGAGCATGCGCTCCCCCTCGTTGAGCAGGTCGTAGCTCCAGCCAATCGTGTTGCGCAGGGTCTGTTGCCTGGCGGGCAGGTCTCTATGCCCACCCACCAGCAGCTTGAGCCGGCCGTTGCCTCCGTTCGCGCCCTGGTTCTGCAAGCGCGAGAGCATCGCTTCAGGGGACAATATCTTGATGCGGGCGGCGGCAAGCTCAATCGCCAGGGGCAGGCCGTCCAGGTTGGAGCAGATTTCGGCCACGGCGGCGGCATTGTCGCCGGTTACCTCGAAGTCGGGGCGCAGGGCCACCGCGCGGTCCACGAACAGGCGCACGGCTTCGTACCGGGCCAGGCTCTCCAACGGCGGCAGGTGCCGCGTGTCGGGCAGGCCGAGGGGCGGCACCGGGAACTCGTGCTCCCCTCTCAGGTGCAGGATTTCGCGGCTGGTGACCAGCACCTTCAGCCCCGCCGCCCCGCTCATGATGTCGGCCACGACCGGCGAGGCGTCCACGATCTGCTCGAAGTTGTCCAGGATGAGGAGGATGTGCCTGTCGCGCAGGTAGGCCTTGATCGTCTCGATTATGGGCCGGTGGGCGGCCTCCATGATGCCGAGGGTCTGCGCGATGGTGGTGGCTACCAGGGCGGTATCGGTGATGGAGGCGAGGGCCACGAAGAAGACGCCGTGCCGGAAGTCGAGGAGCAGGTGGCCGCCCACCTGCACGGCCATGCGGGTCTTGCCCGTGCCGCCCGGCCCGGTGAGGGTCACCATGCGCACCGCTTCCCGGCGTAAAAGGGCGCACACAGCTTCAACCTCTTTGTCACGCCCGATGAAGGGGGTGGGCTGGACCGGAAGGTTGTTGGACACCTCGTCCATGTAGCCCCGGTTGAAGTGGACCATAGCGCAAACCTCGCTTTACGACCACCCTGTAGGCTCAAGCCCCGCGCCAGGGCGAAGTGGCCTTAGATGATTATACTCTATTGTGGCCCGCTTGACTAAAGTATCAACGAATGGCTACATGGCTCTACATAGTCTAAGTCCTCCAAGTAAAGGTGAGAGGCAGCGTGTATGGTCATTTCTTCTTTGACATCGCGGCTGCCGCCAGCCCCGCCAGCCCCGCCACGCCCGCCCCCGCGAGCGCCAGCCAGCTACGATGGGTGTCGGCCCATAGCTGCCTGCTGGTGTCGTTAGCCTGAGCGTCAAAGTCGCCGTGCGCCCCGTGGTCGCCGGGCACAGGCTCCCACAGGTTGTGCGGGCGGCCGGGGTCTTCGGGGCCGTCGTATTGTTGCGCGTCAAAGCCGGTCTTGCCCAGGTAGAGGTCGCCCAGGCCGGGAGCCAGCTTGTCGCCCCAGATGGCGATGATGGTGGAGAGGCCCACATAGAGGTGGCGTCGGTCGTGGTGCGCGGCCCAGTAGACCGCCTCGGCTGCCACTTCGGGCTGGTAGATGGGCGGCACGGGCATGGCCTTACGCGGCAGGCGGCTCTTGACCCAGCCGAACTGCGGCGTGTTGAGGGCGGGCATCTGCACCATCGAGATTTTGACGTGACTCTTGTCGTGGATAAGCTCGGCCCGCACCGACTCGGTGAAGCCCTGTATCGCGTGCTTGGCCCCGCAATAGGCCGACTGCAACGGTATGCCCCTGTAGGCCAGCGCCGAGCCTACCTGCACTATGTGCCCCCGGTCCCTCGGCAGCATCCGCTTGAGGGCCGACTGCGTGCCGTAGACGTAGCCCAGGTACGTCACCTCGGTCACGCGCCGGAACTCCTCCGCCGTCATCTCCATGAAGGGCGAGAAAACCGACGTCATGGCGTTGTTCACCCACACGTCGATAGGCCCGAACTCCCGCTCCACCGCTTCAGCCGCCGCCTCCACCTGCCCCGCGTCGGCCACGTCGGTGGGCAAGATGAGCGCCTTACCGCCCAACCTTTCGGCGTCCCGCCGCGCGCCCACAAGCCCTTCCTCGCCGCGCGCCAGCAGCCCTATGCGCGCCCCTCTCCTGGCAAACGCCTGCACGGTGGCCCGCCCCACCCCCGCGCTCGCCCCGGTTATCACCACTACCTCGGGTCTCTTCTTGTCAGCCATTGTGGCTCCTTTCTTGGACTACGAACAACACAGTGTGCCCGTGCGTGCACGCCTACTCTTGCACTAAGAAAACCTACTAGAAGCTATCTCACAAAGGACAGTGTTGAATATGAGCAGACAATTTCGCCTTTGTCATTTCGAGCGTAGCGAGAAATCTCGTCCTACACCGGGATGTGGCCCTCTTCTCATGGGACTCTGTTGCAGTAGGAAAGGTGCAATTTTGGTGCTGAAGGACGAGATTTCTCGCTACGCTCGAAATGACAAAGGCGGCGCTCGGCTCTGATATTCTGCATTGTCATGCTTGAGGCAGATGCTTATCGTTCATCACTTGTCGCCCGATTCGGTCCATCGACATTAGCGCCTGGCCGTGTACACCACCAACGTGTCTCAGCCCATTGTGTCTGCACGTTTTGAACCACCCACAACCCAAAATACGCGGTGCGGGTACGCAGACGCCACAAACAGAGAAGGGACCCCGTGTGGAGGTCCCTTCCCGTTGGCCTATGCGGCGAACCGCACAGGCGTAGGTGTGTTGGTAACTGTGGCCCTTAGGGCCTTGCGGGTGTCTGGCAGTCGGGAAAGAAGGTGTTAGCCACGATCTTCGCTGCCTGCGCCCTGGTGACCAGCTTGCCGGGGCGGAAGTACGGCCGGTTAGCCGGACCCACGCAAGGCTCGCCGGGGCCGCCGCACGCGTAGCCGCTCATCACGCCCATACTCGTCAGTCCTTCGACGTACGGGTAGAACGACGACTGGCTGTTGCTCGGCGGCACGTCCTGGTAGCTCTGGTTGGAGCCTGCGTACACCACCCCTGCCGCGTTAGCCACGATCTTGGCGATCTGGCCGCGCGTGGCGGGAGCGTTGGGGCGGAAGAACGGCCGGTTCTGCGCGTCGCACACTTCCGGCTGGCCCGTGTACGGGTCGGTGCCACCGCACGCGTAACCACCCATGATGTTGTCGTGAGACAACTGCTGGATGTAGAGCCAGAACACCTGGTCGGGCGGTACGTCGGCGTAGATCTGAAGACCGGGGTCGTCAGAGTAGCCGGCGGACTGGGCCACGATCTTGGCTATCTGGCCGCGTGTGATGTTGTTGTTGGGCCTGTAGAAGGCGTCGTGGCTGGCGTTGCAAGGCTCCGCCGCGCCCGTCTGCGGGTTGGTCGCGCCGCACGGGTAGCCGCCGATGATGTTGCGGCACGCCAGGCAGCGTACGTATGGGTAGAAGGAGCTTTCAGAGCTGCTCGGAGGCACGTCCGCGAACTGGATCGGGCACGTCGCACCGCCGATAGGGGTGGCCGTAGCCGCAGGGCACTGGCTGAACGTGTAGTTCACCTGTAGCCCGTTCGTGAGCGTCTCTTCGTTGCAGGCGTAGCTGTAGTAGGTAGTTTGGTCCTTCTGCACGCCCGCGTTGGCGAACGCGCCGCTGCTCTCGGTCGTATCCTCGCCGTAGATGACGGACACTGTGTCCGAGCCTTCGGTGAAGACCACTTCGAAGTTCACCTGGTACGGGGCGCCGAAGTACTCCGCGCGCCACTCGATGATGAACTTGCGGTTCGGGGCTTCGCCAACCGTGGAGGTGAAGATACCGCAGCCTTCGCAGGCGGTGTTGTCGCTTGTGCACTGGTTGGTGCACAGGTCGGTGGTATAGGCGTGGAGGGTGTAGCCCTCGTTCCTGTTCGGCAGGCAGTCGTCGCCGTAAGCGAGGCTAACCGTGTCGAAGGCTATCGCGCCGTTGGAGGTCGCGTAACCCTGGCTGAAGGTCCTATCGTAGAGCCTGACGGGGAACGGGAAGTTAATCAGCGGCGAGCAATCGTCGCAGTAAGCCCCGGTATCGTCGCTGGCCGGTGTTATCGAGCCTTCGCCTGTGGTTACCTGTGCCTGGTAGCAGGTGCCCCCGGCGGCAGCAGTGGCGGTAGGAGTAGCGGTAGGCGGTGTGCCCGTGGGGCTAGGGGTGGGGCTGGGCTGGATGAACGGAGCGTTCGGCAGCGGCCACACGTAGAGGCCACGGTTCTTGGTCCACACGGCCAGTGTGGTGAAGCCGCGGTCGATTGTCAGGTCGCCAATCCAGACGTTGGGTATGCCGTTGGTGAAGCGCATCCACACGGGCTCAGCCGCGTCGATGTCGTTGGTGTAGTACAGGCCCGCGTCGGTACCGACGAACACCTGCTGGCGGAACCTGGGGTTCACGACCACGGCATCCAGGGGCAGGTCGGGCAGGTTGCCGGACTTGTCAACCCAGGTGAAGCCGTCCGCGCCCTCGGGTGCGTTGGAACCGCCCGGACGCGTCATCATCTCGGTGCAAGCCGTGGTGCAGGTCACCTGGAAGAGGTGGCCCGGCTGGCCCTTTATCGACTGGTTGAAGCCACCCAGCGCGGCATAGCCGACGAAGGGGTTCTCGGGGTCGGTGGTCACGTCGAGCACGGGGCGGTTGGGCAGGTCTACGTTTTCGCCCGTAACGTCGATCCACGTGGCCGAATCGGCCGTGCCCTGGCCCAGGTTGATGCCGTACCAGACGTTGCCGTCGTTGGTGCCCACAATCGCTGTCGTGGACATGCTCACGGCGTACTGGAGCTGGCTGATGTAGACGTCGCCGCCCCAGCCGGGAAGCTCAGGCTCGGTCTTGGTTAGCTGCGGGCTGTTGATGTACCAGCTCTCGCCGGAGACAGCCCCGTCAACCGCTTCCCACACGCGGTATGTGCCCGCGATGAGGTGGGTACAACCGGTGGGCGGGCAGTCGTGCTTGTAGATCTCGAACGGCATCGAGAAGCTGCGGGAATCGCAGGCCCAGTAGTCGCCGCCCTCGTCGTTGCACTCAGGGTCGTAAGGCGACACGACGGCGTAAGCCCCGTAAGGGCCTGTGGTCGAGCGCCAAATCTGGCTGGAGTTGTTCTCCTGGTACCAGATCTGGTTCTTCACCGGCTCGATCGCGGCGAAGAAGCCGTCACCACCGATGCGTAGCTGCCACTGTTCGGGGCCGAGGGCTTCGTTGCCGGCCCACAGGTTCACGAACGAGCCGTTATCCTGGGTGCCGCCGTTAGCGCCGGGGCTGGCCGAGTTGGCGAAGTTGCCCGTGATATCGCCGTTGTAGAACTCCAGCGTGTTCATCGTCGCGTTCAGCGACATGATGGTGGGCCTGGTGGGCGAGATCACGTCGCCGTTGTTGGTGTACCAGATGCCGCCGTCGTTGGCGAAGAGTACCTCGTTGGACGAGCCTGGCACGTAGCGATAGTCGTGCTGGTCGGAGTGTATCCAGTCCCCACCCGAGTAGACGCAGCCCCAGTTCTGCCAGTTGAGGCCGCCGTCGAACGACCTGAAGCCGTCCACCTCGCCGTAGTAGAGCATATCCGGGTTGTTGGGGTCCACGTCGATGGCCTGGTCGTAGAAGGCCTGGCCGTAGTCGCCGCTGCCGGGGCTGTTGCTACCGCAAGCATAGAAGTCGGTGTAATCCGAGCGATAGTCCCAGGTCGCGCCCGCGTCGGTGGTCTGGTAGATGATACCGATGTCGAGGTAACGAGCGTCAGCCGCCGCCGCGTACATCACGTCGGGGTTGCTGGGGGCGATAGCGATGTCGATGCGGCCCGGCTTGGGATAGCCCGCGGTGCCGTTGCCGGTGCCGGGGTCCCAGCCGTTGTCCTCACGTGTGATGAGGTTCCAGGTGGGGCAGCCGCTGGCGGGGAAGGTGGTGGTATAAATACCGTTAGCGCCGTTGGCGTTCTCTATCACCCAACCTACAGCGTAGTAGATGATACTGGTCTCGCCCATGTCGCGCACCACGATCTCGGTGTTGTCCTGGCGCTGGGTGGCCGTGTACGGGTTGGTGTAGCAGGGGCCGGTCCAGTTCTCGCCGGCATCGTAGGACATGTAGAGTTCGTTCTTGGTGCCCGCGATGAGGTTGTTGCTGTTGTTCGGGTCGACCTTGATGGCGCTGACTACATCGTAGCCGCTCACGCCGTCGCCCGCGAACACGTCAGCCCCGCCGTTGGTGCGGCGCGGGGTGAAGACGTCCTCACCCAGCACTTCCCACGTCTCGCCCGCGTCGGTGCTCTTGAGCACGCCCTGGCCGCCACGCGCCGAGCCGACTGGGCGGAAGTCGCCGGTGGCTACGTAGAGCGTATCGTGGTCGCTGGGGTCCATCACGATTTCGTCAACCGTGATCGTGGTGATGGTGGGGTCGTCGGTGACGGGACGCCACTGGGTGTCAGCGGTGCAGCAGTTGGTGGTCTTCCAGATACCGCCGTTGGAAACGCCCAGGTAGACGGTGGAAGTCATCGTCGGGTCGATGAGGATCGAGTTGATGCGGCCGCTGACCAGGCCGGAGTTGAAACAGGTGTAGCAGCCGTCGGTTTGCGCGGGGGCGGGGCCGAGGCTCACCAGGGAGTTGGGGTCGAGGGCCAGCGGGGAGTTGGTCTTCGAGCGGTCGTAGATGACCTTACCGGCGGGGATGCCAGTGGGCATCTTGGCCGCCTGGTCGTAGGCCGCCTGGAGCCACTTCGGGTCGAAGGTGCCGGCGTAGCGGTTGGCGAAATAGGCCTGCCGCTTGCGCAGGGCGTCGATTTCCTTGCTAGGACTGCCGCTGCGAGGGTTCGACTGCTCGCCCGGCAACAACGCGCCGCGAGGGGAGGTGACGGCGGCAGTGGTGCTGCTAGCGGAGCCGGAGGCATTGCCCTGGCCTCTGGTCTGCAGGTACAACAGGCCGGAGGTAGCTATTACCGCCGCCAACAGTACCAGCAAAATCCACATGCGCCTGACTGATAAGCTATTCTTTTGCTGTATCACGGGTCTCGTTCCTTTCCTTGCTTTTGGGAGTAAGAGAACAACAACCTACAAGGTGTCGTGTGCGGGTGGTTGCGGTTTTTGTGAGAATCATCCCTCCTTTCCGCGCTTTACACAGGTATCGTTGTCTGGATGGAAGTGTCGAGGGCGCGATTAGAGCGCATACGTAAAAGGGTTGTGCCATCGTACCCGGGGATATAGGGAGGAAAGCACACGTCAGATAGTGACATTTGCTGCCTGATTACCATAGCCCCCAACGCAACGCACAAAGCCCACTGCGAACAGGACCAAAGGCCGTGACGTGCTCTCAACACGATAGAATGTGGCATCGCAACAAGTAGCTGAAGGTTGCGTGCGTTCGTAGACAGGTCCGCTTTCTAATGTATGCACAAGTACGGAAAGCTGTTAAACCTGGCAGGAAAGGGGCCGGAAATAGCGCCTTACTTCCAGACAGCCGCCGAACGAGCGCACACAACCCACCACTCAATTGCGGATTGAAGCTAGTATATCGCCATTCCCGGAAGGTGTCAATAACGCTGACTCATTTGATACCAAAGTTGAGGGCGCATCATGCATTATTTATACTGTAAGCAATACATAAAAACTATATAATCAGTCGCGTAGCAGGTAGAATAGCGACACGATAGACGCTAGAGGAAGCAAACATCCGGGGACAGCCCTGTATCTGAAGCCACGGACTGAGAAGGGGCAAAGTCCCCTTCGGGGACTCACACGAGGGTAAAGCCTGGGCTCCAAAGGGGCATGTTCGGGACCAAGCCTCGCCCCTGTCATTCTGAGCGTAGCGAAGAATCTCAAGAAGATGGTAGAGGTTAGCTGTTGAACACCGGGTACTATGGTTATGGTGCTGACGTTCAACGTAGGGGCCATGCCAGCAGCTTAGATTCTTCGCTACGCTCAGAATGACAGGGGCCGCCTTTGTTCGCTGGTTTCCTACACTTTATAGATAAGCCTCAGTCTCCGAAGGAGACTTTGCCCCTTGCCAGCGCGTGGCTTTAGCCACAGGGCGTCGTGCGGGGTATCGACGTATGTCCAGGTACACCTCAGCCCTCATCGCTTCCTCTCGCCTCACGGGGGCGTTTGCTCGGAGGGGCTTGCTCCCAGGTTGGAGATGGTCTGCATGCGGCCCGCCCAGACCTTGCGGCGGCTGCTCATGCGGAGCTTCCAGGTGCCCACCAGGCCGTAGGGGAAGAACAGCACTATAAGTATGTAAATAGCGCCGAAGATGAGAGGCCAGCGGGGGCCGAACGTGTCGTTCAGCCAGTAGCCGAGCAGTTGCAGCACGCCCGCCCCGAGCATCGGCCCCACGAGCGTGCCCACGCCGCCTATTATCGTCATCAGCAGGGCGTTGATGGTGGTGCCCACGCTGAGCATGTTGGGGTTGGCGTTGACGTT
>DASVQO010000189.1:0-10275 GCA_036389075.1 Chloroflexia bacterium | reverse complement strand
GTGGTTAGTGGTTAGTGGTTAGTGGTTAGTGGTTAGTGGTTAGTGGTTAGTGGTTAGTGGTTAGTGGTTAGTGGTTAGTGGTTAGTGGTTAGTGGTTAGTGGTTAGTGGTTAGTGGTTAGTGGTTAGTGGTTAGACGCTTTTTACTAACCACTAGCCACTAGCCACTAGCCACTAGCCACTCAATCCTTGAACCGGTACTTAATCAACGTCAGTATGACCGTAAAGCCGTCTTTCCAGGAGATTTTCTTGCCTTCCCAGAACTCGCGGCCCGTGTAGGAGATGGGCACTTCGTAGATGCGGTTGCCCATCTTGAGGATCTTGGCGGTGATTTCGGGATCGAAGCCCCAGCGGTTGGATTTGAGGCGCAGCTTTTGGGCTATATCGGCGGTGAAGACCTTGTAGCAGGTCTCCATGTCGGTAAGCGTGGTATCGAACAGCACGTTGGTGATGAGGGTGAGCAGCTTGTTGCCGAGCGTGTGCCAGAAGTACATCGCCTTGTGCGGTCCGAGGAAGCGGGAGCCGTACACCACCTTGCTGCGGTCCTTCTGTATGGGTGCGAGCAATTGCGGGTAGTCGGCGGGGTCGTATTCGAGGTCGGCGTCCTGGATGATGACCACGTCGCCTTGCACCTGCCTTATGCCCGTGCGGCAGGCCGCGCCTTTGCCACGGTTCACCTTGTGCCGGAACAGGCGTATCACCCCTTCGCGGGCCAGTCGCTCCAGTTCGGCGGGCGTGCCGTCGGTCGAGCAGTCGTCCACCACTATCAGGTCTTTCTGTATCGCGCCCATCGGTACGGCCCGCACCCGCTCGATGATCTCCCGAATCGTCCGCTCTTCGTTGTACACGGGGATGACGACCGACACCTTATTGATCTTCAAACACGACCTCCGACGCCTGTTGTGAGTAACACGTAACGGGTAACGCAGCTTACGTGCCGCGTGTTGTGGGGCCGGCACGATTGCCCGCTCCTCGGAAATAGGCAGTGGTGCGGCGCTGCCCATTGTACCACGAAGCGATTGGGCCTCACAACCGTTACCAGGCATAAGAAGAGGGAAGACCACTGGCCTCCCCTCTCCTAACTTTGCCTTACCTGAAGCCTGCTTACCCGTTAGTCGGCTTCGACACGTTCTTCGCAGTTGGGGAAGAAGGTGTTGCCCACTATCTTGGCGGCCTGCCCTCTCGTCACCTGGGCATTCCACCTGAAGTAGGGGCGGTTCTCTTCGTCACAAGGCTCGCCAGGTCCACCGCACGGGTAGCCGGACATGACACCCCTGTTGGTCAGGCGCATGATCCACTCGTAGAACTGGCTGCCCTGCCCCTCCTCGGGTACATCAGCGTAGTACTGCCCGCTCACCGCCTCCGAGAAGCCGATGGCATTGGACACGATCTTGGCTAGCTGCCCCCTGGTAGCGTTGGCGTTGGGCAGGAATATCACAGGGTTGTCAGGGTTGCAGTCGTCCCCACTAGGACGCTCAGGGCACGGGTAGCCACTCATGATGCCCCTGTTGGTGAGGCGGTTGATGTAGGCGTAGTAGGGAGAGCCTGGGGGCACGTCGTTGTAGACCTGGTCGCCCGGGTCCTCGAAGAAGCCGGCAGCGTTGGACACCATCTTGGAGATTTGCCCGCGTGTGATATTCCTCTCGGCGTGGAACATGCCGTCAGGGAAGCCCGTAACGATGCCACGGCAGGCGAGGCACTGGATGAACTCGTAGAAGGTATCACCAGGCTGGTTGTCGGGGAAGTTGACCGTGCACACCGTGGTTGTGGCTTGAGGCGTGCTCGTCGCACCCGCCACCGTGCTGCTCGCAGCCACCGTAGCGGTGGAGGTTGAACTGGGGGCCGTAGTGCTGGTGGAGGTGGACGAAGGTACGGCGGTGCCCGTGCTGGTGGGCACGGTCTGCGTGGCTGTGGGCGCCACCGCCGTGCTGCTACTCGTAGCTGACGGCGCAATTACCGTGCCTGTCGAGGTGGGGGTGTTCGTTCCGGTGGGCGCAATTACCGTGCCTGTCGGGGTCGGCGTCGTGGTAGCGGTGGGCGCAATTACCGTGCCTGTTGAGGTCGGAGTCGCCGTGCTACCGGCAGGACAGTTCACCTGATAGATGTGAAGCCGGTACTGCCCTAAATCGTCGTCGGCCGGGGTGCTCGGATCGAATCTCACCTGCACGTAGAAGTTGGCCAGGGCCGTTGAGGTGTACACCAGGCTTTCGGATAGATGGCCGCCGTTTCCGCCCTGGCTGTCGCTGTCAACGGCGGTAATGAGGTTACCCGCGGCGTCGAGCAGGTCGAAGTTGGGGTTGAACTGGTTGACCCGCGAGAGGTTGGTGCCGGTCCTGTTCGGGTCGCCGTCCACCTGGATTACGACCTTGTCGCCGGCACCGAGGGCGAAACTGTACAGGTCCAAATCGGTGCTGATGGGGATGCTGCCGGAGATTACCTGCCCAACAATGTATTCGTTGGCCGTGCCGAGCGTATTATTGGACTCGGTTTCTTCTATGGGCGGGCCACTTGTCACGTCCATGTACAGGTGGTACGAGCTCATCACCGTAGCACCGCCGAACTGCCTCATATGGGCCAGGTACGTGCCGGTGGTGGTAATCGGGGCCCCGGCAATCGCGGAAGATAGTGTAGACTGGAAGCCATTGTCGTCGTCCAGTTGCACCGCAGCCCCGGCGGAATTGAGTAACGTGAGGATGCTGTCCGTGCTCGGTGACGACTCGTTTGTTACGACGTAGCCCCAGAAAGAATCACCCGCCGAAAGGCCAAATTTGAAGAAGTCCTGGTCGCCCGCCGGGTTTATGGCCCCGTGCACAGTCGTCGGCCCCGCGAGCGTAATCTGGTTGGCGTCAGTAATCGTGCTGTTGGGTTCGATCTCTGTATAAGACGCGCAGAACACCCCGTTCGGGGCCAGCTTTGTTTGCCCCTTGGCCTGCGCGACCAGGGTAGCCGAGTACGCAGCCCCCGCCGGCGCACCGAGCGTGAGCACCCACGCTACTGCCAGCAATAGCACGAAAATACCGGAGAATACCGACCATTTGAGGTTCTTACTTTGCATGACTTCACTCCTTTGCGGTCGCTGGACCCGCCCAATATGAGCCTCCGGCTGGCTGGCACGTTAAAGCCAGGCCCGTGGTGTCCAAACGTGTGTGAGTAGCTGCTAAGCGCCCGAGCAGCGGAGGTATTTGCCAGGCTCTCCCCAAACCATTTGTAGCAGGAAACCGGAGGCACGTAAGGGCCAGGAGAGGAGCGTTGGGGATTGGAAACGAGGCATGAGGAAAGGCGTGCCGGTACGGGTACCCTGCTTGCACAAGTACGCCAAGTTTAACACGAGATGGGGCTGTCGTCAATAGGAGTAAAGCCCACTATCAGGGCACGGGGGAGTCATTATGCCTGAAGGACTGCTGGGTTAACTGGTTGGACGTAAGCAGATATCCACCGCCTTGGCTACGTCGTTTGCGTGAATTGGGTGAGGTTTTCCGTTCCGGATCAGCCAAACCGTATAGCCTAACTTGTTCGGTCTGCCCATGTCCGCAGTCCAGGTCCCACGTGTAACTAGGCGAATGCTAAGTTCAGGACCTTGTCCAACCTTCTTGATTGAAAACAGCTTACGGCCAGCGTCTTCAACAATTAGGTGGTCACCTTTTGTATCTATGGCAATGATTTCCCTGTCAACCCACACTAGGAAATCCGGGTTGAAGTTGTGCGTACCGCCTTTGTCAAGAAGCGGTATTTCAAAAAAGCCCCTGGATGGATTGCGGAACCATACTCGCTTGGTTCTATCTAGAGCATGGGCGAATTCCTTTTCAAAGCCATTCAGGCCGCTATAACCCTCATGCAGTGCATTGATAAAGCGAGTGGTGTTTGCGGGATCAACAGAAATCGCAGGTACCGTCTTAGGTTCAAGGAAGTTGTGAACTACCTCCGAGTTCTCAATGTAGGCAGCAACTACTTTTTGAGCGGCCTCACGTATTGACTCGGCCGCAGGGCTGTTGTATTCGACCAACGCATCAAACTTGGGGTCTTCAATATCGCACAAGTTAATGGCTCGTGCATAGGTCTTTTGTATTTCCCGAGTGAAAATCCAACGGGCTGTGACCTGATTGCTGTGCTCTACCTCGACCCACTCCTCATGCTCGCTCTCGTTACTACCAATAACCTGCAACACCTGGATACGACCACCCTTGCCGATTGTGTTACGGGAGTCTGTTCTGTAGTCCTGAGTTCGATCTATTATCTCTCTGATCAACTCCTTTGCATTGCCGGCATTTATGGAAACGTCGGGAACACTACGTGGTTTCTTAGGCGACATACTTAGCTTGCTCGCCGCTCCCGAACCGCCAGCAAATACCGTGAGTGTAATTTCTGGTGACTCTGCTGCGATCTTTTGCTGTACTTCCGTTAGGACATTATCAAAAACGCTCTTCTCATCTGTACGGATATAGAAGTGAGCAGTATTGAGACCGGGGTCGGGATAGTGCTGGGCGCCTGGCTGCCTGAGCACGCGCCCTACTACCTGAGTCACTTGCGCTTTGGAACCCATCTCCTTATCTATATAGGCAAAATAGCAACGGGGATCATCCCAACCTTCCTGAAGCGTCAGGTTGAAAATGATATGCTGATAATCACCAGCAATAAAGTTGTCGTAATCACTGTCGCCACCCGCGAAAAGTTTGAAGCCTGGAGGCGGCGGAAATTTGGGGCTGAAATTCAGATTGAGGTAAACAGCAATGTTTACAGGATCCACTCCGCAATTTTCGACCAAATGACGCCAGATCAATATGGGCCGGGCCCTGCGCTTATCAAATGGAACATGAGGACTATCTACGTCAGTTGCGCTTGATACAACATTGGTATTACTCACATATATTGCTTTCGGCTTGAACGGCAAGCCTAACTGACAAGCAACACCCTCAAGCCTGCGCATGCTATCAAGCATATCATCTATTGCTATCTCCATTGGGGCAATATAGCCGCCAAGTAGAATTTGCTGCTTCACAAGCCCTGACTGAACTACCTCACTGCTCTTAATCACCGTTCCAAAATCGGTGTCGGTCCAGTGTTTATCCTGTCGAAGGCGTGAAATAGTGTTTCCTAGGGCGTCAGGAATACGCATTGTTGCACTTGCTGCAATGAGCGCGTTGGGTTCCAGTTCCATTAGTAGCTTCGTCTGCTGGTCCGAAAGATTGTGGCCCTCGTCGTACACCACGATAAAAGGGCGGCGTTGGCCCTGCAAGGTGCGCCGAGTCTTGAGCATATCCCATAGTGACGTATCAGCTATATCAAGTGCGAGTTGGTAAATCTTGCGATCACCTTCTTTCTGGTCGCGCTGGTTGAATTTACCTACTGTCGCAACAAGAAGCAACCCCGATGTAGGATCTTCTATGTCTGATGGTCGGCACTCCATCAAAGGCTTTACTGCGAAGCCTGCAACCAGATCAGCATATTTGCCAGAAGAAAGATTGTTGTAGGTTTGCCAAACAACCACCTTACCTTTTGAGAGCCACAAGACAATAGGCTCAACGGAGAGCCTGCTTCTGATCTGCGCTATGGCGTCTGCAAGAATAAGGGTCTTGCCACTTCCGGTGATAGCATTAAGGTTCTGATAGAAAGGAAGCTCATGTAGCTTAGTTATCATCAGGGGCTCTTCAGCATATGCGACATACCTGTCCGCGATTTCCGTGGAGGCGGCTATCTGAAACGGAAATAGCTCCATCACTCATCATCCTCGTTGAAGCTGTCGCTATTTTCATTGAGGCCGAGATGCGCCAGTATCTTATCTGGTATCTTGTAGAAGATAACACTCCTAGCTTGATGGATTTCATAGCGGGCGTAAACGTGATAAGGCTGCTTCAGTCCAGCTCTTCTGGCTTCCTGTACAACAGTTGTATAGCTATCAAAATCTAGCTGGCCTACCTTATCACCGCCATTCCATATCAAAAAATACCCTTCATACTGCTCATCGCGGCCTACAAGGTACTTGTAACCCGCTTCCTCTATACGGATAAGCCCGGACGATCCTCGTCTGTCAGTATCCCAGTGAGAGGTAATTACTACATCTATCAGTTCGTCCTTCTGCATTGAAAGCACGGTTTTCGAATCGATTTTCTTGGTGAGCAAACGAAATTGAAATCCACCGCCTAAAGGCTCTGCCGCAACTTTTAGATTGCCTTGGCTGTCCGGCCGCTCGCCCGTGATTGCGCGGCGCAGCCTTTCACGGGTAAGACTCCTAGCATATTTATCACCCCTCTCTGGTGCTCCTTGCTCAATTAATATGAAGCGCCGATTTGCCTCCACGTCATGATTCAGTTCAAGAACCGCATGCCCTGTAGTACCAGATCCTGCATAGGGATCAAGGACAAGTCCGTTCGGAGGGCACCAAAGCTGAATGATCTTCTTCATCAGCTTGAGCGGCTTAACAGTTTGGAAACCATGACCCTTCCCAAGTAAGGCATCCAACTCGTTGATACCAGCTTGGCTATGGCCCGACTCCGAATGATCCCACGACTGCGCCCCTAACACTGTTGGCGTATCATAGTCTTCATCTGCCCAATAAGTTATTGGAACTTTACCTCTTTGAACGTTTCTAAGGTAATTTTTCATTCTTGGGCGTCCCGTCGCGATTTGACCATCGCGATTATCACGGAAATACAGCCGCGGCCAATTCCCCAGCTCACGTCTCTTGAAAGCCCTTCCTGACGCTTCTTGCACGATCCAGTCTCTCGAAGGATCATAGCCTACCAGACCTATCGACGAACCTTCCAGAACTAAAGCCTTCCCTCTGCCATCACCTAAATCCTTTTCGGTGTAAGGCCAACCCCATTCTTCAAGGCATTGTTTCATTTCGGCCTTGCTCATTCCAGTCCAGTGCTTTGTGGCCTCAGCAGGTTCAGTTTCAAATGTGTGTTCAAAATCAGGGTAGTGTAAAAAACCGGTGAATGGAGACTGAATACCGAAAACGGTATTTTTTCTGTATTGCTTTGCTGTTGGGTCTTTACCCGACCACTCACCTTCAGGATCGTTGTCACGATCCTGAAAGGAACGATCCATTTTGTCATCGCGGGGCAGCAGAATAGTTTGTGCCGTTTCCAAAGAGCGCGCATAAACAAGCACGTACTCGGTGGCTGTAGATAGATGTTTAGAGTCATTCTTTGGTGAGAAGGTCTTCTGCCAGTTTATGATTCCAATCCGGTTGTCTTCGCCGAACACCTCATCTAGCATCATGCCTAGATGGAAAAGTTCGTTGTCGTCTATGCAGATAGCAAGTACACCCGTAGGCTTTAGCATCGCCTTCATCATCTGAAGACGCGGCAACATGGCCTTCATCCATTTCGTGTGACGGGAACCATCTTCATTCGTCACTAACTGTCCTAGATCGGGATCATTCGGGTCAGTATCCCAATGGTCGTTATAACGAAAAAATTGACCGGTGTTGTAGGGAGGGTCAGTGAGAATCAAATCCACTTGACCCCGCTCTTTATAGAGTGTCACCATAGCCTGAAGGTTCTCACCTTCATAAATAAAATTCCGAGACTGTTCCTCCGGCGTACCAACGGAGAGTTCCTTCTTAACCTGTGTTTGTCGTGGCCTTACCTTGCGCCTAATCTCCTGCGCTGTACGCTTGCCATGAAAGTTAAGCACCACACCGCCACTTATCATAGTTCTGACCATCTTCATTAGGTCTTCCCTATCCAGCATCTCAAGGGAGTTTACGTTTTCTGTAGTTATGTTCATGTCAATTCATCTCCCGTAGCTCATAAATGCTGATAAGCAGCTAGAACGGATATTCTATTATACACCAGGATTGAAGGCTATGGAAGCCCCACAACACTACATTTTCGGATTTTCAACGAGAAAACAACAGCCAGATTTTAACACAAATAATTAGGGTAGAAGCAGTGTAAAAGGTAAGGTGGAACTGTGTATAGCCAGTTATACGTTCTGGATGACGGCGGTGCTTAGTACTATCGCTAGGATGGATGTCAACTATGGAGGTTACAATCACCACACGCACAGTAACATTCTAGCCTGCGAGTTTTGACACCTACCATCCCTGGAACATATACTGCATGTAATAATGTATGATGTAAGCAAACCAAGGACGCACGCACCCGGAGGGAGCCAATGACGGCCAACGACCCCATCAACGACGAGCGGGTATTCTCGTCTTCCGGCGACAATCGCCTGGACAACATCGAGCGCGAGGAGATACACCCCGCTTCCAAGCAGGACGTGGAGGTGTACATCCGCACCTACTCCACCATGCTCCGCTCCTCCGGCGAGGTCAAGATCAAGGCCCTCGTGCAGGCCCACCTCAACGCCGACTCGGCCCTCCACGTCAACGCGCGCAGCACCGCCCCCGATATGTCGGCCTTCTTCTACTGCGTGCAGCGCCTCCCCGCATGTATCACCCAAATACGCCGGGTGTTACTGGGCCAGTCGTCCGAGGTGTTCGCCAGGGCCGGGTACGACGTAGAGCAGTGGGAGCAGGTGCACGCGCCCGGCAGGCGCAGGCGGTCGGCCTGGGACGGTAAGGAGAACCTGGCCGTCTACGTCTCCTCCGCCTCCGACGTGGACGACCTCATCCCCACCCTCACCGGCTTCCAGATCGAGTGGAACAAGTTCCACGTCCTGCTGAACAACGAGCCGAACACGAGGGAGCTTATCGTCGCCATGCGCAACGCCCCGCCCGCCCTCTACGACGAGGTGGTGAAGGTGATGCAGCAGCGCCTCTTCATCACGCCCGATAGCTGGGAGAGGCTGGAAGCCATCTGGGGGCAGGGCATCTGGAACTACCTGCTCACCATGCTGGAGAACGAAAAGAGCTTCACGGTGCGCATGCTCGGCGGCTCTTACGTGCGCTACGCCCAGGCCACCGAGCAGTGGTGGCAGCCCGTCAACAGCGTCATGATGGAAAAGGACCTCCACGACAGGCCGGTCTACTTCGTGTCGTCCAACATTCACGCGATGGTGAACATGCTCAGCGGCAGCATCTTGCGCGCCACTCCTGAGATAGAGAAGTTCGTGGAGCGCGCCAACGACCACGAGATACTGGGCGAGTACCAAAAGATCAAGAGCGGCGAGACGCGCGCCAGCCTGGAGAACCTCTTTTATTACGCCTCCCGCCGCTACTACCACGAGACCGAGTCGGGCCGCAAAGCCCAGCTAAGCCGCAGCCAGGAAGAGGCCGAGCGCGGCATCTACTACGTCCACAGCCAACAGGGCATGCCCATCGACGCCCAGGTGATCGAGCTTGGCCGCCTCAACCCGGAAGACTTCGACTCGCGCCTCAAGATGGATGGAATTGAGCGCCTCAAGAAGAGCGACGCCATCATCCTGAATATAGACTACCCCCTCGGCCTCGCCGCCTACTATATATTCGTGCAGGTGGCGCAGAGCCTCGAAAACGTGCAGGGGGTGTACGTGCTCGGCAAAGCGGCCACGCTCAACGGGCGCATAGGCGACGTGATGATCCCCGACTCGGTGTTCGACGAGCACTCGCAAAACACCTACTGGCTCAACAATTGCTTCACGGCGAGCATGGTGGCCCCCTTCCTCGTGTACGGCTCGGTGCTGGACAACCAGAAGGCCGTCACGGTCAAGGGCACCTACTTGCAGAACCGCCCCTACCTCGACTTCTACTACCGAGAGAACTACACCGTGGTCGAGATGGAGGCGGGGCCGTACCTCAATGGCCTCTACGAGTACACCCACCCGACACGCTACCCCGTGAACGAGCACATCAACTTCACCAGCCTCCCCTTCGACCTCGGCTTCCTCCACTACGCATCGGACACCCCGTATACACGCGGCAAGAACCTGGGCGCGATCCGCCTCGCCTACCTCGGCATGGACTCGGCCTACGCCACCTCGGTGGCCATCCTGCGCCACATGTTCGACATGGAGCTACAGCGCATAGGCGATAGCGACGCCGGCACCCCCTCCGCCAACGGCCACAAAGGTAAGAAGCACGGTGGGAAGGCGAAGGAAGAAGGAGTCGTGGTTGGAGGCTAGTCCGGCCCTAATGTCGGAGCGATTACGTCCGAGTAGCACAGAATATTCACCGCAGAGACGCAGAGAACGCTGAGGTTACGCAGAGATCAAGGATTGTTTACCAAAGGCAAGAGGCAGCATCTTACCGTATGATTCTGCCGCTTCTGCGTGAAACCCTCTATTCTTCTCTGCGTACCTTTGCGTCCTCTGCTTCTCTGCGGTGAATATTCTGTGCTCCACTTGGGGCGCCCTGGGACATTTGGATGCGTCACAATAGCAGTAGGTCT
>DASVQO010000188.1:0-2004 GCA_036389075.1 Chloroflexia bacterium | reverse complement strand
GCGCTGCTTCTCCGGGTCGGGACGCCTGGTGTAATCGGGTTCCTCGCCGGGCGAGTAGAGCAGCAGAGTGGCGGCTTCGGCGGCCTCCGCCGGGGCCTGGATGGGGGGCATCGGCGTGGTTGGCTTCGGCCCCATGAGCAGTTGCCGCTGCTGGGGAGCGTACAGGTCGTACTCCCTCAAGAACGTCGCACCCTCTAGCATTGCGCGCAGGCCCGGCAGCAGCGTATCCGCCACCTTGCGGTCGAAGTCTGGCGGCAGCGCGTCCGTGGGGGCCTTGCCGCGCCGGATGCGGTACTGGTCCACAAGCTCCAGCAGCGTGCGGGGCGACACAGTCTCCTGCGGCCCATAATCGCCGTTATACGCCAGGTGCGCCCTCATCAGGTCCAGCAAGCCCCCATAGGCCCCGGCTACATCCCCGGCCTGCCGCGCGCTATACCACCCCGCCAATCCCTCCACGGGCCCCCCAGGAGCCGCCGCAAGCCCGCGCGCCACCCAACCCAGCCACTGGCCCAGCAACACCCGTCTGAGGCTTCTCAGGCTCCTTCCCAGCGTGGGGTCCGGCTCGACCTGCCCCGTGAGCAGCGCCTGGGTGTACTGCGCCACCGCAATAGCCCCGGTGTAGTAGGCCAGCGCGCTCGCCAGCCGCATCACCGCCGCGTGGCAGGCCGCCCCACTCTCGCCACCACCCCCACACGCCCTCTCCGCCGCCTCCAGGGCACGCGCAACCGGCAGCGGGTATAAGGGCGCTTTTGGCTTGCTGAAGTCCATGCTGCATTGTAGCACAAGGGGGAGTTGGACGGCAGGGGCGGGGCCAACGGGCTAGAGCCTGGGCGGGGGTGGTGCTTCCCTGCCGTCGTCGGTCTGCAAGGCTTTGACGACGCGCTCGAACTGCTCCTCGAACTTGGCGTTGTCGTGCTCCCAGCCTTTGAAGTCGGCTGCTAGGCGTGATTTGACCTGTTGAGCCTTGCCGTCTTTCCATTCATTGAACAAATAGCCATCCAGGTCTAGGGGGATCAATGCTAATGACTTCTTACCACGTTCTTTCTGTAGCTGTTGCTCCTTAGCGAAGGCTGAATTAATCTCGTTATCCACCCACCAGCTTGTAAGAGAGTGCCGGGAGCAGCACAGAAGCACCTTGTCCCAAAAACGGATACCTCGGTCTACCTCGTCGAAAATACTATGCCCTGGGAGTAGCTGCCTTTCATCGAGCCAGCAACGGATGCCCCGTCCCTGTAGGGCGTCATGTAGGCGGCGGGCAAACGCTTTGTCTGCGTGGCTGTAGCTAACGAAGCAAGAATAGAACTGGAGCGGTTGCACGGTCAGTGACGATATGTACTGGATGAATGTTTCAGGAACGCCAGCACCCCGTAGGAAGCCTTCTGGTATTTTGCCTTTAGATCGGGAGAGCGAGTTGATATCAATAATGGAAGGTCGATAGTGCATTGAGGTTTCAAGGCCTCTTGCATTGCTAAGATCAATATTTCCAAAGATGACCTCTCCTAGAGTCACTCTGGTGAAATCTGTCTCATCGCACATTGCCTCGGTGAGGTTCGAAGCAATGAGATACGATTCCGTCAGGCGGGCACCTGATAAGTTGGCACCTGTAAAGTCAGCTTTCCTTGCACCAACTCCGGACAGGTCTGCGCCCGTTAGATTTGCTCCCATTAGGTTGATTCCGTCCAGTTTAGCTCGTGACATGCGAGCCCCTGCTAGGTTAGCCCCTCCTAAGTTGGCGCGTGACAAGTCAGTCTGAGTTAGATCAGCTCCTGATAAGTCGGCGTCTCCTAAGTAGCTTTCTATTAACCTAGCTTTGGATAGGTTACCTTTCGTTATCTGGGCTCGCCATAACTTGGCTCCTGTTAGGTCAGCATGTGACAAGTTAGCTCCTGACAGATTGGTTTGCGTTAGACCGCATTCCCGTAGGCTGGATCCTGACAGGTCAGCTTCTACTAAAATGGCTCCTGTTAGGCCAGTTCTTATTAGGTTGGCTCCTGACAAGTTGAT
>DASVQO010000187.1:0-4746 GCA_036389075.1 Chloroflexia bacterium | reverse complement strand
TGCGCCATGACACCAGTAGGTGGAGTATGAAATCGAGGCTCTACGCGCTCTAGGGCCGCGATAGGAGCGCAGGTCTGCCCAGTTAGACTGCTCCCGGTCGAACCAGGACGACTCGTAAGCGAACGCCATTTCCGCCGCTTGCCGGTACGTCGGCGCTCCGGTGGCCGTGAATAACCCAAGCAGGGCGTGGCCTATGCCGGCGGCTCCATGAGCGAACCCGGTGAGATTGTGCCGGGTCGGAAAGGTGGGTGCTTGCCAGGAGTAGCCGAAGCGGTCCTTGCGAGCGGCAGCTATCAGCTTATCACCCAGGTCTGCCGCAGGCTCCAGGGCGCTCGCTCCAAGCAGGGGCCGGAGGGTAAGCAGCGCCAGGACCGCACCCGCGCTGCCCGACAGCAAGTCGTGACCTCCGCTTTCCGCCCCGGTATGCAGCCCACCGGCGAGCCGCCGGGCCGCCCCCGCCAGGTCTTCGTCCTCAAGGCATTCGGCAACGCGCATCGCGGCGCAGGCAACGCCCGAAACGCCGGTATAAAGCCCCAGCCGTTCGGCGGCCGGTATGCTTTCAACATGGTCTAACGACTGCTTCATCGCGCCGAGGGCCGCGTGCTTCAGGTCTCCTCGCTTTGAGGCGGCATACACTTCGGCCAGGAAGAGGGCTATACCGGCTGTGCCCGCGTAGAGGTCGGGTCCAAGCGCGCGGTAAACGGTCGTCCCGGTGCTGTGTGGAGCGGCACCAAGCCAGTTGCAACGCCCTTCATGCCAGACTGCGCTTCGTGCTATCTTCTCGGCTATGCCTTCGGCTATCCACAAGTGCTCTACGGCACCCACGCTGGCCGGGTCATACCAGCCGAGACCTGCCGACTTTTCAGGTCCAAGGCGCTCCCCTGAAGCCATGCCGGGTTCGAGGACGGATACCGGGCCGGCCCCGGTCTTTGGTACGTCCTTACCGGCTGTTACAGGTGTTGTTGCATAGGTGTACGTGTCCGTGGAGCCTGCCCTTAGATAGGGCCGTTCGATATCCACGCCCGCTTCCACCAGCCGGTCCACGACCTCCTGGAGCCGCTCTTCGATGCGCTCTTTGCCCTTCTCGTAGGCACGAACCAGCCCTTCGGCCAACATGGCGCACCTGTGCAGCCCAAAGCTCTCGTGGTCCTCGGGGTCTTCGGCAAGCCCCAGGCCGGGCGCCAGCTTCCTGGTAAGCGCGGGCACAGGCTCTCGCATCTCGTTAGCTATCGCCGCGCGCGCATGCTCGACATGCGCCACCGCACGGCTATAATCGGCCCGGGAGATATAGAGCACGGCCGCATCACAGCGTTGGAAGCGCCTCGGGTCGTTGATGACCTTGAGCTTGAAGGGTAACTCGTCCGCGTTGAACAGATTGGTGACCAACTTGACCAGGCGGGCCGCGCCTTCCGCCCTGATGTGCCAGTAAAGCCGGACTAGCTGCGCCTCGTCGGCCTGAGAGAGGGGCTTGTTGCTAACCGCCATGTAGTAGCCCGGCGATATGCCAAGCAGGTCTTTGGGGAACCAGATGCTCACCTGGGCACCCACTTGCCCCGGCACGGCGGGCGGCGAGCACAAAGCAGTGGGTACTCTGAGGGTGGAGCCGTTCCGGCTGACGACGACTTCGCCCTCCTCTTCCCGTTCCACTAACCAGCCATCTTGTCTGTAACCCGTGCCGCGGTTGGCGGCGATAAGCTCTTGAACAAAAGGCGTGATCCCCGCCAGTGCTTGCTGGGAAACATGATTACTGGCAGGTTGGGCCGTGCCCTTGATGTAAAAATCGTTATACAGGCGCATTTGCAGGTTGTAGGTCAGATAGCTGCGCGCGGTGCCGGGGCTGGCCGCGCGCGCCAGTTGAGGGGGCAGGGTACGCGTCGTAGCGCCGAACCACGAAAAGGCAGTAGGGGAACTGATACTCGTTGCCTCTACAGCCGATCGGACCTGTAGCAGGTAGCTACCTGGCATGGGGCACCATGATGTCCTGCAATGAAATGCCGAGCAGATGCACTACTGCTTCGAGGGGGCGTTGTAGTATGTTGAAGCTCAGTTGAACGAAGCCGAGGGTGTTGCGCGTGGCCTGGATAGCTCCCTGGCTCTGTTCGAAGGCGGTTTGCAGCAGCCTGGCAGCCGCGTACTCCGTCGAACGCACCAGGAACCGCGCCGCGGTCTCTCCCGCCATGTCCATGCGCCTGGCGTAAGCCTTCCAGAAACAACGCATGGCAGGCTGTATCCTGGATAGCGGGTAGGCGGCCAACTCCAGGAATTGGTCGGGAGTGCCCCCGGCGAGCAGCGGTATAGACGTGAGCCAGGTGCCCAGGTACTCTCCGAACAGCGAGCCGATATCCCAACAGGGGTCTCCCAGCCCGGCCGCCTCCCAGTCTACCAGTTTCAACCGGCTCCCATCCCGTACACCCGGCCCCAGGACGAGTACGTTCTCCCCCTTGAAGTCGTAGTGCACCAGCGCTCGGGTTTGCCAGCCCGCGCGCAACTTATCTAGCATCGCGCCGCCCCCTGATGACTGTAAGACCCTGACGATCTGGAGGTTGGCGTTGCTCATTTGATGGTAGAGTTCCATGCTCGGCTGGTGCAGGGATAGCACCCAGGGCGCGGGCTTGGCGGCGATTGGCCTGGCCGAGGCGGGCGAGTGCGCGGCAACCGTGCCAGCGTCAAAGCTGTGGACCGCGGCCAGGGCTTCGGCCAGCTCCGCTGCTAACCACAAGGGGAAGCGGCCGGTGCGGGCGTGGTACTGTTGAAGGGTCCGGGCGGGCCGCAGCAGCTCCAGCACGAGTACGTGGTCCTGGCCGCTATACAGATGCCTGGCAGGCAAGAAGCGCCGGAACGTCGAAGGGGCGCTCCGGAGCATGAAGTCGTACGCGGAGGCCTCATTCGAGATTGTGGCTTCTCTTTGCGCGCCGACGCCTTGCTTCACCAGGTAGGAGGGGGCACGCTCGCTGATTACCTGGAAGTTGGCGTTGCGGCGGCTCGCATCGAGCACCACCAGGTCGCCCTCAACTACGGCTTTCGGCTCGACAAGCCCTCGCTCCAGCAGGTATGCGGCCACAGCCCGTTGAGTTAGCATGTTGTAGTCCTGTGGCGCTTCGCGTAGCAGGCCTTACGCATGCACGCCCTGGGATGCGCATCCCAGGGCGTGCATGCGTAAGGCTGTCTAACGTTCTTCAGTTTGTGGTGCGATGCGTTACGGCTGCGTAGCATGCGGCGAGACGAACGGCGTAGGGTTGCTCACCGGCCGCCCCCACACGTGAGGAACGAACCGCCCCCACACGTCAGGAAGGAGCCGCCCCCGCACGTCAGGAACGAACCACCCCCACACGTCAGGAAGGAGCCACCTCCACAGGTCAGGAAGGAGCCACCTCCACACGTCAGGAAGGAGCCACCTCCACACGTCAGGAACGAACCGCCTCCACACCCCAGGAAGGAGCCACCGATTGGACCCTGACCTGCGGGTGAGTGTGCCTGTGGAGCCCCGGAGGTACCTATGTCGCCTTGCAGGAAAGTTCTCTGGAGATCGAGGGTTTCCATGCGCACGTGCTTGATTGTAGCGGCGCGTTGCAGCCAAATGACGATTCCGTCCATCACGCCGCCCCCGAGATCGCGATATAGGACTACGTCCTCCGAACGGAAGTCGATGTACTCGTTGAATTGCAAGGTGAGATAGAGACGCCGGTTAGTCGGGTGAACCGGGTCGTGCGCGCTCCCCAGGTAGCCCCGGAACACAACCAGGTCCTGGGGTAAAGTGCCTTCCGCCCCCAGCGCGTGTTCGGCATCCTCGATAAGAGCATCAATCGGCTGGTCCGAAATTGGGCCTGAAAAGTCATCGGTAGCATCATCTAACGCCTTCATGAATGAGGCATAGGCCGCTGCCACATACGCGGCAAATTCCTCTGATGACGCAGTTGATGAGGACGAGGCATAGGCCGATGCCACATATGCTCCGAACGCCGCTGCTGCCGCAGGTGCAATATCTCCACGGCCTGCGGGACCCAGCCGCAGGTTCTCAAGAGGCTCCTTCCGCTCAATCTCGTCCATTTTGTTCCTCCTACTTCAATTCAATACCGCTAAACTCCGCTAAACTCCACCGCGGTGGGACGTTAAGCCTGTGAAAAGAGCCCCATCTGATGCTCTGGCGTAGAGTGGGGAAGTGAGCGGCCTCAAGCCGGGCCCCGGCTGAAAGGAAACCCTGTAGAATGGCACAAACGGAGTGAACGACTCCAGGCAAGGTTTCCAAACCATGGGCAAATCTCCTTCCGGCAGTTCCTCCGGGCGCAGGACGATTGTTCTGTCCCCTATTCTGGCTTGACCACTGACAAGATTTTCTTTGATGGTCTTGCTGTCCTTTATAGGGTGCACATCCACCTTGGGGTCACGTGAAGCCGCAGCCTGCAGATACTCGCCCGTTGTAGCATTCAGGCTAACCACGAGCGGTATTGCATCAGCATTAGAAAATGGCACAATAAGGTAGGACACGTTCGGATCATCAAGGTGTTGGACCACCCGCGGCTGGCCTGGAGTGGCTCCGGTAATTGCTGCCTTCCACTCTTCAATCTTGATAAGCTCCTGGTCCTCCAGGCCTTGCTGAGCTTTCTGCCTCGGATTAAATGTATCTGCTTCGCTGTTCAGGTTGACGTCGGTGTTTTCGACCTTGAGTGTGTCGCCGGCACCATACAGAGCCGCCGGGGGTTTCTGGTCCCCCTCAAGGGCCGTAACCCTTCTACAGCCCAAGTCTGC
>DASVQO010000186.1:0-5107 GCA_036389075.1 Chloroflexia bacterium | reverse complement strand
TCAAGCGTCTCGGCCAACATGAACCTGATAGCGTTGTTCGTCGCTTCGGTGGTGGGTGGGGCCGTAATGGGGTGGTGGCTCAAACGAGCGGCCGCGCCCGCGAAGGCGGCACCCAGTACGACTGCCACTTAGGATGTTTGTGAGGAAGAGAAGGGTTCTCTAGTCAAAGGAGAGTTAGCAGAATGGTAGCAACAAGCACCAGGGGAGCAACGGGAAGAATCGTGCAGATAACAGGGCCTGTGGTGGACATCGAGTTCCCGCCGGACCAGTTACCTGCTATTTACAACGCGGTTGAGATCCCCATCACGTCGGAGACGGCCCGCGAGGGTGTGGGCGACGGCGAGAGCGGCAGCGCGGCCAACGCCCGCGTCATCTGCGAAGTGCAGCAGCACCTGGGCAACGACTGGGTGCGCAGCGTCTCCATGACCACCACAGATGGCCTGCGCCGTGGCATGCCCGCTTACGACACGGGGACTTCGATCTCCGTGCCGGTGGGCGAGGGCACGCTGGGGCGCATCTTCAACGTGACGGGCGACCCGATAGACGAGCGCGGCCCGGCGGAGACCACAGAGCGGTATTCGATCCACCGCCCCGCGCCCCGGTTCGAGGACCAGTCCACGGTGGCCCAGATATTCGAGACGGGCCTCAAGGTTATCGATCTGATCGCGCCTTTCTCGAAGGGTGGCAAGATTGGGGTGTTCGGCGGCGCGGGCGTGGGTAAGACGGTGGTTATCACCGAGCTTATCAACAACGTAGCCAAGCAGCACGGCGGTTTCTCGGTGTTCTGCGGGGTGGGCGAGCGCACCCGCGAGGGCACGCAGCTTTACAAGGAAATGCACGAGGCAGGCGTGCTCGACAAGATGGTGATGGTGTTCGGGCAGATGAACGAGCCGCCCGGCGCACGCCTCCGCGTGGGGCTGACGGGCCTCACGATGGCCGAGTACTTCCGCGACACTCACGGCACCGACCTGCTGGTGTTCATCGACAACATCTTCCGGTTCGTGCAGGCGGGTTCCGAGGTGTCGGCGCTGCTGGGCCGCATGCCCTCCGCCGTGGGCTACCAGCCTACGCTCGCGCAGGAGATGGGCCAGCTACAGGAGCGCATCACCTCCACCAAGAATGGCTCCATCACCTCGGTGCAGGCCATCTACGTGCCCGCCGACGACTACACCGACCCGGCACCCGCCACCACATTCGCCCACCTCGACGCCACGATCAACCTGGAGCGCAACCTAGCGGCGCAGGCCCTGTTCCCCGCGGTGGACCCGCTGGCTTCCACGTCCCGCATCCTCGACCCGCGCATCGTGGGCCAGGAGCACTACGACGTAGCCCGCAACGTGCAAAGAGTGTTGCAGCGGTTCAAGGACCTGCAAGACATCATCGCCATCCTGGGCATCGAGGAGCTTTCCGAGGAGGACAAACTGACCGTGGCCCGCGCCCGCCGCATCCAGCGCTTCCTTTCGCAGCCCATGTTCACCGCCGCCGCCTTCACCGGCCTGGAAGGGCAGTTCGTATCGATAGCCGATACGGTGCGCGGCTTCAAGGAAATCCTCGACGGCAAGCACGACACGCTGCCGGAGCAGGCTTTCTACATGGTCGGCGGCATCGAGCAGGCGGTGGAGAAGGCGCGGCAGATGCAGGGGGCGTAGGAAGTGGCTAGTGGTTAGTGGCTAGTGGTTAGTGAAGAGACGGAAACCGCAAAGCTGCAAAGGACGCAAAGAACGCGCAAAGTAGATGATGATTTGGTTGGCGTCACTAACCACTAACCACTAACCACTAACCACTAACCACTAACCACTAACCACTAACCACTCTACCGGCTTTACGTGTATAATGACACCGCATGCACCTACCGGAGAAGGAAGGTCTTGACATGCCTTTGACACTTGAGATCGTCACGGCCGAAAGGCTCGTCTACAGTGACGATAACGTAGATATGGTGGTCGCGCCGTCGGTGGATGGGGAGGTAGGTATACTGCCCCACCACGCGCCGCTGCTGACCCTCCTGCAAATCGGCGAGCTTCGCGTGACGAAGGGGTCCGACGAGCAGAGCATAGTGATAGCGGGCGGTTTCCTTGAAGTGCTGAACAACAAGGTGACGGTACTTGCCGACGTGGCCGAGCGCGCCGAGGAGATCGACGCGGCGGCCGCCGAGGACGCGAGACGCAGGGCGCAGGACGCCCTCGCCAATCGTGGGGCTACCGCCGACCTTGCCTCCGCCGAGGCCGCCATGCGCCTCGCATCGCTGCGCCTGAGGGTAGGTCAGCGACGACGCCGGTTGCGCCAGGAGGAGGGGTAATTGCTCGGTCGCTCCATTGGAATTGACCTGGGTACGGCAAACGTCCTTGTTTTCGTAAGAGGCAAGGGCGTTGTGTTGAACGAGCCATCCGTGGTGGCAATCTCCACAAGGGATGGCAGGGTAAAAGCTGTAGGCAGGGCCGCCTACGACATGCTAGGCCGCACGCCCGACACGGTGGAAGTGGTCCGGCCCATGCAGAACGGGGTCATATCGGACTACCTCGTTACGGAGGCGTTGCTCAAGGCGTTTATAGCCAAGGCGCTGGGCCGCTTTAGCATGTTCAAGCCCAAGGTGATGATCTGCATCCCGGCGGGCGTGACGAGCGTGGAGCGCAGAGCGGTGCGTGACGCGGCGATGCAGGCGGGGGCGCAGGAAGCCTACCTGATACGCGAGCCGTTGGCAGCCGCGATTGGGGCGCGTGTGCCGGTCGATTCGCCCACGGGCAGCATGATCGTGGACATCGGCGGCGGCACCACAGAGGTGGCGGTTATCGCGCTGAACGGCATCGTGGTGAGCACTTCGGTGCGCGTGGGCGGCGATAAGCTGGACCAGGCTATTGCATCTTACATCAAGCGCAAGTATAATTTGCTAATCGGTGACCGCACCGCTGAGCAGTTAAAAATCGAAATCGGCAGCGCGCTACCTCTCGAGCCGGAAGACGAGCTTATTATGGAAGTGCGCGGGCGAGACCAGGTAGCAGGTCTGCCCCGGACGATACAGGTCCGCACCAACGAAGTGGTGGAGGCATTTTCGGAGCCCCTGGAGCAAATCGTTGGCGCGGTACGGACCGTGCTAGAGAAGACTCCGCCGGAGCTTGCCTCGGACATCATCGACCGGGGCATGGTGATGACGGGTGGCGGGGCGCTGTTGAGGCACATAGACGAGCTGCTCACGCAGGTGACCGGCATCCCGTGCTTCATCGCGGACAACCCGCTCGCGTGCGTGGCGGTGGGCACCGGTATGGCCCTTGAAAATCTGGAAGTCTTGAAAGACTCCCTTACGGACGACTAGGGACAGGGGTTTCGCACCCAGGTCGTTCGTAATTAGCCCCTGTTCCCTGGCCCTGAGCGGGACGGCAGGTGACCCCTGCACACCCGGGTTGGAACCGGCCAAAACTACATACTTATCAGGAGGAGTCCGATGGCGAACGTAGTATTCGACGGCGTCTTCAAACGGTACGGCCCCGTGGTCGCGGTTACGGACATGAACCTTGAGATCAAAGACAAGGAATTCATGGTACTGGTAGGGCCATCAGGCTGCGGCAAGTCTACCGCACTGCGCATGATTGCGGGCCTGGAAGAAATCTCCGATGGGGCGATCTCCATTGGCGGGCGCGTGGTGAACAACGTGGCCCCCAAGGACCGGGACATCGCGATGGTGTTCCAGAACTACGCCCTTTACCCCCACATGAACGTGTTCGACAACATGGGCTTCGCCCTGAAATTGCGCCGCATGCCCAAGGACCAGATCAAGTCGCGCGTCGAAACGGTCGCGGACGGCCTGGGCCTCAAGCACCTGTTGCAGCGCAAGCCCCGCCAGCTCTCCGGCGGCCAGAGGCAGCGTGTAGCACTCGGACGCGCCATCGTACGCGAGCCTCAGGTCTTCCTCATGGACGAGCCGCTGTCCAACCTCGACGCCAAGATGCGCGTCGAAACCCGCGCCCTCATCAGCAGGCTACACCAGCGCCTCCAGACCACCACCGTGTACGTGACCCACGACCAGGTGGAGGCCATGACGATGGGCGACCGCATCACGGTGATGAAGGACGGCTTCATCCAGCAGGTCGATAGCCCCCGCAACATCTTCAACAACCCGGCGAACATGTTCGTGGCAGGCTTTATCGGCAGCCCGCCGATGAACCTCTTCCCGGTGAACGTGGAGCAGGCGGACCAGGCGGTGTACCTGACCGTCGCAAGCGGTGGTGGCGAGGACCCGCCCATCAGGCTGCGCGTTCCTGATAAGTTCAGGGCACTACTCTTGCCATATACGGGTAAGCAGATATCTTTCGGCATCAGGCCGCAAGACATCCACGACGCACGCTTCGCCAAGGGCATGCTCGACGAGGAAGACGACCCCCAGGACCTCTCCATCGTGCGCTCGCGCATCGACGTGGTAGAGCCGATGGGTTCCGAAGTGTTCCTGTACTTGCTCAACGGCCAGACTTCGTTCGTCGCCAGGGTGGACGCCCGCACCGAGGTCGAGCCGGGGTTTGTACACGATATGGCTTTCAACATGGACAAAATGCACGCTTTCGACCCTGAGACCCAGGTGTCGCTGATCGACAAGAGCAAGTACTAAGCTCGGCGCGTGCGAAACTAGAGAGGTTTGGTTTTACAAATGTCAGACGGTAAGACGTATTCACTGGTCGTGGAACCCCGCGGCCAACTAAAAAAGGCCAGCCGCAAGCTGCTGCGCCAGGAGCTGGTGCCCGGCGTGGTCTACGGCCACAACGTAGAGGCGCAGCCCGTGCAGGTGGCGCGGCGCGAGTTCGAGCGCGTGTACCTGCGGGCGGGCAGCAACAGCCTTATTGACCTGTCGGTGGGCGAGGGTGACGAGGCACGCAAGGTGTTCATCCACCAGGTGCAACGCACCCCGCAGACCCATGTGGTCCGGCACGTAGACTTCCTGGTGGTGAACCTGCTAGAGGAAATCAACTCGACCGTGCCCATAGTGTACACGGGCGAGTCCTCGGTGGTCGCCAACAACGAAGGTATGCTCATGACCCAGCTCGACCATGTGCTGGTGCGGGCGCTGCCGATGGAGTTGCCTTCATTGATCGAGGTAGACATCTCGGTGCTCGATGAGATC
>DASVQO010000185.1:0-9641 GCA_036389075.1 Chloroflexia bacterium | reverse complement strand
GGCGGGTCGATTCAGCATGGCTGGCGGTTGCGGTGCGGCAGCCGGGAGGTAACCGGCAGCTTGTTGGGGATTGCGGTGCACAACTCAGCTCCCGGGCATGGGCTTTTGCTAAAATTCCCATAGGCGACAGGGAGCGCGCTCCCCGTCCTTTACAGTAAAATCTTCCGGATATAACAAAGCTCTCAGAGCCGAGAGGCCGCAGGCAAGGGTGCCCGTTGGAGGTACAGCACGGGATGGGTGATACTCTGTCGGGGCTGCTCGTAATGCCGGATGGCATGGCGGTGCGAGGTGTGGGTGGGGGAGCGCCGGGGTTGGCAGTTGGTGAACTGGTGTTCCAGACCGGCATGGTCGGCTACCAGGAAGCGCTCACCGATCCTTCGTACGCGGGCCAGGTCCTCATATTCACCTATCCGCTCGTGGGGAACTACGGCGTTGGCGACCTCTCCAACCAGAGCGACCGCGTGCACCCCAGGGCCGTCATCGCGCACCAGCTAGTTAGAGGCAGCGGGCACAGGTCTACAACCCACGACCTCGACGAAATGTTGCGCGACCAGGGCATACCGGCGCTCTACGGGGTAGACACTCGCCTGCTCACTCACAGGGTGCGCACGCACGGCGTGATACCGGCGGCCGTGGCGGTCGGACCTGAGGCCGAGCTACCCGGCGTGGAGGAGCTTCGCGCCCTGGCCTCCGCACTCGATTACGACCACACCGACTTCGTGGCAGAGTGCACCACTCGGGAGTTGGCCTGGTATCCCCCCGCCTCTGAGAACGCACCCCGAGTGGCGCTCGTGGACTACAGCAGCAAGCGGGCGATCCTGGACCACCTCCGGCAGCGGGGCGCGGGCGTCTGGCTGGTGCCCGCGACTATGGGCGCCGCCGACATCATGGCGCTGCGGCCCGACGGCGTGCTCCTGTCCAACGGGCCGGGCGACCCTGCGCGGCTCGACTACGCGGTGGCGACCGTGCGCTCCCTGCTCCAACATGCGGGAGTGCCCCTCTTCGGCATCTGCTTGGGACACCAACTGCTCGCGCTGGCGGCGGGGGGACGTACCTCCAAGATGCGCTTCGGGCACAGGGGCATAAACCAGCCTGTCCTGGAGCTTGCCACCGGGCGCGTGTCGATTACCACCCAGAACCACGGCTACATGGTGGACCCCGAATCGATACCGGCAGGGTACGTCGTTACGCACTCCAACCTGAACGACGGCAGCGTGGAAGGTATCGCTCACGTCACGCTGCCGGTGTGGGGCGTGCAGTGGCACCCGGAGGCGCACCCCGGCCCATGCGATACGCAGCAGCTATTCGACAGGTTCCTGGGAGCGATGGAGGTGGCCCATGCCTAAGGACCCTACGATCCGCAAAGTGCTTGTGATAGGCTCCGGGCCGATTGTGATAGGGCAGGCGGCTGAGTTCGACTACGCCGGTACGCAGGCCTGCATCGCCGTGCGGGAGGAGGGCGTGGAGGTGGTGCTGGTCAACTCCAACCCCGCCACCATACAGACCGACCCCGACACGGCAGACCGCGTGTACATCGAACCGCTCACCGTGGAGAGTCTGCGCGACATCATAGCGGCGGAGCGGCCCGACGGCCTCATAGCCACGATGGGAGGGCAGACGGCCCTCAACCTCGCCGTCGAGTTGGAGCGGGCGGGGGTGCTCGCGGAATACGGGGTGCGCACCCTGGGCACCTCCACGGCCACGATACGCATGGCCGAGGACCGGCAGATGTTTGCAGACCTGATGATGGCGACGGGACAGCCCGTGCTGGCCCACGTCTCGGTGTCGGACCTCTGGCAGGCGAGGGACTTCGCCGCTCGGCAAGGCTTCCCCCTGGTGGCGCGGGCGGCTTACTGTCTCGGCGGCACGGGTTCGGGGCACGCCAGCGATTATGTGGAGCTTGAGGCGCTTATAACGACGGGGTTGCAGGAGAGTCCGGTTAGCTCGGTGCTGCTTGAGCGCAGCGTCACAGGCTGGGCCGAGATAGAGTACGAGGTGCTCAGGGACGCGGTGGATAACGCCATCATCGTGTGCAACATGGAGAACATGGACCCGATGGGCATCCACACCGGCGAGTCGATTGTGGTAGCGCCGAGCCAGACGCTATCGGACGAGGACTACCAGCGGCTGCGCACCGCCTCGCTGGAGATCGTGCGGTCGCTGGGGGTGGTGGGCGGGTGCAACTGCCAGTTCGCCCTGAATCAGAGCACGGGCGAGTTCGCCATCATCGAGGTCAATCCGAGGCTGTCCCGCTCCTCGGCGCTGGCTTCGAAGGCCACTGGCTACCCCATCGCCCGTGTTGCCGCCAAGATCGCGCTCGGCTACACGCTGGCGGAGCTGCGTAACGAGATAACGGGGGCGAGCGCCTGCGCCGAGCCTGCGCTCGATTACGTGGTGGTGAAGCTGCCGCGCTGGCCCTTCGACAAGTTCCGCAACGTCGACCGGCGGCTGGGCATGACGATGAAGAGCACGGGCGAGGTCATGGCGATTGGCCGCACGTTCGAGCAGGCGTTCCTCAAAGCCCTCCGCAGCCTCGACGTTGGCAGTTCGTGGCTGAAGGTAAGCCCGACATGGACGGAGGAGACGATAGGGGAGTGCCTGGCGCACGCCACACCGGCACGCCCATCTGCTATCTACAACGCCATAGCCCAGGGCTGGGGCGTGGACCGCATAGCCGCTCTGTCGCGCATTCACCCCTGGTTCATCACCCGCCTCGCCGCTATTTACGAAATGGAGCAGAGATACAGGGAGTCTAAGACGGACGACGTGCTGCTTGCCGCCAAGCGCATGGGCTTCTCCGACGACCACCTGCTTGAGCTTGAGGGGGGCGGCTACCCTAGCGAGCAGGAGCGGCTGCAACTGAGCCTCCAACTCAGGCGGCGGCGACGCGACCTGGGGCTGCGGCCCACATACAAGATGGTGGATACATGCGCGGGTGAGTTCGAGGCGAGTACGCCCTACTTCTACTCGACCTACGAGCAGGAGGACGAGGCGGGACCACTCCCCGGGCCGAAAGTAATCGTGCTGGGGAGCGGGCCGATACGGATCGGGCAAGGCATCGAGTTCGATTATTCGTCGGTGCACGCCGTGGAGGCGTTGCGGGCGGCCGGTATCAAGGCTATCGTCATCAACAACAACCCCGAAACGGTGAGCACCGACTTCCACCTGAGCGACCGCCTCTACTTCGAGCCGCTGACCGTGGAAGAGGTGCTGAACGTGGTGGAGCACGAGCAGGATGGGCTGTTGGGGGTTATCGCGCAGTTTGGTGGGCAGACCGCGCTCAACCTGATCAATCCCCTCGTGGCGGCGGGCGTGAGGATACTCGGCACATCGCCGGAATCGATCTCGGTAGCCGAGGACCGGGACAAGATGGCTCAACTGTGCGAACGGCTCGGCATCCCGGCTCCTAAATGGGCTATCGTCCACAGCCACACCGAGCTTGAGAGCTTCGTGCCACAGATTGGCTTCCCGGTGCTGGTGCGGCCCTCCTACGTGCTGGGGGGCAGGGGCATGCGCGTGGTACACGGCGAGGCTGATTTGCACGCTTACCTGCACAGCCTGGGCGACCACCTCCGCAAGCACCCGGTGCTTGTGGACCAGTTCCTTGAGGAGGCGACCGAGATTGACGTGGATGCCGTCTCGGACGGCCAGGACGTATTTACCGTCATCATGGAGCAGTTGGAGCCGGCGGGGATACACTCGGGGGATAGCACCTGTGTGTATCCGCCTCAGACGCTCTCCCCAGAAGTCATGAGCCAGGTGGAAAGCTACACGCGCGCGTTAGGGCGGCAACTGAAGGTGGTGGGGCTGATGAACGTGCAGTACGCTGTCAAGGAGGGCACGGTCTACCTGCTTGAGGTGAACACGCGGGCCTCGCGCACCGTGCCGTTCGCCAGCAAGGCCACGGGCCTGCCTCTTGCCCGCCTTGCCACGCAGGTCATCATGGGCGCGCCGCTTTCAGAGTTGGTGTTGGACGTACGGCGCGAGGTCCACCGCGTGTCGGTGAAAGTGGTGGTGTTGCCGTTCAAGAAGTTCCCTACGCTGGTGCCGGTGCTGGGGCCGGAGATGCAGAGCACCGGGGAGACGATGGGCACGGGGGCAGATTTCGCGACGGCGCTGGGAAAGGCCAGGCTCGGCGCAGGTTACAGCCCCGAGTCAGCCGTTGAGGTTGCCCCCAACCCGAAGGCTGCCGCCGGACACTGAGCAGGCCGGAACAAGTACGGTCCTAAGTCGGCATGATGGCGAAGCCCCTAGTTATCTGAGGTCCCCAACCTAGAACACGAGCACCCAAACTCCGACTTTGTCATTTCGAGCGTAGCGAGAAATCTCGTCCTACAGCAACCAGATGCCCTTTTTCATCCGAGCGCGAGGCTCGTGAGAAAAGGGAGACATCCAGGTGGGGGACGAGATTTCTCGCTACGCTCGAAATGACAAAGTCGGGGTTTGGGTGCCCATTTCACACGATTGTGTTCCGCGAGGGCAAATCTACTCGCCCGAATCGCTAGCCGGGAGGCCAGGCGATAACCGCATGGAGCGCATGGCCTCGTCCGCCTTCTCCTCAAGCCAGAGGCTCGCCAACGCTTCCACGCTGGCCCCCTCGCGGCTGGCGAAGCGGCGTAGCAGGGCGATGTGCTCGCGGCGGACGGTTACCTCGAGCGTGACGAGGTTTTCGGAGCCATCACCGGCTGAAGGCGCTGTGGGGTCCTGGTTGTTGGTCATGGGCAGGCTCCTATCGTGTGTGACTTCATCTGCCGGTAAGTTGTGCGTGTGCCTACGTGTCATTGTGCGCCTATCTCTTGCAGCGCGGAGGAGTCGATCCACACAAGCTCTGCTGAAGCGTCGGCCACCGGGCGCACGCCGATAAACAGCTTGCCTTCCACTATGCGGGCGTCCGCCAGGTCTACTTGCCCGCCCCCGTCGGTGCGGAGCATGCGGCCGCGCAGGTAGAAGTCGTTCACCCAACCCAGGCCCTCGGCGTCCTCGACCAACTGCACCTTTAGCCACTCGCCGCGCTGCTCAACTACTCGTGCGAAGCTGCCGTTGGCCGCGAACCCCACAGCCGTCTCGTCATCGGGCGCGCGTTGTAGCTTGATCCTCGAGTCGCGTAGCAGCCCGTGGTCGTCGCGGCCGCTAATCATGACGATATCCCCGGCTGGGCGCTGTTGCGAGGGGAGCGCGACGGGGGAGAAGGCAGCCACGGCCCAGCCAATCAGGGCACCGAGGGCGAGCAACATCACCCCGGCCGCGATTAGACGCGGGGCCCCGGCAGAAGGAAACCAGTGGAGCCTGCTATGAGGCTCCACTGGTTTCACGACTTCCGAGTTCTTTACGGACCTTACGGGCTTCGCCATGCTTAAGGGCAGGTGGCGGGGTTGGCGGTGCCCTTGCTCACGTTGGTAGAGATGGTGCCGCACCAGCTACCGCCATCGCCGTTGCGGTGGTAGACCTTGTCGTACTGCGTGCTACCGAGGTTGTAGGAGGTCGAGTCGTAGACCGTCTCCACCCCGCCCACGATGCTCAAGAAGCGCACCGAGTCGGACCCGGTATTGTTGAGGAAGCCGCTGGCGATCTCCATGACATAGTAGCCGTGCGCCGAGATGGTGGTGTTGGCGGGTATCAGCTTGGGCGAGCCGCCACCGGCCGCAACGTCGTCCAGGTACAGGCCGCCTATGTTGATGGAGTTGTTGGCCGGGTTGTACAGCTCTATAAACTCGGTGGTGTAGTTGACGTTCGGGGCCATCAGGTACTCGTTGACGACCACCGAGGAAGGCCCAGCGGGGGTGGCAGTGGGGGTATTGGTGGGGGTGTTAGTAGGGGTCGGTGTATTGGTAGGGGTATTGGTGGGCGTGGGGGTGGGAGTGTAGGCGTAGGCGGTGTAGGAGCGCGAGCCGGTATCGTAGTAGATTGTGTAGCCGGTGCCGGAGTTGGTGGTGCGCAGCACTACGTCGCCGTTGGAGTTGAGCGTGCCGGTGTAGTCGGTGAGGGTCGTGCCGTCAGACTGCGTGTTGTCGCAGGGATTGTTAGCCAGGTAGATGTCCGCGCCGGTGCCCGCGTCGTTGCTCACGCCGCGCAGGGCGTCGAGCATGCGATTGCCGGGGTGGCCGTAGCTGTTGCTGCCGCAGGAGATAAATACCGTCTCGGGCTTGAGCGTGTCGATGTAGCCCTGGCTGGAGGAGTGGTCGCTACCGTGGTGGTTGGCGCGCATGGTATCGACGTTGCCGAACAGCGGCCCGATCTTGGTCTCGATGTTGTTGTAGGTATAGTCGTTGGCGCTGGTGTTGTACTCGCCGTCGGAGTCACCGGCGGTGGCGTACTTCCAGTTGCCGTACGTGATCTTCACGGCCACCGAGTAGTCGTTCTCGGAGGGCGGGCCGTTGCCACCCTGGGTGGTGTGGTCGCCGCTGACGGGCGTCGTGCCGTCGGCCTGCATCGTGTCCTTGCCGTTGGCGTTGAGGATGGTCACGCCCACGCCGGTGCCCAGGTTGATGGTGGGCCAGGTGGAGTTGTTGGTCAGGGTGGTGACGTGGCCCTCGATGTTGGCGCGGTCGGCCTGACCTGAGGGGCCGTACAGCCAGCAGATGAAGCGACGGGCGGTCTGCGAGGTCGTGCCCGCGTTGTGCCAGGCTATCTCATCCGAGGGGGTAGTGGACGTGCCGACTTCGCAAACATTGTTGCTGTTGGTGTCAACCCAGGTGCCGTCGTCGCGGTCGATGAAGGTGCCAACTGTAAAGTTGAGGTTAGCGGGGGTGAGCAACTGGTAAAGGCCGTTGCCGTAGTTGCCGGTGTCGGTGGGATTGCGGGCGTAGCCGATGTGGTCCAGGTGATGGTGTGAAATCATCACGTAGTCGAGGGCCACGGGGTCGGTGCCGGTGCCGCAGATGGTCTTAATCTTGTTGGCGACCGAGGTAGCCTTGGTGGTCGAGCCGTAGGTGTTGAACGAAGTCTCGCCGAGGTCGATCAGGAGCGTCTTGCCGGTGGGGCCGACGATGAGCTGGCTGTCGCCCTGCTCCACGTCCAGCCAGTAGAGGTTCACCTCGCCCTGGGTCCACGTGCCGTTGGTCGAGCAGGGCACGGCGGTGCCGGTGGCGCCTGCGCGCGAGGGGCCGAACAGACCAATACCGAGCAGGGGGATAAGCAACATGAGGCCAAACAGCGCCTTAAAGACGGTGCCCCGCTGGAACTTGCTTACCGGGCGCCGGAAGTTGCGCGTACCCTGCGCGGCAGCCTTGCGCCCGCCGCTCAGCGGCTCTTCGGCACCCCGCACGGGCACGGGCACATGAGCCACCACCCGCCTACACCTAGACCCTCTCCCATCGAACGCTCCGTCCATGTATGTTCTCCTTTAGCTGCCTGCCGGCACTGAAGCCCGAGGCAGGATACGAGGGCAGGTCGCGTAGCAACAATGCTACCTTACACGTACAGCATTGTAACGCGACGACGACGTGGCAACAGAGCACCACGTTAGGCAAAGGCGCGGCATCATCGGTAAGTTCTGGCCTTATGTCCGTGTAAAGTATACCATTAAATTGACCGAATATGGGGGATTTTCGTGCCCAAAATTACAATATTTTGACCGAAAATCGGCGTTTCCCTGCCGCTGCAAGACTGGACGTGTGGGGGGGCGCTCAGAGCCTCGCGGTTCAGGTGCCGAGCAAGGCCCGCATGCGCGCGTTACGCTTGATGAAGAGCACGAAGAGGACGAGCGAGGCCAGGTGGACCGCCAGCGCGATGGCCCCGGCGACAGGGGTAGCGAACGAGTAGATAGTGTCCCAGTCGCCGTGGAAGGCGGGGTCGAGGCTCATCAGGGGGTAGGCGATGAGGGTCTGCGCGATTTCGAGAACGCCCAGTTGCGACAGGATGATGTTGACGGCGGGGCGTACGGGCTTGAGACGCACCGAGAGAACGAGGCAAGTCACACCCAGGGCGAAGCTCGCGAAGTTACCGGCCAGGGCCACGGACCAGTTTTGCAAGTCGGTGCCCCCGGCGTGCACGACATATCCCCAGTAGAGGAAGTAGTGCAGGCCGAACACTTGCAGCCCAAGCAGGGAGGCCGCGAGCATGTGCCCCAACTCGTGCAGCAGCACGCCCACGGGCAACAGCAGGAAGAAGGCGATCATGGCCGCTAGCTGGCGGGCGCTGGCCCCGACGCGCGGCCCCCAGAACGGTTTCCAGGCGCGACTCAGCAGGTAGATCGTGTAGCCCGCGCCGATGAGGTAGACCCAGGAGAAGGACGCGAAAGTGTCGCCTATGCCTCCCAACTAGCGGTCGGCCCCGGCAGGTAAGACCACTTCGTAGACCATAACGCTGCCCTGCGGTCCGCCGTGGCCGCCCGGCTGCGCAGGGGGCTGCCCGGCGGCAGGCTGGGGGGCCTGCTCATGCGTGCCGTGCGCGTGCGGCCCGGCATCGGGGTGCCCCCCTCCCGTGGGACGGGGTACTCGCGCGTGGGCCTGGACGTTGGCCTGGCTGTTCATCCAGTTATTCAGATCGTCTTGCGAGGCCCAGCGGGTGAGCGAAATTAGCTCGCCGTCGCCTTGCAGTAGCTCGAAGCCGAGGAAGCCGGGCATGCCGTCCACCAGCCCCGCGCGGTTGCGGAACCGCTCGACCATGCGCTCGCTCTCTTCACGCGAACCTACCGGGATTCGCACCATCACAACCAGCATCGAAAGACCTCCCTTGTCACCGGGGTAAATGCAACTATAATTATAGCACGCCGCGCCGCCCCCTCCCCGGTGCGACGTTCCGCCCCCGTAAGAGGTAGCCCGTGGAAGAACCAGATAGCTCCAGTCTCATAGAACAGGGGCACAGCGGAGCCGAACGCCCGCACCGCAAGAGAAGCGGCATGCGGGTGCTCAAGATCGGGTGCCTCACGCTGCTGTTGACCCTGTGTGGGAGCCTGGGTCTGCTCGCCTGGGGGCTGCAATCCGGCCCCATGACTCTGCAACTCCTCGGCAGCAACACCCTCAAGGTCGGCTCGGACGATTTCGTGCTCAGCAATTACTCCTTCCAGAACGGCACTACCTTCTATATCGACTTGAACGGCAACGGCGTGCGCAACATCTTGCAGGTGCACTACCTTGAGGACACGAATCGTTTGGAACTGGTATTGCACTATGCAGACAAGAGCGCGCTGGGCGAGCACCACCTGGCGGAGTTGACCCTCCCGTGAACTTGGGTGGGATTGCCCGCGATGGCGTGCAACGCTATTGCCTCGGGGTGCGTATATAAGGTGTCGTAAGAAACGAAGTCAGGGAGATTGACAATGAGTTATTCTAGAAACGCCAACGTAGACGTGAGGCCGGGAGCGCCCGCTGACCTGCCCGAGACCGCAGGCGGTGGCCCGCTCATAGCAGCCGACCCCGCCGCCAATTCGTATAACACCACCTATGCTCCTCCCAGGCGAGTGCCCGCCCGCTTCAAGCTGGAGCGCGTGGGGTTCTGGGTGATAGCGGCCGCGGCGGCCCTGCTGTTGCTGGTGGCGCTCGGCTTTATTCTCAAGCCGGTGGTTGGCGGCATTATCACCGGGGCCTGGCTCGCGGCATTCGTGGGCATGCTCACGATGCTCAACCTGCCGCGACCCTCCCAGTGGGCGAACACAGTGCTCGGCCGCAGGGTCTTTCCCGTGCTCAACGCCAACGACAAGG
>DASVQO010000184.1:0-8025 GCA_036389075.1 Chloroflexia bacterium | reverse complement strand
AACCTGTTGGGTTCTAGTCATTCTCGGCAATGGGCGCTCTTTAGCTCTCTATCGACGCCCTGTGGGGACGCCCCACAGGGCACCCCCAGCAACCCCATTTCAGTCCTTGGGCCTTTGCCTGACAATGTAGTAGGCGGGGCGGGGGGACCAATCGGGGTTGAGGATGGCATAGTGCGAGGGGCCGGTGTACCACTCCTGGAACGTGGAGAAGTTGAGGTTCCAGATGAACATCGGACCCATCCAGGGGTAGTACTTCTTGGCGTACTGCATGGCCCGCACTATGTACTCGCCCTGCTGCTCGGGGGTGTTGAACAGGCACTCCTTGTACCCCTCCTCGCGCATGTCGCTGCACCACCCGTACTCCGTGACCCACATCTGCTTCTGGCCGTCGCCGTACTTCTCCACGATTGCGCGCTGGTCCTCGATGCGGCGGAAGTAGAAGGAGTTGTGCAGGTTGAAGAAGTCGCGCTGCCCGCCCTTAGCGGGATTCACGGGGAAGCGGGGATCGATGTTCGGGTTTTCGGGCCACTTGGTCTCGGGCGGGTTGTTGAACCCGTACGGGTGCGTGCCTATCACGTCGGCGTAGGCCCGCATCTCGCCGTCATGGTACTTGTACATGGCTTCCAGGTATTCGGTGTCCTGCATGATACCCATGCCATATTGCTTTCCGGTAAGCTCGGTAATGCCCGTGGGGGAGAGCGCGCCCGAAATCACTATGGCGCTCGCGTCCGCCTTCTTCACGCCCCTGTAGCCCGCCTTGAGCAACTCGACGTAGAAGCCGGGGTCTATGCGGCCCGACTCGCCGGTAAGGTTCTGCTCGTTCCAGATCATGTAAGCGCCCACGCGGCCCTTGTAGTGCGTGGCGATTGCGGCCATGAAGTCCTCGAGGTCTTTGGGGTCTTTGGGGAAGCCGTTGCCGCCGCCCGTGGCCCACTCAGGGCCTTTGACGACTGCCAGCATGATCTTGATATTGTGCCTTTGCACCGCGTCCACGATGCGATCTAGCTCCGCGAAGTGGTAGGCCCCCTTGGGGTTCTCGGTCTCCTTCCACTCCACTTGCTGCGTGATCCACTTGAATTCCAGGTCGTCCATGAGGTTCAGGATGCGCTCTTTGTCCTGGTAGTACAACTGCGCGTTCATACCCGTGCCCACGTGCGGCCCCTTGAGGAACTCGCCCCCCGCTGCGGGCTTGACCGGCTTCCAGATAGGCTTGGTAATGAGGCGTCCGCCGGGTATGGGCGTGCCCCACACCGTGAGGAGGGCCTGCATATCCATCGAGTCCTTGCCGAGCAGCCCGAGCAGCACGTCATAAGGCGCGGGGTTCTCTGGGTGGAACTCGAAGCGGTTGCGTTGGAAGTACTGCACCATGTAGGTCTTGCCGTCGGTGTCGGACTTCTCCTGGAACGGCTCGGAGATCGGGTAGCCGAAGATGGCGAGGCCACCGTACTTGTTCCAGTAGGAGAGGAACGGCTCGGCCAGCGAGTGCTGGGTCTCGGGGAAGTAGATTTTGCCCGCTGTATTCGCAAAGGCCCCCACCGTGGGGAACTCGCGGCCCTGGGTAAGCTCGACGCCCAGCAGGCCCAGCAGCACCTCGTTGTTGGTGCCCGCGAACTCGGGGTGGTGCTCGAAGCGGTTGCGCTCGAAGTACTGCACCATGTAGGTCTTGCCGTCGCTATCCGATTTCTCGGAGCGGGCCTCGGAGATGGGGAAGCCGAAGACGGGCAGCCCGCCGTTGGCGTTCCAGTACTTCATGAACACGGCGGGCACCGTGAAGCCGGTCTCAGGGAAGGTACGCGAGCCGGCTTCTGGGGTGGGTGCCTGGGCGACGGCTGTGGACTGCGCTGCCTCTGTGGGCAACACGCCGACTGTCGATGCCGCCTTGGGGGTCTGGGTGCCCTGGGCCGTAGCCTGGGAGATCGCCTGGCCCTGCTGGTTGGGGCTTGCGCCCTGTGCGCCTTGCGAAATGGGAGCAGCCGATAACAGGAACAAGATTACGACGAAGAACGAGAACGCTAGAACCAGTTTCCTGCCCACATGACCTCCTTGTACCTGCGAAGCAATAACAAGCCGCGACAGGTCTATAGCCCGCCACAGCTAAGCAAACGGTCTACCGACCCAAACGGTTTTCCCCTTGCCCGTATTAATCTACCACATTCTCTCGGAAACGTAAAACTAGGCGAGTGGTCAGTGGTCAGTGGTCAGTGGTCAGTGGTCAGTGGTTAGTGGTTAGTGGTTAGTGGTTAGTGGTTAGTGGTTAGTGGTTAGAGTGCCGAGGTATCGATATAGTCGCAGGGGGGACGCCCTGTGGCTGAAGCCACGGGCTGGGAAGTAGCGAAGTCTCCTTCGGAGACTAGGAGACTGTCTTCAAGTTCCCTAGTCCCCGCAGGGGACTTTGCCCCTTCTCAGCCCGTGGCTTTAGCCACAGGGCGTCCCCCCTGCGACTATATCGATACCTCGGCACTGACCACTAACCACTAACCACTAACCACTAACCACTAACCACTGACCACTGACCACTGACCACTGACCACTGGTCACGAAATGGGAATGAACCCGACGGAGAACCTGATGTACTGGTCCTCGTAGCCGAAGGCGCTGCCGGAGACGCCCGCGAGCCCGGTCTTTTCGAACAGAGTGAGGGCATCTTCGCCGGGCTTCAACTTGCTCCAGTTGTAGATGGTCGTCTCGTCATCGAGGCCGATTTCATCGAACAGGTCGAATCGGGCGTCCAATTCCTGCAATTGCTTGCGGAAGTGCTCGCGGCGCAGCTTGTACAGCCCCTTGATCTTCGCCTGTATCTCCGGGTGCTCGCCGAGCCACTCCACCAGCGCGGTGTAATGCAACTGCCAGGACGCCGGGAGGCCCGCCGTCATGTTGTTCCAGGCCACCTTGAGCAGGTCGGCCCACTCGGCGCTCTCCACCGACACCCAGCCGCAACGGTCGCCTGTCACCGTGTAGACCTTGGATAGCGAGTTGATGTACACGGTGCAACTGCGCGCGAAGGGCGTGTTCAGGGCCTGCATGCGCGCCCGGTCGTCTTCCTCGACCCCGGTGCCTATATAGGCCAGGTCGGCCAGCACCGCTAGCTCCCGCCCGTCTTCCTCGATCACCCGGTACAGGTCTGCTATCTCTTCGGGCGAGTAGGAGAAGGCCGTCGGGTTGTTGCTCACCGTGAGGTAGAGGAGGCGCAACTGCGGGTGCTCGCCCAGCAACTGCTTGAGCTGCCCGGCGGTGAGCTTGAAGCTGCTCTCCTCGGCGGTGCGCACCTTGAGCAGGTTCACGCCCGCCATCTGCACCTGCCAGTTGACCACCGCGAAGCCCGGGGCGGGGAACGCAAATGTGCATGCCTCGCCGAACTTCTTCTTGAAGTGGCTGCCCAGCGTCAGGATCGCCTTGTTGAGAGCGTCGAGCGCGCCAATCGTGATGAACGTCTGGTCGGGGTCGGTGGGGATGCCCCACGTTTCCTCGAAGCGGGCCGCTAGCATCTCGCGCAGGAGGGGGTTGCCCACGCCGTACACGTCGTACACGCGCATGTCCCAGTTGTACTCGTCGAGCAAGCGGCGCTCTATCGCTTCCTCTCGCCTGGCAAGCTCGCGGCGCACTTCGCCCGTGCTTATGCGGCCGCCAATCTCCTCGCCGGGCAGGATGAGGCCCAGGTCCTCCCCAATCGTGGTGTAGTCCACCCCGTCTATATTCTCGGAGATGAGGCGGACGTTCACGTCGCCAATAGTGCGGTTGGCGATTTCAGAGGCGATTATCTCAGGTGAAATACCGTCCTCGCGGGCGCTCAGTTGCACCTCGCGCACCATGCGGGCCATCACGCGAATCTTCTCGGCAAGCGTCTCGAAGATCGGCCTGTACTTGGCGACCGCTTCTTTACGGAGCCGCCTGACGTGGGCGATCTGCTCGTCATCCGATCTGCCGCCCGAGCTCGTGGGAGTAGCGGTGGCGGGGGCCGTGGGGTCTTGCTCGATCTCGGTCATGGGGCCAAACGCGTCGGGGAGGTCACCCGAAAAGCGGGTCGCGTGACTGTGTACGGACATGAAAAGTGCTCCTCCTCATTGAGGCGGCGGACGCAAGGCTGGTCTCGCCAGGTTAGCATAGTAATGGGGAACATGCTCCTATATAGTAGCTACAATGCATTTAGCGTGCCGCATCGCACACCCGTAGCTGTCCGCAGTATACTTTTGGCCGCCTGGGCTGTCAACGCGCCCGCCCGGCTGTGGAAACCTCCGGGGCAAATCCAGCAAGCACGCCAGGCAGGTTAGCTCGCGGCAAGGGAGGTAAGCCACTCGTAGTCAAGCTCCCAGCCGGGGCCTTTTAGCGTCTGGGACCCACTCTCGCGCAGGCCCTCGCGTGCGACCTCTCGCGCCTCTTCGGCCTTGCCCTCGACCGCTAGCACGGCCGACCTTGCCCGCAAGTGCATGTGCCGGAAGCGCCGCACGGTGTCGGTGCCCACCTTCCCCAGGAAGTAGCGCGCCCAGGCGACGTCTTTGAAGCAGTAGGCGCGGAAGAACGCGGCATCGGCGTAGAGGGCGGGCTGTAGCTGGGGAGGCACGGAGTCTATCAGGTTGATAGTGCGCGACATGTACGTGTCGGCCCATTGAAGCTGCCCCACGTCCATCGCCCAGTAGAAGGCGACGTGGTTAGCCAGCACCTCGTCCAGCGTGCCGTCGGCGGGCTGTAAGATGCCCTCCACCCAGGCCCGGTCCCAGTCGCGGGGCCGCTGCCCCAGGCGGGAGGCACCCGTTATCATGGTGAGGTAGCAGAACCGCTCGGCGCGCGCCCCGCCCCCCAACAGCACTTGCAAGTGCGCCCCGTCGGAGTTGTAGCCGTTGACCTTCAGCGGCAACAGGTTCATAAGGCCCAGCACGAACGACAGCCCGGTGGAGAGCGGCAGGTAGCCCCACAGCCCGCCGGGGTCGAGCACGAGCCAGCCGAAGAAGAAGGCCCCCAGCAGCAGGTTGCCCGCCATGCCGCCGAGCGTCATAGCCAGCCAGCGTGCGCGCAGGTTGTGGAGCGTGGTGGGCACCATGAGCGCGCTGCCCGATTGCACGTCCGTCTTGTCCGTGAGGGCCAGGCGCAGCCCCCCGTCCGTGGCCCGGAGCTTCAGCCTGCCCACGGTGACCATTACGAACCTGAAGCCCACCAGCCACCCCGCGACCAGGTGCCCCACCTCGTGCACGAGCGTTTCGAGCCAGATTAGCAGCATTATCGCGATGAAGAAGACGAACATACCCCCGAAGACTTCCACGGTCGAGTCCCACATGCGGCCCAGCATGTCCGGCAGGGTAGTTGACATAGGCTCCCCGGTGTGGAGCGATACGGCCCTCGACGCCCCCACGGCGGACGCGAGCAACACCAGCAGCGCCACCCCCGTCACGGAGAACAGCCTCAATTGGACCAGCGACCGCCGGTTGATTTGTCCGCGGCTATTGGGCTGTTTGCCTGCCGAGCGCGCTACGTTCATGTGAACTTCCTTCCGGTGATTGGGCGGGACACCTAATACGGCATGTGCGTACGCACGCCGGGTGATGTTCTCCCCAGCCTAATAGTAAGAGCAACGCGGCGGTAGGGGTATAGGAAAGAAGTCCCTCGCGGGTTAGCACGATGGTCGCTGTGACCTGCCAACGCTGCAACATAACCCAATGATGCATACTCTCCACAGAGAGCATAGGAGCCAACACTACTCACTACCTGCTGTATACAACAGACGAAACAAGTACAAGGTGAGTCTTACCAAGCTGCTCTGAATAGCCCTAAGGCCACAACAGGAAAGCAGAATGCTCAAGATGCCAACAACGCTCATAAGGCACTCCGAGGCAACGGGCTGGTCAGCACTGATGCAAGAAACCAGCTCACATCGTCGGTAGTCAAGAAAGTTGTGAACAAAGATACGTGGACTGTCATGGCGTGAGCAACGTTCCGCCAGGTAAAGTGGCAAAGGTTCAGAAGGCGATTACAGCTTTGAAGGACTACGCAGACGCACACGGCCATGAGTTTGTTCCATGGGTGGGTGCGTTTAACTCAGCACTGCCACACGGTACGCAACATGCTGAACAGAACCTGTACCGTTACCTCAAGGCCCACTATGGTGCCGAGTCAGGGGAGAGCTCGAACATTGGCGTGTGGAGGCGGGATGGCCCTGTCCGAATTGTAGCAATTGGATCAAACCGTTACGGGTAGACCATGGTGTTGATGTCATTATTACCGGCCTTAATACGTCGGGGCATAGGGCTTGTAGCGGCAGTTGGACAGCCGAACTTTGCAGTGTGAGCCGCGAAATTCGGCTGTCGTGTGCAAGATACACCCGCGTAGACAGCGGTCGGTTCTCCCTGGCCGCCAAATCAATGTTGCAGTGCACCAGCGGGATGCACTTTTTGGTACAACACGTTTAATCGAAACTTGAAGAGAAAGTACTAAACCAATACTACAGAGGACCCATGAACACCCTTCCAGATGAAGTACTACAAGTGACTACTGACGCATTGATCAACATGAGGTCTAGCCCGACACATCACCTTGCACCCTTTTACCGGTACCAGTTGTATAGAACGCTAGGGCGGGTCGTTGGCAGTGCGTCATCCTCGCGGGAAGGTTCTGACGACGGCGTAAGCACCGTACAAGCCTGGCTTGCTATACTCACTGCAGAGCGTGTTCTGCCTCTCTTTGAGGGTGCAATCTTTGCCCTGGACGACATGGACGAGGACTTCTTGCACTTACCGAGGCAACTTATTGATATGGCCAGGGGCTTGATGATGGGGCAGTTAGATTTGGAGTCGGCTCGCTGGGAAGCCGGTGAAGCGCATGAACTCTTTGGAAATTGGCTGAGCGAATCGGATTACGATCCTGATGCAGTCCCATTAAATGCTGTGCTAGCTGGTAATGCCGCCCAGAGAGCTTTAAGCGAGGCGGCAGGTTGGGATTACTTCCTACTTATGTCGGCCGAGAATGAGCAGAGATGGTCGCAACCTCCTGATCTTAGCACCTATCCTCAAAAGCAAGCATTGGACTTGGAATCACAAGAACCACTTACGGACGAGCAACTGGTGTACGAGGGTAGTGACACTGCCGGCAAAGCCGCCGTTGCTTACGCATGTAGCACAACGTCCGTGCGCTGTGAACCTGAAAGGCTGGAAGAGTTCTGGACGTGGTGGCTAACGGAGGCGTTGCCAGAGGCTTGGGGACTCGCGGCAAGTAATACAAGGAAATGAAGTCAATAACTAAGTCAGCCCACTCTCTGACAGCTCTCAGAAGGTAGACCTTAGCGAGATCTGCAACCAACAAGAGGGATACAGGCACGTCTTGTTGGTTGAATCACGACAAACTGGGATCTTTAGCAAGTTGGGGTCGTGCCTGAGAGTGGCTAACCAAGTCGCAAACTTTGCCTTCATGGGTTCTCAAACTCCACTTTAAATAGCAAACCCCACAGGGCGACCGCTATTGAAGTGCTACCGTTCGTTGTGCTATGCTCATGCTTATGAGTTCCTCCACGCTGGACAAACCCAGGTCCGTGCCCGGTGCCTCTGAAGGTGCTGAGGGCGCGACTTCCGAGCGCGTAACGGCGCGTGGGCGGGTCCGGCGTGGCGCACGTGTATCGCTGGCCGAGCGGGTGGGCGGGTTGGCCGCTTTCCGGCGCTGGTACTGGAGCCTGGTGCCCCTGCTCACTATCGCGGCCTACGCCACCGTGGTGCGCATCGGCTTCCTTTCGGAAGACATGGGGCTGAACCGTATATCGCAAGGCGAGGTAGGGTGGCAGGCGCTACTGCCCAACGACGGCCTGCGCTTCTACCGCCCTCTCGGCTTTCTGCTCACCTGGCGTATCAACTGGCCCCTGTTCGGCCTCAACCCCTTCCCCTACCACCTTGAGGGGCTGCTGGTGCATGCCGCTGCCGCCTGGGTGCTGGGGCTGTGGCTGGCCGACATCACGGGCAAGCGCTGGCTCGGCTGGCTGGCGGGTGTGCTGTTCGGGGTCTTCCCGCTGAACATGGAGGCCGTGGGCTGGCTGGCTACCCAGTGGGACCT
>DASVQO010000183.1:0-19000 GCA_036389075.1 Chloroflexia bacterium | reverse complement strand
GCTAAAGCCTGGAGAGGTATCGGTGGTTGGGGCTGCCGCGGGGAGCCTCCGAATCCTGATTAGCGTACCTGCGGAGGTTGCTGAGCACATCCTTGCGCACCCGGTAAGGGACCTGGCGCAAGGCAGGTACCATATCGAGGCGATTCGCCGGTATGACGGACTAAGCCCGGAAGAACAACTCCAATGGCGTGCTCAAGCGCGCAGTAGCCCCGCGGTTACCATTAATAGACTTGCAAATGGGCAAACGGCCGTCGCAGTGCTGGGTGGGGGCGGTACCATGAGTGGGTTGCTCACGGGTATATTGCTGTTTGGACTGGTGTTGTTGGCAGGCGCGGGAGCCACATACGTGTTAGCTCCCAGGCTTGAAGTGCAAAACAGGTGCGGATATGCCATTCCCCTGTCCGCCGAATTGCCTGTAATTGGCAGCAGCATAGGTGAAGAACCGGGTTCGTACATGGTATTGCCGGGTGACTACACGGTTAGCGAGCAGACAACCAGTAACGGCCTACGCACTGTTCGCGTTATGGGACCGTTCGGGCTGGATACGGGCGACATTACGGCGCGTGAAGCATTCACTGTGTCGATAGACGGCGCGCCCATAGTCTTCAATCAGCCTATCAACGTCGGAGTCCGCTCTGAGATCTCGCTTGTGTTCTGTAGCGGTGCGGGTGACAGGTAGCGCGGGTATGGTCGCTCGCGCCGGGCGTGCGCGGCAAGTCGTGCTTGGCCTTGGATTTGTGTTCAGTTAATTCTCAGATTCGTACAATTTACCAGCGCTAATTTCGGCGCGCCCGGAGGGATTCAAACCCCCGACCCTCTGATCCGAAGTCAGATGCTCTAGTTCACTGAGCTACGGGCGCATGGCTGTTAGCCTGATTTTAAGTATACCATAGAAGCTCTACCGTCAGGCTAACAGACACTCCCCTCTACCTAAATCACCCCGGCCACCAACAGCACCGACACCGCCGCCCCGAACACGAACAGCGCCAGCCACAGGGCCGGGTTGCGCCGGTAGAGCGTCCAGCCGTCGGCGGGCGGCTCGGAGACGGCGGTGAACGTCAGCACCAGCATGGTCGCCAGCAGTGCCAGCCGGAGGGAGGGCCAGCCGGTCAGCAGGTAAGCCAGCCCGAACACCAGGCCCAGCCCCAGGTTGGCGAGCAACCCTGCCAGCATGATCGTGGCGGCCCTACCGAGGCCGAGGCTGCCGCTGCTCCCACGCCCCGTCGCCGGTGTACCTTCGTCGGCGGCGGCTTCCAGTTGGGCCTCGTGGCTGAGGTCGCTATCCGTGGTGCTACGCCTGGCGGCCCCGACCCTGGCAGACTTGACGTCGGCGGGAGCGGTAGCGGCGGGCTGCACGCGCGTGGTCGCGCCCCAGCCGTACATGAAGCCAAACGGTACGCTCACCAGCCCCAGCAACGCGCCCAGCAGCGAAGTGTGGTGCAAGGTCAGGCCACCGTTGCGGCGGGCGGCTGCCCACTGGGCCAGTTCGTTGGCCGCCAGCGCGATCGCCGCCGATACGAGGGCCACCGGCAGGAACACCAGCGCCACGTCGAGCCAACCGTGCCCCGCGTGCCAGGCCAGGGCCAGGGTGCCGATAAGGGCGGGAATGGCAATCGCCACCAGCGCGCCTTGCGGCCCGGGCTTAGCTGCCATGAGCGCGGGGGCGGCGTCCTTGAAGCGGGCGTCAAGCGCCAGCCCCAGCCTGCCCAGCACGCCCCTGGTGGGTATCAGCCCCCGGTTGGCGGCCTGGTCGCGGCCCACGAGGGTATGGGCCAGCAGCAGGGCGAGCAGCGCCAGCACCGGCACCTTGCCCAGGAAGTCGCTGTTAGCCGTGTAGGGGGCGGGCACCAGGCCGCGCTCGTCGGCGCGTACCGGGAAGCCCCAGGACGCGGCCCACGGCCCGGCCGCCTTGATGACTTTGGCCTGCGCCTGCTCGCCCGTCGCGAAGTCGCCCAGCCCCTGCTTATAGGCGTATGAGGCCAGGTTCTGCGCGCCCCACACGTAGCCGGGGCTGGCCGCGCTGCTCGCTTGCAGGTAGAAGCGGGCCAGGCCGTTGTTGCCCGTCTGCGCGTAGAGCACGCCCAGGTTGTTCAGCGCGGGGGCCAGCGCCGGTTCCAGCCCGTACGCTTGCCTGTAGCGCAGCTTGGCCGTGCCCGTGTCCCCACTACGGAGGAGGCCATCGGCCACTGCCAGCATGCCGCCCGCGGGGGTGCTCGTGCTGCTGGGCGCCCACAGGGTCCTGCCCACGCCGTTCTGGCCCCGCGCATCTTGCAAGTTGCTCGCAATCGCGGCCACCCGCAACACGTTGGCGGCCTCGCCCTGCCGCCCCGCCTGCGCGAGCAGCAGGCTCCCCTGCGTCAGCACTTCGGGCGCGTCCGGGTCGGTGCCCACGTTCGCGGCCAGGCTGCCGAGGTTGTAGCCGTTCGCGCCGAGCGTCTCGATGCCCTTGTTGGGGCCATCCACCGCGCCATCGGTGCGCGCCACGCCCGCCAACGCCGCCGCCCGGCCCGGCTGCCCGGCGGGGAGGCCCTTCAAGCCGTCCCACGCCGCCCGGTAGCTATCGCGGGCCTTGGCGTTGTCCCCGGCGGCTTCGTACATGAACGCGACGTACAGGTTGAGCAGCCCCGCCTCGCCGGCGGATACGCCGCCTGCCTGCGACCGCGTCTGCCCCGCTACGGCGTCTATCTGCGACACCTGGCCGTTGCGGCCCCAGGCCCTGGCGCGCACCAGGTTGGCGTCGAGTAGCTGCTGCGCCCCGGTGGCCTGCTCCACGCCCGGGTTGGTCATGACTGCGGTAGCGGCTATCGAGGTGAGGTCCACAATCGCGGGGTCCTTGCCGAGTTTGCTAATTGCAAGCTCCGCCTGCCCCAGCGCGGCCCGGTGCTCCCCGGCCGCCTCCAACGCCTGCGCGTAGGAGATGAGCAGGCGCGGGTCGCCCTCGCCTATGCCCGCCGCCAGCCTGTACTCCTCCATCGCCTCCGACTGCCTGCCGAGGAAGCTGAGGATGCGAGCGCGGTCGTGGTGGACGCGCGAGGTAAGGCCCTGGTCCAGGGTGCTGTACTCGTAGATGTCCTTCAGGTCGCTGACCAGCGTCTCGTAGGCGTGCTGCTGGATGCCGAGGCGCAGCCACTTGTTGTACACGCCCATGCCCGACGTGCCGAGCTTGACGAGGTCGAGGTACGACTTGTAAGCTTCCACGGGGGTGCGGTTGGCCCACAGCGCGTCGGCCAGGCCCTCTTGCGACAGCCTGTGTACCTGTTCGTATTCCCTGCGGATGCCTTCGGTAGCGTCCTGGGGAGGCTGGGCGGCCAGCGCTTCGCGGAAGGCGGTAATGGCGGTGGCGGGTTTGCCTTCGCGCACGGCGGCCACGCCCATCCAGAAGTAGGGCCAGGGGTTGCCCTCGCCCTGGGCGGTGAAGCGCACGCCCCGCATTGCCTCGAAGGCGGCGGCGTAGTTGCCCACGAGCATATTGGCGATGCCCCAGTTGTAGGTGAGCTGCCACGTCGTGGGGCTCATGTTGATGGCTTCTTGCAGCCCGAAAATGACCTGCCTCTCGCGTTCGACGCGCTCCGAGGGGCTTTGCAGCAGGGTGCGCATCAGCACGAGCGCGCCCTGACCACTGATACCCCTGGCGGCGATTGAGGGGTCCGCGTCGCTCTGTAGCTGGATGTAAGCCTGCTCCACGCCCTGGAGCTTGTCGGGGGAGGGGAGGGTCTCAAGGCCGGTGTCCTTGAGCTTGGTGTTTATGTTGCCCGAGCTAGAGGCGTACATCTGCCCCACGAGCGTGCGGCGGGCGCGCAGGCTGGCCGGGTCGTATGATAGCACGTCGGCGGCTTCCGGCCAGACCGAGGCCAGGTTGTCCCCGCTCCGCTCGCTGAGCGACCTGAAGGGGAACAGCGCGGTAAACGGGTCGATACCCCCCGTGCCAATACCCACGTCGCCCGGTATAGAACCCGCACCCGTGATGCTGGGTGTGATGAACCCCGCCGGGTTGGGAGCCGCGATAGCGGCGGGCGAAGGTAGGAGGGTGACAAGCAACATCGCCACCAGCGCGAGGGAGGCGAGCAGCCTGTGCCCCTCGATGGGGAGATTTTGGATTTTAGATTTTGGATTTTGGATTTTGGCAGCGGGCCTGGTACCTGTCATGCCGTTGGGCCGGGCCTGGGTCGTGACTGCGGGCGTGGTCCGGCCGGGCTTTACCGGACTGGATGCGCGCCTCTGTGGGTTGCGTTGAGACATTAGCGCGCCACCTCCGGGACGAATTTCTGGCCGTCCCACTTCCACACCTGCACCCCGGCGGCGTTGTCGGCCACCACCTCGTAGATGCCATCGTCGTCCAGGTCGGCCACGTTGAGGTCGAGATCGGCGGAGAAGCCTGCGTTCTGTTCGGCGCCGCCGCCCACGGGCACCATCCTGAGGGGGTCGGCCTTCTTGCCGGCGGCGTCCCAGCGGTAGAGGTAGAGGTGCGCCTTGTTATCGGCGGTCGTGGTGCGCACCATGAGGGTGGGCGTGCCGGTGCGCAGCAGGTCGCGCCCGTTCAGGCCGCCAAGCTCCGACTGCGCCACGCTCAACAGCGGTGTGGCCGTGCCGCTGACGGGCTCGGAGGCCCAGGTTGCGGTCCACTCACGGTAGGTGGCGTCGTAGGTCAGCACGTTGATATTGCTGCGGAACTCGCCCGTGATGACCGGGTCTGGGCCGGTGAGGGTGTAAAGCACCTCGTCCGCGCCGCTACCGTCGAGTTGCACGGAGTCGCGCCGCACCAGGATATTGTTGGTCGTGTAGAACTGGTAGATGTTCAGCCGGGACTCCGGGTCGGGCGGCTCGCCCGTCGGGATGAGCCTCGGCGTGGGGGTGCCCTCTACGACCGTGGCTGTCGGGCTGACCGGGACGGTGAGGGTAACGGTCCCGCCGGCAGCAACCGTGCCGGTGGCGGTGGTCGCCTCTACGGTTGTCGCTACGGTTGCGGTCGTAGTTCCGGTAGCACCTGCCGTAGCGGCTGGGAGCACCGTCAGGGTGCCTGTAGGCTGCGCGGTGGCCTGGGCGAGGCTGCTGCCGTAGGTGCCGACGTCATTCTGTCCCACGCACCCAATGGCGAAGGTGGTGCCCAGTAAGAGAGCGCCCATCGTGAGAAACACTCCCACTCTCCGGCGCATCATAGGCACCCAATTTTGCTGCATTTGCATAAGTGAAACTGCTCGCTCCTGTCTAGGAGATTAGGATTTTAGGGCATCGTGCTATTGTACCACGGGGGCTAGAGGGCTGCAAGGAAGTGGTTAGTGGTTAGTGGTTAGTGGCGGCACGAGGGACCTTCGCTTGTTAACACTACACAGGAGGCTTATCGGTTTAGCCGCTCTTCCAGCACTCGCGCCTCTTTACAGTGACGCAGGGTGTGATAGCCCAGGGTTGAGAACGACTAGGCATCCATAGAACTGGGACAAACCTCAAAACGCATGGGATTCATCTTAAGTGCGTTTTGAGATTCTGCTTCCTCACAGTGCAATTCACTGTTTCCGTGTGGAGAATGGCGGGAGGCTAATTTCAAACATGGTGCTGGGGATACGGGCACCCAAAGTCCGCCTATGTCATTTCGAGCGTAGCGAGAAATCTCGCCCTTCAGCGCTCAAGTATCACCTTTCTTACAACTTAGCATCTAGATAGAATCCCGTCAGGAAAGGAGGAACATCCCGGCGAGGGACGAGATTTCTCGCTACGCTCGAAATGACAATGTGGGGCTTTGGGTGCTGATGCCCTAGTATTTGGTTTGTGAGATGGGTCCTGCGCCTTGACGAGTCCTGGTACCGGGTGGCTTTGACCGCGTTGACACTCTATTCTCCGGCCTCTATAATCTTGCTACGTGCCCTTTGCCCGTTCCCTTAGCCATGCAAGGTAGATGACGCGCCCCGGTTGCACGCTCGTCCCTTGTCCAACGCCAACCAGCCTGTGAGGAAGTGCTTTATGAAAGAGGTCATACCCGGTATCTACACATTTACCGGCCTGCTTGTGGGGCGGGTGTACGCTATAGAGGACCCCGACGGGCTGACCATAGTCGATGCCGGGTTGCAGCTAGCCCCCTCGCGCATTGAGGCCCAGCTGCGGGCGGCGGGGCATGAGCCGGGCGACGTGAAGCGCATCCTTGTCACGCACGCTCACCCCGACCACGTAGGCGGGCTGCCAGGACTGAAGAAGCTGACGGGAGCGGAGGTGATTTGCTCGGAGGCGGAGCGCCCGGTAGTGGAAGGCAAGGTGGCTATCGCCATGATGTCGCCTTACAAGGAGATGCAGGAGTCGCGCCGCCTCAAGCCGCCCCCCACCATGCTGGAGGCTACCCCGGTGGACCGCACGGTGGGCGAGGGCGACGTGCTGGACGAGGTGCTGGGTGGCCTCCAGGTGCTTATCACTCCCGGCCACGCGCTGGGACATATCACCTTCTGGCAGCCGGAGCGCCGCATCGCCTTCTGCGGCGACGTGATGATGCACCTTGCCGGGCTGACCCTCCCCTTCGCCCCGTTCACCCCCGACATGGACGAGAACCGCCGCTCCATCCGCCGCGTGGCCGCCCTCGAACCCGAGGTCATCCTGTTCGGCCACGGCAAGCCCCTCCTCGAAAACACCGCCCGCCGCGTGCAGGCATTCTCCAACCGCGTCAACAGGCCGTGAGATTAGAAGAGACGAAACCGCCAAGACGCCAAGAACGCCAAGGACGCGCCAAGATTAAGAGGGTGTTCTAAGTAAGAGGACCACGGTACGACAACATGTACCCTGGTCCTCTTTGTACTAGCCAAACCTTCCTAATCTCAGCTTAACCTCTGCGTTCTCTGCGTCTCTGCGGTGAACCGTTCTTATTCCTTCTTGGCGTGGTCCTTGGCGTTCTTGGCGTCTTGGCGGTTTCGTCTCTCTCCACGTTACGTCCTGGTATAATGTTCGTGTAGGGGGAGGTTAGCTGCTAGGCGGAGGCAGATTGGTATGGCTCAGAACATGATGTGGAACGAGGTCGATGCCCAGTACCGGGGGCAGGCGGCTCGGGGTGACGTGGTGACGGTCGAGGAAGACGCGATGAAGCTGGCCCACAAGAAGGCGGGCAACTGGGCGTTTGAGGCCGACTGGTGGGTGGAAACGCTAGTGCGCGTGCTGGAGCACTGGGGCCTCTATAGCAAACGCTGGGTCGAGCCGTCTACCCAGGTCGTGCGCCTCCACTTTACGCTTGGCGAGCCGAAGACCGGGGGCGCGATTGGGGCCACAGGTCCGCTCTCGGCCCGCATCATGTCCGGCCCGCTGGACCGCAACAAGGACAAGCCCGGCTCCTGAAACCCTCCCAGCTTAAGGCCTGGGTAGTCCCTGCTGCTCGAACGTCTCCTGCTCCCGCTTCAGCGCGTTCTTATACATATCCCGCAACTGCTGCTTGTTCAGGCGCTTGGCGCTCTCGAAGTACTCTATCGCCACCTGCCCCATCGCCCACGTGCCCACCGCCGCGATGCCTGCCGCCACCGCCCAGCCGCCCGTCGGTACCAGCTTGGCCCCCTGCTGCGCCAGGAATCGGAAGGCCAGCCCGCCCGCGATTGTCGAAATTAGCTCCTTGGCGTGCTTCGCGGTGAACGGCTCGCCGTAGATGGCCGCTATCCGCAGCACCATGCGCGACTGCGTAGCCAGCAGCACCGGGATGTCGATGAACGGGATCGGCTCCGCGCCCACCGCCGTGTTCAATATGGAAGACTGCTTCACTATCTTGCCCGCCATAGCTCGGCGCACCTTCGGTAGCTCTCGCCCCATCGCCACCGCTAGGTCGGGCATGGCGTCCACCAGCGCGGGCAGCAGCTTTTCCGCCACGTTGGTGCCCTTCTTCGCGGAGACGGGTATCACGGTGAGACCCAGGCGTTGCGAAGCGTCGGCGGCCACCTTGTCGGCGTCCTTGCCCAGCAGGTCGATCTTGTTGAGGGCCACCACCACGGGCCTTCGCAGCCCTTGCAGGTAGCGCAGCAGGTCGGCATCACCCTGGCGCAGCCCCGCCCCCGCGTCCAGCAGCAACAGCACGGCATCGGCGGCCTGGGCGCTCGACCCGGCGACGTTGGCGCGGTCCACCCCTCCCACCTCACCGAAGCCCGGCGTATCCACCAGCACGAAAGGCCCCATCTTCTGCTCGATAGCCACCTTCGTCGTGCCGGGCACCGGGCTTACCTCGGATACGTCTTTGCCCTCGATCAGGTTGAACAGGGTAGACTTGCCCGCGTTCACCGGGCCGACGATAGCGAGCTTGGCGGCGGCTTCACGTTGCACGCTGTTGCGCATCTCGTCCCAGTCGAGCTGGTTCAACAGGTTGCGTATGTCGTTCAAGACGGTGGGCAGCTTTATGGGTGCGGGCGTGCTGCCGGGCGGGGGATAGCGCATGTATGTCTCCTTGTGGGACGAGTTATGAGTGACGTGTCTTACCAGGGTTGGTCGTGAGTGTTAGACAGCAGCGCGGCAAGGACCAACTTGGCCTTTGTCATTCTGAGAGCAACGAAGAATCGCGTCCCACGGCATCTGAATACCGGTTTTGTTTGCGCTAGTCAGGCCAGTAAGGTGCTATGTTGCTAGAGTGCTTTAGAAAAGGGAAACATCCTGGTGTTGGACGAGATTCTTCGCGGAGTTTACCCTGAGCGTAGCCGAAGGGCTCAGAATGACAAAGGCTAAGTTGGTCCTTCCACCCGAACGTCGTAGGGTTCACGCACCGACTACGCCAAGAAGTGTCACTCGGCACTCGTGCATTATCGCAGATTCTGCCTTTGGCGGCATATCTCGCAGCACTCCGATACAATTGCCCCACAAAATCACCCCTATTAGGGATTGTACATCGCGCGCGGCTTTGTTATCGTTAACCATGATGTTGCAGCGCATTTCCCCTAAGAGCCTTCTGGCGGTAGTGAAGACTACCGTGTTCGTGCTGGGGTTTGCGTTGCTAACCTGGATGCTGGGCGGTGCCACGGCCCCCACTCGCCTTGTGGCTTTAGCCCCGGCCTTGCCCACAGTTACTCCCCTCCCGCCGACCTCCACCGACACACCGGAAAACACTCCCACGGCCACCCCGACTGATACGCCGCTCCCCGCCAAGTCGCTGGGTGGCTGGCCGGATGGCTCGGCCTTGCTCCTCCCGGAGGGCCTCGCCGCCGGGCTGCCTACCGACGTGCCCGTGTCGCCTACGGTGGCGGTAGCGCAACCGCCGACGATCACGCCGGGGCCTCTTTCTACCGCGCTGGCTAACGCGGGCGCTAATGGGGCATCGAAGTTGGCACCCACGGCCACGGCTACGCCCGCGCCCCCACGGGCCACACCTACCGCCGTGCTCCCGAGCGCCACGCCGAAGCCTGACGGCACCCCCATCTTGCCTACAGGCGCGAAGTACGGCGATCACAACCCCAACGTGCCGGGCCGCATCGTGCGTGTCGCCGCGCCAAGCATCAAGCTGGATACGGGCGTGTACGAGGTATACGGCATCAACGGCACGTGGGAAGTGGCTGACTACGCAGCCGGTCACCATTACAACTCGCGCAATCCCGGCGACGGCGGAAATATCGTGCTCTCAGGGCACAACAACTGGCATGGAGAGGTCTTCCGCGACCTGGACAAGCTCAAGCCGGGCGACGAAATCCGCGTCTGGACCCAGGCAGGCCAGGAGTACGTCTACAAGGTGCGTAAGATCGACAAACTGAAGGAAGCAGGCGTCAGCTACGCGCAACGCCTCAAGAACGCACAGGTGCTGAACGACACTCCCCAGGAGCAGCTAACCCTCATCTCCTGCTGGCCCTATACCACCTTCACCCACCGCCTCGTCGTCACCGCCGATCCCGTCGCCAAATAGGGTTTTTCAGGAAGCTACCTCAGAATAAAACAGTCGAATAGCAGCACCCAGGCCCCTTCTATGTCATTTCGAGCGTAGCGAGAAATCTCGTCCTCTACCCCGCTGTGGCTCTTTTCTTGTGGGACTCTGCGCTGTAGGAAAGCGATCGTTTGGGTGCTGAGGGACGAGATTTCTCGCTCCGCTCGAAATGACATAAAAGGGGCTTCGGGTGTTCATATCGCGCCCTCACGTTTGATAGAGCTTCTAGCGGAACAGCCAAGCATGCCCCGAGCGCAGCCGAAGCCACGCTAAGAGGCTGACGACGCGGGTGGGTTGGCCTCCCCGGCTGGCTGCTGAGCCAACTCCTGTGTGTTGCCCGCCGCTTGCGTGAGCCGCGCAATCGCCTCCTCGGCTTCCACCTTGAAACTCTTCCCCGAAGGCGGGACCGAGGCCAGCACCTCCCGGTATGCCGCCACCGCGTCCTCTCGACGGTCCAGCATTTCCAATGCCCTTGCCGTCACGTAGCGTACGGCGTGCATGTCAGCCGCGGCCTGTGCGACCTGTTGCGCCCGCCGGAAGAAGTCCAGGGCCTGCTCCGGCTGCTTCAGGCCCAGGTGCACACCGCCCAGGTTGAACAGCGCCCTGAAGTTGTCCGGGTCCGCCGCCAGCACCTTGCGCAGGTGCTCCTCGGCTTCGTCGAGCCTGTTCTGCGCGTAGAGTGCGGTGCCCAGGATGCGATGGGCCTCTGTCTCCTCGGGTTGCGCGAGCAGTACGGCACGCGCTCGGCGTTCGGCGGCTACCCAGCGGGCAATGTGGCCGTAATGTCGAGCGACTTCTAGAGCTATCGCCACTTGCTCTTGAGATAATGGCTGGCCGATGCCTCCGTTGGGCGAGTAGACCGGGGCTGTGGCCTCCGCTGCTGCCTCCAGCCGCGCTATGGCCTCCTGGGAGCGCACTTCAAAGTCAAGCCCCGTATAATGCGCTACCTGGCCGGGGTTCGGCGCCGTACGCAGGGCCTCGCGGTAAGCTTCCAATGCCTCATCTGCCAGCCCGAGCCGCTCCAGGGCCACGCCTAGCGTGTGAAAGGCAGGGTGGTTGTTGGGCGAAAGCGCGAGCGCCTTGAGGTAGTAAAGCTCCGCTTCGTATGCCCTACCTGTTTCGAGCGTGACGTTGCCCAGGTTGTACCAGGCATCTACGTGCTTTTCGTTCCGGGCGACCACCCAGCGCAGGAGGTCCTCGCCCTCGGTGTACTGCTTCTGTGCCAGCAGGGCAGCGCCGAGTATGAAAGCGGCGTCCAGGTTATCGGGCTGCCATTTCAGCACCGCCCTGGCCCGCATCTCGGCTGCCTGCCACGCGCCCACTCTGAGGCTCGACTCCGCGCTCACCAACTCCACCCTGGCCTGGGTTTCGCTGAGCGGCTGCTCTTGATTGGACCCGAATTCACTTGCGAAGGCGTCAGCGACTGCCTGGGCCGCCTGTTCGGGGCCGGAGACTCGCAGTTCCAGGTAGCGAGGGTCGTACCAGTACCGCTCGCACTTGATCCAGAACTCGCAGCCAGGCGGCAGCCCGAAGGCTTCCACGGTTACGCCGCTGACCGCGATGCCCATGGCGCGGGACTCGTAGGTCTCGTTGTAGCTAACACGGTAGCCCTGCACGGTGCCGCAAGAGGTTATTCTCACCATGTCCATGTCGCTATCTTTTCTCTCCTCGGTCCATTCGTCGGGAGGCGCTTTGAACCCGGGGTCGAGCACGTTGACGTGTCGCTTGAGGAAGTCCAGCAGCGGCGCGCTATTCTGGTCCTGGTCCAGATAGGGTTGGTAGCGAATATTCCGTGAAGCCGGTTGGTCCTTCGCCGCGGATAGATCGTCCTGTACCATCACAACTCCTGGTGTGGATTTACCGTGCACGCAACATGTGAGCAGGTGGCTAAATCTCGTAACAAGCTACTTGACAGCAAGCGGCGTTGGAGATATGATACAGGCAATAACAAAGACATACGAGCTTTGCTATTGCAGGCATGGGGATTGGAGTACCGTTTTTCGGGACGCACAACCCGGGTCTGCGCGGCGGGACACCCAGCGAGGAGTAGAATGCGGGGTTGCCGCCTGAGTACAGCAACACAGGGCTGTGCTGACGTACCTTAAAAAGTGAATAGGGAGGTGTTGTATGGATGTCGTACCGTGGCTCCTGGCCGCCGTCTTCCTTGTTGTGGCGGTTGGTTTGGGGGTCGCACTGATATCAACACGGGCAAACGTTGGCAAGGCCAACGAACGCGCTAACGAGTTGGCGAACGAGCGGGTCAGGACCGCCGAGGAGAAAGCCCAGGTGCTGCTCCGAGAGGTCGAGGCCCAGAAGAAAGAGATGCTCCTGCAGGCCAAAGAACAATCTCACATCTTGCGAGAGGAAGTGGAGGCCGAGTACCGCGAGAGGCGTAGCGAAGTGCAGCGCCAGGAGCGGAGGCTACAGCAGAAAGAGGAGAATCTCGACCGCAAGCTCGAAGCCACCGAACGGCGAGAAAAGACCCTCCAGGCCAAAGAGCGCGAACTCGAAGCGTTGCAAGCTCAGCTGAGCAACGCACGCGAAGAGCAGCGCAAAGAACTGGAGCGCGTGGCTGGGATGACGGCCGAACAGGCCAAGTCCGTGCTCCTCACCGAAATCGAAGACGAGGTGAGGGCAGATGCCAACCGCCGGTACCGCGAAGTCGAGGCCCAGGTCAAAGACGAGGCCGACGAGCGGATACGTAAGGTGCTATCGCTGGCAGCAGCCAGGGCCGCATCGGAATACGTGCCGGAAATCACCGTTTCGATAGTGCCGTTGCCCAATGAGGAGATGAAAGGCCGTATCATAGGCCGTGAAGGCCGAAACATACGAGCAATCGAACAGGCTACGGGAGTAGACCTGATAATCGATGAGACACCTGAAGCCATCACCCTGTCGGCATTCGACGCGGTTCGCCGTGAGGTGGCCCGTAGAGCTTTGCTCAAGTTGATCGCCGATGGCCGCATCCACCCCGCTCGCATCGAGGAGGTGGTTGCCAAGGCTAAGGCAGAGGTGGAGGCCCAGATGAAGGAGGAGGGCGAGAAAGCGGCTTACGCTGCCAACGTCCAGGGGTTACACCCCGAACTCATCAAGCTACTGGGCAGGCTGTCTTTCAGGACCAGTTACGGTCAAAACCAGTTGCACCATGTGGTTGAGGCATCGAAAATCGCGGCTGCGATAGCCGCCGAGATAGGTGCCGACGTCAATGTCGCAAAGACGGCTACGCTGTTGCACGATATTGGCAAGGCCGTAGACCACGAGGTCGAAGGCCCGCACGCGATCATAGGGGCCGAAATAGCCAAGCGGCTGGGCCGGTCGCCGAAGATCGTACACGCTATCGCTTCTCACCATAATGAGGAGGAGCCGCTGACCGTCGAAGCCTGGATCGTCCAGGCGGCCGACGCCCTTTCGGGTGGCAGGCCGGGGGCCAGGCGGGATAGCGTGGAACACTACATCAAGAGGCTCGAAGCTCTCGAAGCCGTCGCAAACTCCTTCGAGGGGGTCGAGAAATCGTTCGCAATCCAGGCAGGGCGAGAGGTAAGAATGCTCGTCAAGCCTGATAGCATCGACGATATAGGTGCGATGCGCCTCGCACGAGACGTCGCCAAGCGGATAGAGGAAAGCCTCGAATATCCGGGACAGATCAAGGTGACGGTAGTGCGGGAAACACGCGCTGTGGAGTACGCGAAGTAGCAGGCGGGAAGTGGTTAGTGGTTAGTGGTTAGTGGTTAGTTCTTCTAGCCGCGCTAACCACTAACCACTAACCACTAACCACTCAAAAACCCAGACACCCCAGGCCGAGTTGCTATAGACTCGGCCCTCGTGTGTTTTGGTAGCGTTGGGTAGTCGGCAAATAGCCATACGTTAGAAGGCGGCCCATGGCTGTTCGCCACTAGAAACAAGGGTGGCGGGGAAACATCACTACACACTGGCAGAGGCAGAGGGGAAATTCTCAATTTTTAATTCTTAATTGGTCGGAGATGAACTGCAATTAAGAATTAAGAATTAAAAATTGAGAATTATCGCAGATCGCCCCGGCCAGCACATTCTAACCGGAGGCATAGAAACTAATGGATACCAGGGAACACGTGGAAGCGGGCGACGATGGGTTGGTCAGGGAAGTGCATGACGATACCGAGATCCTCAAGGTATCGGCGCACTCTCGGCCGAGCGCGGTGGCGGGCGCAATCGCCGCTGTCATCCGCAACAACGGCCGGGCCGACGTGCAAGCTATAGGCGCGGGCGCTACCAACCAGGCTATCAAGGCCGTGGCAATCGCTCGTGACTACTTGCAGCCGAACGGCATCGACATCGTGGTCGTGCCCGCTTTCATCGACGTAATCATCGCCGAAGAAGAGCGCACCGCCATTCGATTGGTGGTCGAAGCGCGATAATAGCGTTGGATTCCGAGACTTGAGTCGTTCTAGCCTTCATAATTGCACGCTCAAGCTCGCTAATCAGACCTCCCATAGTAAAAAGTACGAAGCTAGCGGGTACCTCCTAAGAGGCCCGCTAGCTTCGTTGCATTGATGAGGGCCAGCATAAGCCCCCGGGTGAGCGCCGGACCTCATATGCAAGGCCGCCACGTCAGAAGTAGAACTGGTCCACTGGCACTGCGGTCGGGGTCGCCTGGCCGAACTGGTGAACAGGGGGAATGGGTAGGACTTGCACCTGGAGGTCCTTACCGTCCCGGGTAAGTCCAACGCTCAGACCCTGGCCTGCGACAGCTCTCTCACGAAATCTCTGCACGGCCTCGGGGCCGTTAGCGAGGGGTGTAGCATCCAGCCTTCTGAGCACGTCGCCCCGCATGATGCCGGCCTTTTCTGCCGCACCACCCTTTTCTACATCGACCACACGCAGGTCTCGGTCTACCACGACGCCCATCACCGGGGCTGCTTCCGTGAAGTCCTGGCTGACCACTGTCGCGATTTGCTCGCTGTTCCGCACCGGGCTTCCCCCTGCTGCGCCCCCACAGCCCGCGGCCAGGAGAGGTAAAGCGCTGAGCGCCAGTACTGCTGCGAGTCGCACTAACACAGGCAGTTTAGCGCTAGGCTGCGGGGTCTGAGCCAGGTAAATGCCTGGTTTTCTCTCGTGATTATTGGACATAGCAGTTTCTTTTTATGCATCAACAGTAGCCATCTCAAGAACAACTGTGGTGGATAGGAGCACCCAAAGCCCCTTCTTTGTCATTTCGAGCGTAGCGAGAAATCTCGTCCTTCAGCACCCAAATACCCCTTTTCTTACGACACAGAGTTCCAGGAGAAAAGGGCAACATCGCGGCGGAGGACGAGAGTTCTCGCTACGCTCGAAATGACAAAGAAGGGGCTTTGGGTGCCGATGTTCAACTATCTGGTTTTTGATATGGCTACTAGTTAGACGGTTTGCCAGTACCCTGTGTTCCTTTCATTGTAAGGATTACCGCACGCCGTATTCACGATAATAGTGAAACTGGTGAAAGTGTGCGTGGAGGCAAGGGATATACTGTGAGACGGGATTTCTAAATGCGCCGAAATGCCTTGGCTGAAACTTGGTCCTGGAATTAGGAAGATATGGGCTGTATGAGAGCGGACTGCCTCGTGCCCTTACCCAGCCACTCCAATTCTGGACCCTTATACACCACAGTTTCTTTGACAGCCTTGTGCCCCTATGCTATCATCAGGTGTCATCGCCGGGCCTTTTTCTTTCATTCTCCGGCGGAAGACTGAAGAACTCGGGGCGCGAATAGTTCTTTCTCTGCACTTATTCCGGTACTCTTTATGTCGCTCAACCTCACGGTGCGATTCATAGGCATGCTGCTGTTCGCGGTGGCAGGGCTTGCGCTAGGCGTGAGCCTCTCCTCCGTCATGCCGCCGGAGGCACCCGGGGGCTTCAACGCGGTGGTGCTCTACCTACCCCTCCTGGGGGCGTTGCTCGGCTTCACCGCCACCCCCTTCCTCACTGTATACCCCCTGCGGACCTTGCGCCACCGCGTGCGCTCCGCTTCGGGGGCGGACCTGGCTTCGGCGGGTTTCGGGCTGTTCGTGGGGCTGCTGCTGGGCGCGCTCCTAGCCTGGCCCTTGAGTACCCTTCCGCCCCCCGCCGGGCAGATAGCTCCCACCGTGGGCGCGCTGCTGTTCGCCTTCCTGGGCCTCTACGTGTCGGTGCTCCACAGGCACGACCTGGCCGAGGGTGTGCGCTCGCTGCGTGCAAGTCCCGGTGCCAGGGGCGCGGCCCAACCCCGCATGTCCTTCACCGATACCTCCTCCCTCAGCAGCAAGCTGGCAGCCGAGAGTGTCGCCACCGACGCCGAGCGCATACAGATAGACAAGTACCTGCTCGTAGACACCAGCGCCATAATCGACGGGCGCATAGCCGACATCAGTAAGACCGGCTTCATCGACGGCACGCTGCTGGTGCCCCGTTTCGTGCTCAACGAGCTTCAACACATAGCCGACTCCGCCGACCCGTTGCGCCGCGCTAGGGGCCGCCGGGGCCTCGACATGCTCAACCGCTTGCAGAAGGAGGCGGTCGTGCCCATCCAGGTGAGCGAAGTAGACGCCGAGGACGTGCCCGACGTGGACAGCAAGCTGGTGAAGATAGCCCGCGTCTACCACTGCCCCGTGATTACCAACGACTTCAACCTGAACCGCGTGGCCGAAATCCAGGGCGTAAAGGTGCTCAACATCAACGAGCTTGCCAATGCGATCAAGCCTGTCGTCCTGCCCGGCGAGGAGATGAACGTACACGTCATACAAGAGGGCAAGGAGCTAGGGCAGGGTGTCGCCTACCTCGACGACGGCACGATGATTGTAGTCGAGAACGGCCGCAAGTACATCAATTCTGACGTGGACGTGGTAGTGACCCGCGTGCTCCAGACGGTAGCGGGCAGGATGATCTTCGCGCAGATGAAGAACGGGAAGGGAAGTGGTTAGTGGCGAGAGTGCCCTCCCTTCGTCGCCCTGCCAATGAATTGGCGGGCTGACAAGGGGCAAAGTCTCCTTCGGAGACTGAGGAAGATGAGGGTAGTCCCCGTAGGGGACTTTGCTACTTGCCAGCCCGTGGCTTTAGCCACAGGGCGTCGCCCAGGGACATTGCAGGTACCTTGGCCACTGACCACCGACTACTAACACGGGAGAACAAATGCCGAACGAACTAGCAGCCATAATCGTTGCCGCCGGGAAGAGCCAGCGCATGGGCGGGGTGGACAAGCAGCTTCGCACGATCGCGGGGGTGCCCGTCCTGGTGCGTACGGTAGCCGCGTTCGAGGCGTGCGAGGATGTGGGGGCTATCGTGCTCGTGCTCAACCCGGACAACATGGAAGGCGGGCTTGAGCTACAGCGCGAGTTCGGTTGGGGCAAGATTTCGGCCATAGTGCCAGGCGGGGAGCGCAGGCAGGACTCGGTCGGGGCGGGCCTCAAAGCCGTGTCAGGACTGCCGCGCGAGGGGGAGCCTTACGAGTGGGTAGCGGTGCACGATGGGGCGAGGCCGCTGGTCACGCCGGGGCTCATCAGCCGGGGGTTAGAGGCCGCTCGCACCACCGGGGCCGCCATCGCCGCCCTGCCCGCCACCGACACCGTCAAGACGGTGGACGGCGAAGGCATAATTACCGCCACCTTGGACCGCACTAACCTGTGGCTGGCCCAGACCCCCCAGGTCTTCCGCACCACGCTGCTTCTCGACGCCTACGCCCAACTGGCGCGCAACGGCAACCACCACGAGGCCACCGACTGCGCCCGCATGGTAGAGCTAGGCGGCCACCCGGTATCCGTGTTCGAAGGCGAGCGCACCAACATCAAGATCACCACCCCCATAGACCTGCTGGTGGCCGAAGCAATCCTGAAGGGCCGGCGACGCTAGCAAATTAAGAATTAAGAATTAAGAATTAAGAATTAAGAATTAAGAATAGCCTTCCACATGCAAACACCTCCCACCACCTATCGCTCCGGCTTCGGCTACGACGTTCACCGGCTCGTTGAGGGGCGGCCTCTCGTCCTGGGCGGGGTTGAGGTGCCTTTTGAGCGTGGCCTGGAGGGGCATTCGGACGCCGACGTGCTGCTCCACGCGCTGATTGACGCTATCCTGGGTGCCGCCGGGCAGGGCGACATCGGCGCTCACTACCCCTCGTCCGACCCTGCGCTCAGGGGCATATCGAGCGCCACCATGCTGGCCGAGATGGCGGGGCTTGTCGCGGGCAAAGGCTGGCGCGTGGAGAACGTGGACGCCACGATTGTGGCGCAACACCCTCGTCTCTCGCCGCACACCCCGAGCATGAAAGCCCGCATAGCCGGCATACTCCAGGTAGACCCGGAGCGCGTAAACGTCAAGAGCAAGACCACCGACGGCCTCGGCTTCACCGGCACGGGCGAGGGCATGGCAGCCTACTGCACCGTCATGCTGTCCGGCACCGGCTGACTCGGTCCTTAGTCCTCATTACTTCCTATGAGAGCAGTAATCCAGCGAGTGCGACATGCGGGCGTGGTAGTGGACGGCGAGACGGTCGGTGAGATCGGGCCGGGGTTGCTGGTGCTGCTTGGCGTGGGGTGGGGCGACACCGAGGAAGACGCGCGGTTCGTGACCCGCAAGGTGGCCGAGTTGCGGATCTTCTCGGATGCCGAGGGCAAGTTCAACCTGGCCCTGGGGGACGTGGGCGGCTCCATCCTGCTGGTGTCACAGTTTACCCTCTACGCCGACACACGTAAAGGCCGGCGGCCCTCCTTCCTCAGCGCGGCGGCACCTGAGCTGGCCGAGGCCCTCGTGGCACGGTGCGCGCAACTCTGGCGAGAGGCCGGTATCGTCGTGGAGACGGGCCGGTTCGGCGCTCACATGGAGGTCTCCCTGCTCAATGACGGGCCGGTGACTATCATCATCGATACCAGGGACAGCCTGAAGTCAGCCTCATAGGCTGTGCAAAACGGCGTTAGAGTATAATGGCAACGGGTAGCGGGCCGCCGTACGGGCCGCCCGCAGGCCCAGAGTGCATCAGCAACCCCATAGCCCTAAAGGACCACGCCATGCTCTCCCAACCTGCTGTAGACCCTATTATCTCCCGCCTGCGGCCTCGTAGCATGCAGGAACTACTCGACCACGCGTTCCGGCTCTACCGCAGGTACTTCTTCACGTTCCTGGCTATCACGGCGGTAGTGTTCGTGCCCGTGAACATGGTCGTGCAAC
>DASVQO010000182.1:0-13295 GCA_036389075.1 Chloroflexia bacterium | reverse complement strand
ATCGTCTTCAATACTCGCAACCGGTTCTGGAACCGCATCGAGTCACGCGAGGATGGGTTGTATTTCAAGACTGGGGACATGTCAAGCGACTACATGATGCCAATTCATGTCAGTTCGCTTAATGCTACCAACAAGACATTCCGCATCCCCCACCCCGCGAAGCCCAAGCACGAACTGGTGCATGCGTGCCTGGAAGGGCCGGAGAACGCCGTCTACTACCGGGGCCAGGCGCAGCTCAAGGAAGGCCGGGCGACGGTCCGCCTGCCCGAGTACTTCGAGGCGCTGACGCGGCAGGAGGGCCGCACCGTGCAGCTCACCGCCAGGGGCCGCGAGCCTTTCCTGCTCAGCTACGAGGACGTTGTGGACGGGGCCTTCCGCGTGTACGGCACCAGGGCGGACGGGGAGTTCTCCTGGGAGGTCAAGGGCGTGCGGGCGGACGTGGACGAGCTTGAGGTTGAGGTGCCGCAGTAGGCCAGCCGCTTAGCCCGCAGGCATAGCGGACAAGGCACGTGCCGGGGAGCGCCCCACGAGGAGGTGGTGGCGCTCCCCGGCGCCGGATAGAGTAGCAGCGCTGCGAGCAGTGGCTTTTCGACCCTATTTACTAACCCGCAGGCGACAGCAGGGGGCGGGACCAACTCCTTGCCCGCCCCATTCTGCGACCGCGTGACTGGAGGCTGAAAGATGGCTGGTGATCTGATTATTGACTTTTTCGATGTGGGCCAGGGGGATGGCACGTTGATCCAGTTCCCTAACGGCAAGACCATGCTTGTAGACATGGGATCGAAGAAAAATAGGGCGGTAACAATGCCCGACGTGATTGCGTACTGCAAGGGCTACGAGGTGGACGAAAAAACCGGAGAGAAAAAGCCATTTACTCCGTTCATGAACACAGGACAGACACTCGATTATCTGGTCCTGACCCACGGGCATGGCGACCACAATAATATGTTAATGCAGTTCCTAAAGGAACTTTCTATAGCCACAGTGACGTCATTTCTCTACGGGGGAATGAAGGGCGACTACGGCATCTCCGGCAACAATGTGATAGAGGAGCTTACTACTGCTTACCAACCTCCGCCTAAGCTGATCCAGAAAGGCAAGCAGATTCCTCCCTTTGACCTCATTACCCCGGACGTCACTGGCGGGGTGCAGGTCAGAGTATTGGCATGGAACGCCTTACCGAGCGCTATGTCACATCAGCGAAAGAACACTAATAGCGTGGTACTTCAGCTGTTATATGCAGGCTTCAGCGTTATCCTCACAGGCGATGCGACCCGCGATACGGAGATGAGTATTCTCAAGGCGGCCTCCAAAGACAAAAGGGAACTCAATACCCTGTTTTGTGACGTACTCAAAGGACCACATCATGGCAGCACAGGGACCTCTTATGACAGTCGGTGGATCAGCCAGGTAAACCCAAGCTATGTAATCTTCTCGGCAGACAGGCACGGAGCATTGGACTCGGGTATATCCACAGGATACAAGCACGTTCGACAGTTGGCGATCAGCATAATTCAGGCTTACGCGACTAAGCTAGCCAAAGATTGTGAAGAGCACCCTTATGTAGCCGCCTACGTCCCCAAAGATTACGAAGATTACAACGATCCATCTCCTAAACCAAAGAAATTGACGGACCCTTACAAGGGACAAGCTAGAGGATGGAACAATCCTTCAACAAGGCTGGGCATCTTCACCACCTTGGGGCAAATTGACGCGGAGAACAAGAAAAACGAGAAAGCCGACTTGGGGCTCCAATACCAGGTCAGGGTCAACGCGGCCGCTCGCCGCCTTACCGTGTACTCCACTGAGTTCAAAACCAATGGACCGGCGAAAAAACCGGGCGCCGAGAAGAAAAAGACTGCGCTTGCCTCGCTCCAGGAAAGCATACGGAGCACACAGACCCGAGGAGAACAACGATGAGCCTCAGTCTGCAACAGATCGCTGATGAACTGAACCACAAGACGTCTAGCCAGACCTTGCTACTCCAGACCGGCATGTTCACGGAGTTGGACGAGGTATTGGGCTACCTGCCGCAGCCTCAATTACAGCTCAGCCAAGTCAACATCACCGGCCCCGGAACTACAGGAACTGTGACCGTTGTGGGGTCCTGCGACACGGACCGCGCGTCCGGCATACCCGGAATAAAGGGTGCGAGTGCGACCCTGGAGATCACGAGCGACACAAACCACCGGGTGAAACTGACTCTCGGCGGTCTGAGCGCGGATTGGCACTTCGCCCTCTCCTTCCCCGACCTGCCGCCGTCCTACAAGAACTACAACAACCTGCCGGGTCTAGTCACGCTGCAACCGTCGGTGCTGGACGATTTTCGCTTCACCGGCGCCACCTTCGTGGCCCAGACCTTCAGCGATGACTCCTTCGCCACGGGTCTCAACTTCAGCGGGAACCTGGCTGACACTACGCCTGTCAGTTTCCTCACCCAAAATTTCAGCCTTGCCGCCAATCCGCTTCTGGCCGGGACCATTCAGTTGCCGGTCAACCAGGCGCCCGGCATAACACTAAAGATGGGGCTTGGCAAGCCACAGGTCTCCATATTCGGTATTATGATAGACGACGTCTACTGCCAGGTAGAGACGTCACTTTCTGACGAGGGCGAGCTACTAACTCAACTGATGTTGTACGGAACAGCGTCCGTGGGGTCCACCAAACCCATCACCGTCACGACCCCAGTCTACAATCTGAGCACCGGTCTGGAATTCACCGCGGAATTCGAGGAAGACAGTGTGTCAATCGCGAGCGGGGTACAGGCGCTGGCGGCCTTTGCAAAGAGCGACCCGAAAGAGTTCTCGATGCCGGGATCGCTAAACGTTGCAAAAGACTTGTACCTGCGCTCGTTCTCATGTCATTTCGATCTGGGCCAAGACCCTCCTTTCGTGCACATGGTGCTCTTCACCGTTGGTTCCAAACAGACCTGGAACCCGTTCCCTGGTATGGCGGTACAGGTCGTTACGTTTAGTTGGATGATACTCAGCCCAGCCTCTGATCCGGTCATGAGCTCGACGCTTGAGGGCATCCTCACTTTCGGCACGGACACAAGCAACCAGGTAAGGTTTGAAATTGCGGCCCGGCTGGATACGGGGTTCTCTATCGAAGGTTCGCTGTACCCGGGTGACACGATAGACGTGTCGAAGCTCATCCAAGCGGCGGTGGGGCACACCGTCGACAACTTGCCAACACTGGTGATCGACACTCTGGACCTTAGGGCCGCCACAAACGGCGACTTTGATATGTCTGCCACATTAAAGACGGGCTGGACTCTAGTTGGCTCTGACCCAGGGTCCAGCAACTCCCTAAGCCTTGAGCAGGTGAACGTCGGATTCAATCGAACTGGAGGGACAACAACCGGGTCGGTAAGTGGGCGGATTACGCTTGGCGGGGCCGGCCTGTACATTTCAGCCGCCGTGCCCGGTGCTGGCCAGGGGTTTGTCTTCACAGGCCAGACCGCGCCCAACCAGACAATTCAACTGCTCGACCTCGGTAACCACATCGCGAAGCTGTTCGGCGTCTCCCTGCCCGACTCGCTGCAAGACGTTGTGCTGAGGAACTTCACCGTGACCTTCAACACAGCCACGCGCAGCTTCGACTTGCAGTGTGAGGGCTATCTGCTGGTCGAAGACACAAAGGTCGACATTTCGCTAACGATAAACGTTCGCAACACAGGTGGTAAGTATGATGGTTCTTTCAACGGCAAAGTGAAGATCGGCCCCTCCCGCGAGTTTACACTCGATTTCAGTAAGGGCGACCAGGCCACCTATCTCTTCGCGTCCTACACTAACAGCAGCCGGGAGAAGATCGGCCTCCAGGGTCTCGTCGCCGATGTAGCCCCGACTATTGCCCAGTATATCCCCGCAGCCCTTACTATCGACGTGGAGGACATATGGTTCGCCTATGCGCGGACTAAAACGGTCGCGAACGGTCAGGGCGGGGGTGGCACCGGTGCCAACGGTGGCATGGATGGTCAGGCTGGTGGCGACGCTGATAGTACAGGCGGCGCCACCGGGGGCGGTACCGCAGCCACTACAGGGGTCACTTCCAACTTCCTGTTCGGGGTGGCCCTTGGTACGAATCTCAGCCTATCTGACATACCATTGGTGGGCAAGGAACTGCCGCCCCAGGCCACTATTGGCGTGGACGACTTGCGTTTGTTGGTAAGTTCGCAGGCACTGGAACCAGAAGAAGTCAAGGTATTGAATAGTTCGTTGCCGCCGTCTATAGCCCGGCTGCCCGATGCCGGTGTGGGCCAGGGCTTGAATGTCAGCGCGCAGCTACGTTTTGGCAGCCAGGTTCTTCCACTTTCGATGCAGCCGCAGCAGCCGCAAGCGGGGACCAACGTCCCGGCACCTACCCAACCTTCGCGCGCCACCCCTCAGCAAGGCGTCACCGCGTCCGACACGGCCAAGTGGTTCACACTCCAGAAATCGTTCGGTCCCATAAGCTTCAACCGCGTCGGCGTGCAGTACCAGGACGGAGTCTTGATGTTCCTGCTCGACGCCGCACTCACCGCCGCCGGGCTGACACTGTCGCTGGAGGGACTCGGCTTCGGGTCGCCCATCAGTGGCTTTGATCCAAAGTTCAAGCTCCGCGGCCTGGGAGTGCAGTACGCCAACCCCCCCGTCGAAGTCACCGGGGCCTTCCTGAAGAAGCCTGGCTCGAAAGAAGACGAATACGAATACGAGGGTATGGCGCAGATCAAGTCCGGGGAGCTTACGCTGGCAGCCTACGGGGCGTACGCCCTCATAAAAGACTACCGCTCGATGTTCGTCTACGCAGTGCTCGACTACCCGCTCGGGGGGCCGACTTTCTTCTTCGTCAAAGGCCTGGCGGCGGGCTTCGGCTACAACCGCACGCTCGTCATCCCCACCGTGGACAAACTACAGGATTTTGCGTTGATAACTGCCGCTCAACAGCCCCCGCCTACTCAACCTTTGAAGAGTGCCGACGTCACATCGAAGCTCTCCGACCTAGAGAAGTGGGTGCCGCCATCCGTAGGTGACTACTTCCTAGCACTCGGCGTCAAGTTCACCTCCTTCGAGCTGGTCAATGGCTTCGTCCTGCTAACCGCCAAGTTCGGCCACCAACTCGAAATCGACCTGCTGGGGCTGGCGACTTTGATAGCCCCGGTACCGGAACCTAATAGCAATGTGCCCGCCCTCGCCGAGGTACAGCTGGCGATCAAGGGCTCGTTCATCCCCGATGAGGGCTTCCTCGGTATCGCCGCACAACTTACCCCCGCCTCCTTTGTGCTATCGCGCGACTGCCACCTGACTGGCGGGTATGCCTTTTACGCCTGGTTCTCCGGCCCGCACAAGGGCGACTTCGTGCAGACCCTGGGCGGCTACCCGCAGTCGTTCTCACCGGTCCCGGCCCATTACCCGCAGGTCCCTCGGCTCGCCATCAACTGGCAGGTCAACAGCCAGCTAAGCATAAAGGGCAGCGCCTATTTCGCCCTTACGCCCTCCATGCTAATGGCAGGGGGCGCCCTACAAATCAACTGGGCGAGCGGCGATTTGAGGGCCTGGTACAACGTCTCCGCCGACTTCCTGGTCGGGTGGAAACCCTTCCACTACGACGCGCGGGTCCACATCGATATAGGCGTGAGCTACACCATAAGGTTCTTGTTCTGGACAAAGACTATCTCGTGCAATATAGGCGCCGATCTGCACCTGTGGGGCCCCGAGTTCGCCGGTACCGCGCATATCAACCTCGACGTTGTTTCCTTCGACGTGACCTTCGGCCCCAGTTCGAGTGCACCCCAACCCCTATCCTGGGACGGTGACGAAAAGTCCTTCACGAAGTCCTTCCTGCCGAAGGAGGGCGTGACTGGCGTAAGCATAGCCGGGGGCTTGCTCAGGTCGGGTCAATTCGCTACTGGCGGCAACGACTCGAAGGACACAATCTGGATCGTCAACCCCAAAGAGCTTAAGCTGGTTACGAATTCGGTCATTCCCTCAACCGCAGGCGCTACCGGTGGGAACGGCAACCAAAACTATGGCAAGGCTGTGATAGGTGTCGCCCCTATGAACCTGGACCCCAGCCAACTGGCAACTGTCCAGAAGATCACAGTGTCGCGCCTGGACGAAGAGAGCGGGGAATACAAGCCCTGCGAGGATAAGTTTGCCTTCTCCCCGGTTCTCCAGAAGTTCCCGACCGCTCTTTGGGGCCGTTCGATGACCCCGCAGCAAGCGAGCTTGCTCCAATCGCCCCTCACCGACCAGGCCCTGGCGGGCTTTGAGCTCACCCCGGCACAGCCGCCTACGCCCGGTCATACACAGTCGGTCAGCCGGACCTCGTTCACTTACGACGACCGAAATGGTGTCTGCTACACGTGGTACACCCCGGGCACGACGTTCCAGCCCGGCAACTACAGTGACGAAGAACGACGCTCGAGGATCAAAAGCACCATTACAGAGGAGTCAGTAGCGGCTGCGCGGCAGGCCGTCCTTACCGCCCTCAAGTTCCCCACCGACGTCGTGAGTTTGGACGCGGAGCGGCTGGCAGCCCAGTTTGAGATAGCCCCCCAGGTGCGTGCGTAATTCAGAGGAGATGCAAGCTATGGCCAATACCAACCAAGATGATATCGCTTCGTCCGCGACTAAACCGCCCGTGACTAACATTGAGTTCGTGCAAAACCACCTTCCCCCGTTGGCAAGCGGCATCTACAAGATTACAGTCGAGCAACAAGTAAAAATCGGCGCTCAGCCGAAACCTGGCTACTCGTCGAGCAGGACCTTTGCCGTTCTCGGCCCTCGCTACGACCTCGACCCGGCGACTATAGACTCCGTTTTCCCACCTGAGGGAAGCCTGGGCGACCACTACAATGTCCTACCCCATATCGTCTTCAGGCGCACTACGCTGCCCTGGGAGCGCTCTCCAATTGACGGAGACACGGATTTGCCCTGGCTGGCGCTGTTGTTATTCGACGAAGGCGAAGTAGGCGAGCCGCAGACCGTCAGACTGGGCGACCTGAGGGCACCATCAACCGCTGATCACGCCGATTGGCCGGGACTAGCCGCAGAGGCGGGCGAGGACGAGGACGCGCAAGTTACGGTCATAGACGTCAAGCGGTCGCTCCTCGAAAGCCTGCTGCCGGATGTTGCCTCGCTGCAATACGTGGCGCACGTGCGGCAAGGCATGGACGGCAACAGCAAACTGGTGGGTGACGAATTGTCTGCAATAATAGGCAACCGCCTCCCCAAGAGCAATGCCCGCAGCACAGTGCACCTTGTCTCGCTCGATGACCGGTATGGCGCGCAAGGCTTCAAGTGGCACAACCCCCAGGCCAACTCGGGCCGGTTCATCAGCTTGAAAAACTGGAGTTTCACCTGTGCAGACCCACAGCAGCGCTTCTCCACGTTGCTGCTAAACCTCGACCCTTCCTCACAAGGGACGTCCGACAACCAACTGGGGGACGACCCTTGTGAGGAAGGGTCGTCCCCCAGCCAACTGGCGACCCTTCACCTCTCACCCATCGAGAATGCAACGGTGGATCCTTACCTAGAAATGGGTTACCTACCTCTGCCTCACGTCATGCGCGAGGGGAGCAAGACCGTCTCCTGGTACCACGGGCCGCTGGTTCCCTGGGACAACGCTGAAACAGTCGAACTTCCCGTGCGCGCGGCCGACCAGTTAGTGCGCTACGACCCGGCGATTGGCATGTTCGACGTGTCGTATGCCGCTGCCTGGGAGTTGGGCAGGCTGCTGACCCTGCAAAGCAAGCGAGCTTCAACGAGCCTCTACGCATGGAAGCGCAACCATGCCCAGGCGTTACTTGCGGCCGAGCAGCACGTCCTGCACCTGCCTTTCCCTTCTCATAGCCCGGATCTGGAAATTAGCGACCTTGAGAAGACAGTAGATGCCTGGTTCGGCAATCTGAACCAGTTGAAAGGTGTGCCGTTTAATTACCTGGTCCCGGACGAGCGCTTGCTCCCCGCGGAATCGATTCGCTTCTTCTGGTTGGACCCGGTCTGGATAGATTGCCTGCTGGACGGCGCCTTCAGCATCGGGCGGGTCACAAGCCGCAACTACAAGGACGATAAGATGTTCATGGATAGGCCCGCTTCGCAAGGCTACGACAAGGTCACCGGCTTACTCCTGCGCTCCGCTGTGGTTTCGGGCTGGCCGGGGCTACTGGTGGACGGGTACGACCAGGACGGCCAGCTACTCACGTTTTTGAGGCCGGTGGACCGCTTGTCGCCCAATGTGCTGATCTGCCTGTTCGAGGGCGAGGCGGCTTCTGTGAAAGTTCATCTGAAGCCCGAGACGCTACATTTCGGGTTTGATGTGCAGGACGGCAATCCTCAACCCTTCTACAAAGAACTACGGGATCCGCCGGACTACATAGAGAATAAGAACCGCACTATAGATCCGGAATCGGTCCCCTGGGTGCTTAGCGACTCGCGAGTTCTGAGGTTTGGCACGCCAACTCAGGGCGGCACCGGCCAGGTAGGTCTCGCGGACCTGATCAAGGAGAAGACCGGCGACGATCCCTTTACATCCGCTCAGTTCGCGTTGCAGATGGTTGAAGGCGTTGAGAGCGTAACCTTTAGGAGGGCTTTAGATCCAAATCCAGCCCGCAAGCTATAAGTTGAGAATAGAAGCTTGTGGCAGCTGAGGCGATGTTGCGTGCCGTCAGCCGACCAGCTAGACGACAAGGTTAGAAAGTTTGTACTCTTTGCCCTTGCATGTGGGCCTGGCTCATGGTGCCTGGCTAGTGCCGCGCGATTCGCAAACTGTCCGGGCTGCCGGCATAAGATTGGTTGTAGCGGAACGCGCCAAGGTGCGGCAGCAGCACGTCGTTGGGAGGGGTGTTCTCAGCGTGCAAGTCGATTACGGCTTGCTAGTAGTACTGCCCGCTGTAAGCACTGCCGTCCGTGACGTAGGGTTCCTGAATGCCATCGGAAACAGGCAACCCTTGCTGCGCCAGGTTGCCGGGCCAGTCCCAATACTCAGGGAACCGTCCGTATACCTTGAACAGAGCATCCTGGCTGAATGGTTTAGGCATGATCCTGAAGAAAGCTATGGGTATGGAGCCGTCTATTGATGCTGCTTACTCGCCCATGTATAGAACTCGCAACGTGGTTCTACATGGGCCAATTGACCAGGTAGATTGAACGGCTGGGTCGGGAGACGAGATGGGATTCCTAATCTTTAGGTGCTATGCACCTGCTCAGGGGTTCGGAAGCGATTCCCTACATTTCTGAGACAGGTCCGCGATAAGCAAGGACCCTACAGTGGGGTCTCAGAAGAGCTAGGAACAGCTGTGATCTGAGGTGCTCGCTCAGGGACCAGGGACGTGATGTGGGACAGCCCTGTCATCTGCCTGCCTATTTGTCATAGAGGCGTCGGGTGCGGTAAGCTGCCGTTGGGGTCGGATGGCTCTCTAGGTATCTTCCCTGCTACCTCGTCTACGAACGTGCGTTGTGACCTTTCCAGGTCATGTCCGACACCTGACAGAGCGAACATTACAGTGAATTCAAGGGCAAAGTAAATAGCCAGCATGAGCGCGCCTTCCCACCAGTTTGAGGCATAGATATTAATGAAGGATGCAACCGTAACCCAGAGGAACAAGAAGCCTATGCTGCCTAGCAGTAGTATGTAGTTAGTGCGCGGCTTCACGTTCCCCCTGCCGAAGCTAAAGAAGCGGCTGGGAGGGGAGTCTTGGTCAAATCGCCGCAACACGGTAAGGCCTGCGGCTGCGCCCGTCGGCGCTTGCCCTTGCTTTGCGTTCAAGGCAATATTAATGCTTTTAGACAACGCACGACAGTACCAAAGCAAGCCAAACGCCGAATACAAGACATAGATCAACAGAGCATGAAATACAACGAGGGAGAGTGGTGCGAGCCACAGCAATGCTAATGGTACCTGCGCCCCAGCACCAGAATTGGGTGGAAGGGTAGGTTTTATGAAGCCACCGACAACAATTATGCAGAGCACGCCAATGATGACCCCCGATGCCCACGTCCAATGGACAGATGCGGGAATTATAGGCTCATCAGGCTCCTTCTCATCAGGCTTCTGCTTGTCCGTGCCAAACTTTAGTCCCGACGCCCACACCAGGCAGTCCGGCAATTGCACTGCAAACTTCTTCCTCTTCCCAGGTTTCCACAGCAGGGCACAAACGTGGACGAGACCTATATAGCCAATTAGAAAGATCAGACAGGCCCCAACGCAGTTCCTTACCGCCTCCATGTCCGCTGTTGCTGTCGCTAGGGTTGGTGCAGCTACGAACTCGCGGGAAGTAGCCAGGAATGCATCACTTCCAGATGCGGTACGCGCAGTACCTGCTGAGGCACCAGGCACCTGTCTAAGTAGCACTACCACAAGACCGATGAGGGCTAGACCTACGCTAATCAACTGGATGATGCGGTCATCGGTCTTGTCAAATCGGCTAACGGCAAGTTCGTAGTCCTTTAGCAGAACGCTTACCAACTGCTCATTGTCAGTGGTATCACCAGGCCCAGCTTTAGGTTTCTTTTTCATTTCGCCCTCCGTGCTCACGTCAGTCCTTTCGGCGTACTGCGTAACAGTAGGGCAGTGTGTATCGGTGGGCCGCTTATACGGTGATGCAGTGCTCTACACTGACGGCGAGGCTAAGAAGTGGTACCTCTCCATAGAAGCCAGATGTCTATCTCACATCGTGCAACACCGACAGAAGCCACAAGTTCGCTGTGGCAACCGCTCACGTGCTACAGGTACTGGAGTCTACTCTTACTGGACATGTTGTGCAAGTGCTACTCGTTAGCGGTCCAACAATTTTGGGACAGGGCTCAAACAGGCATTTAGCTCAGTTTGGGGATGGTAACATGAAGGTCGACAACTGATCTCACCCTAGTGTGAGAGGCAGCGAACGCAAAGATAGAGAATGTTCTATGCACCGGAATGGTGTATCACGAAGTCGAACATAGATCCACGCCTCACGCGTCCGAAGTCCAGCCTGCTCTGCCCTCGACACGCTGCTGGCAGTAGGCATATAGCGCGTCGTAGACCGGCATCATGCGCTCTACCATGTCTGCATCCCCCCCCGCCAGCGCGCTGTTGCCGTTGGCAATCGCCCACAGGCCCTCGTTCTCACACCCGTTCTTGGACCAGCCTGCCCGCTCACCCGCGCGCAGGCTCTGGCCCATAAGCACCAGCGCCGGGTCTCGCGAGTCCAGCCCGTGCTGCATCAAGAGCTCCTGGAAGCCGCTGTGCTGGCGAGGAGTGCCGGTGAAGGCGTAGTTGTGGAAGGGGAGAGCGCCGGCCTCTACAGCTGCGGGCATCTCGTCCTTCTCTACAAATGTGAACTCAGCCCCAGGGTCGATAAAGCGCCTTATGAGCCAGGCGCAGCCGGTCCGATCTATTTTCACCTTCTTCATTGTTACCCATTTCATCGCGTGATCCTCCTTTTGGTTTGGTTAGCATGTAAGTGGGCGTACGGGAACAGTCCGGGTTGAATGCAGGACGGCAGCGGGCACGCTATCCCTTTGGTTAGCTGGCAGTGCTCTCCACTGTCCTGGCCGGCGATAGAACATGCGCGTAGGGGAGGCACAGGGGGGTGCCGCTCTCCGGGTCGCTGATGATGTGGGCGTGCACGTTGAAGACCCTGGCGAGCAAGTCGGCAGTGAGGACCGAAGCGGGCGGGCCATCGGCCACAATACGGCCCTGGTCGAGGGCGACCATGCGGTCTGCATACCGGGCGGCCTGGTTCAGGTCGTGCAGCACCAGCACTATGGTCATCCCTTTATCTATCTTTAGACGGCGCACAAGCTCCAGCACCTCCAACTGGTGGCCGATGTCGAGGAAGGTTGTAGGTTCGTCCAGCAGCAGCATGGGCGTTGCCTGGGCGAGGGCCAGGGCAATCCAGGCGCGCTGCTTCTCACCGCCCGATAGACTGTCTAGCTGCCGGTGCGCGAAGTCTAGCATGCCGGAAAGCTCTAACGCTTCGGAGATCGCGGCGTGGTCCTGCTGCCGCAACATGCGCAAGGCCCCGGCGTGGGGGAAGCGTCCCTGCTCTACCAGCTCGGCCACCGTTATGCCGGAGGGGGCCACCGGACCTTGCGGAAGCACGGCCACCTGGCGCGCCACGGCAGCGGTGGGCAGCCTTGCAATCGAAGCTCCATCCAGGTAGACGGCCCCGGCGCTGATTTTGAGCAGGCGGCCCATTGCCTTGAGCAAGGTTGACTTGCCAGAGCCGTTCGGCCCCACCAGCGCCGTTATCTCTCCACGCGCTACCGATAGCGATAGGCCCTCAATGACGATGCGCTCGCCATAGCCGACCTTCAGATCTTCGCCTCTGAGAGCGTCGTCGCTTGCTTTGGCCGAGTGTGTTCCGTCGCTCATATGACTTTCTCTTTGGAGTAGGGCAGTTTTCGGTTGTCGTAACGCCGAGACTGGGTCCGAAACTCCGTCGCAGTTATCTTCCCGTTCGCCGTAGCAGGTACATCAGGAAGGGTGCGCCAAGCAGGGCCATGACCGCCCCTACCGGCAAGTCCACGACCCGGGTCATCCCCCTAGCTACTACGTCAGCGAGCAGCAGCAGCGAGGCTCCCAGGACGGCGCTCACTGGGAAGACTCGCCGGGCATCGTTGCCCACCAGTCGCCGGGTGAGGTGGGGCGCAATCAGGCCCAGGAAGCCGAGGGCACCCACCACCGACACGGCACCCGCGGTGAGCAGCACGGCCACGAACAGGAGTAACGCTCGGGAAAGCTCCACCCTCAGCCCCAAGCCGGTTGCGAGGTCTTCGCCCAGGTACACGGCGTTGGCGAGGCTGGCGCAGGCCAGGCCGAGCGGCAAAGTCACCGCCGCCCAGGGCCAGATAGTGTCCCAGTGTACCCAGGTGCGTCCGTTGAGTGAGCCGATTATCCAGAGCAGAATGCCGCTGATGGCGTTCTGGTTTACGAGCAGCACCAGTGAGGTCAGAGAACGCATGACGGCGCTCACCATTACGCCGGTGAGCACGAGCCGCACGGTGTTGCTCTGGCTGCCACGCGCCCGGCTCATGACGTAGACGAAGCCACCCGTTAGCAGGCTGCCCAGCATAGCGACAGCGGGCACGCCCACACCGGGAGGCGCAACGTTCCACCCTATCATGTCGCGTGAGAGCCATAGCACCGCGAAGAACACCGCGCCTGCCGATGCGCCCGTGAGGTCCGGTTCGGCCAGCGGGTTGCGAGTGACCGCCTGCATGATGGCACCGGCAAGCGCGAGCATGGCCCCAGCAAGTACGGCGACCAAGGCACGCGGCAGGCGCAGGTCGTAGATGATGGTGAAGGTTACTTTGTCTACCTGCTGGCCTGTG
>DASVQO010000181.1:0-12336 GCA_036389075.1 Chloroflexia bacterium | reverse complement strand
CCTGTAGACACCTTGTTCATCATCTTAATAGGCGCGGCAGACCCTCGACACCGGAACACGCGTCTGCCAGGTACCAGGCATGAATTGTACGGCGGGAGGCAGGTGCGTATACCTGTTTTGCACGAACGAAGCCTGACGGTTACATAACGCCCCCGCCAGCCGGATTATACCACAGCCCGCAGAGCCGCTACAACGGGTAGGAGTAGGAATAAAGTCTAGCCTCGGTGGAAGTATAGTACTATAGCTACGACTGTGAGCAGCCGGTGAATGCCGTTAGCTGTGGCAACAACATAAAGAACAGACGGAACCGCCAAGACGCCAAGGACGCCAAGTGAGCGCCAAGTTAAGTACCGTTCACCGCAGAGACGCAGAGGGCGCAGAGGTTACGCAGAGATTGATGTGGTGTTCCAAGCAGAAGGACCAGGGTACAAATGCAGTACCCTGGTCCTTTTTGTAATCTAAACCTTTATTTTCTTGGCGCTCCTGGCGTCCTTGGCGTCTTGGCGGTTCCGTCTCCAAAGGCGCGCGGCGGTTACAGCCGCCTGCGGATGCGCTCGACGCCCTTCTGCACGTCCTCGTTTAGCAGGCGTTCGCGGATGCTGGGCCACTCCTCCTCGAACGACTCGTCGGTGCCTTCGTAGCGGGCGCGCACCTGGGCCTTCATCGTGGCCTCGTCGGTGCCTCTCTGGGCCGTAGGCTGCGCCTGGTCGCCGGTTTCAGCCTCGTCCAGGCTTTGTAAGGGACCGGTCTGGCTGCGCTCCCTGGCCTCGGCGTTGGCTTTTTGCGCCTGCTCTCTGGCGGCGTCCAGGTGAGCGTCGCGCGCCTCTCCACGTTCCTTGCGGTCGCGCAGCACCGTGTCCTGGTCGTCTCCTGTTCGCTTACTCTCCATAGTAGTCCTCGCTTCCGCTGAAATCGGGGTCAACCCGTATGCCGCCGGTGCCTAGCTGTCTCAACGTTTCCCACTGCTCCTGCCCGGCCCTGATAGCATCCACAGCCGAGCCATAGTCACCCAGGTAGTACCCGGTCCAGCCCGACACGCCGGTGGGGGCGTAAGCCAGGCGGTAGCTCCAGCGCCCCGTGCCGAACCTGTAGAACACCTGCACGAGTTCCACCACCTCAAGCTTCTCGTCCCAACCCCTCGCGTAGACCTCGCAGTGCTTGAGCAGCTCGTGGTGGAGGAATAGCTCCAGGGCCTCGGCGGCCTGCTCCTCGCTCACGAAGCCCCTGAGCCACACGCGCTCCGACCACCACCCGTTCTCGAAGTCGGGGTCGCCCTCGTCATCGTGGTAGACGGTAATCGCCCACGCCTCGACGGGGTACTCCTGAGCTATCTCCGCGAACCAGCCGTTCCCCAGGTCCCTTTTACTCATCACTTACCCTTTCACGGCCGGTGTGTCAGTTCGCCCCGCGATACCCGCCGACGTACAAATCAGTATACCAGCCCGTGCAAGTCAGGGCATCCTCCCCACGAATGACACCGCCTTCTGCCAGCGAAAGCAAAGCCATTAGACATCCCGAACGTTGAGCTTAGGGACTACAGTTCCATAGAAAGAGGCGAAAAACGCGAGGGCGCAATTTAAGTAGGTGTTCCAAGCAGGAGGACCAGGGTACGTGATGTCGTACCCTGGTCCTCTTTGTACTCACTAAACAATCCTTAAACTTTGCGCTCTTTGCCCCTTTGCGGTTTCTCCCCGCAGGCGCTACCGGTTTGGCGCGGCAGGGGTCTGGCAGTTGGGGAAGAAGGTGTTAGCCACGATCTTCGCTGCCTGCGCCCTCGTGACCGAGTTGCCCGGCCTGAAGTACGGGCGGTTGCCCGGCTTGCAAGGCTCGCCTGGCGCACCGCACGGGTAGCCACTTATCACGCCACGCTGGGCGAGCCGCTCCACGTAGAGGTAGAACGACGAGGGATCGTTCTCCTCCGCAGGGGGCGGGACGTCCTCGAAGGTCTGTCCCTCGACCTCCTCCACGAACCCCGCCGCGTTGGAGACTATCTTGGATAGCTGCGCCCTAGTAGCGTTGGCGGAGGGCCGGAAGAAGGCCCTGTTCTGCCCGTCGCACTCCTCGTCTGGGCGTGAGCCGCAGGGATAGCCGCCCATCACGTTGTGTGCGGTCAGCCGCTCGATGTACACGTAGAAGGAGCTTGGGTTGTCGGAGGGCGGCACGTCGGCGTAGGTCTGACCCTCAACGTCCTCGTTGAAGCCCGCTGCATTAGCCACGATCTTGGCTATCTGCCCGCGTGTGATGTTGTTGCCGGGGCGGAAGTACGGGTTGCCGGTCGCGCCGCAAGGCTCAGCAGCCCCGGTCTGCGGGTTAGTGCCGCCGCAGGGATAGCCGCCCAGCACTCCTCTACAGGCGAGACAGCGCACATAGGGGTAGAAGGAAGACACGTCGTTGGAGGGTGGCACGTCCTGGAACTGGATCGTGCAGGCTGTAGGCACGCTCGTAGCTGTGGTACTGGCGGTGCTTGAAGCTGCTGCCGTAGCAGTCCTCGTGCTGGTGCTCGTATTGGAAGGTACGGTTGTGGCGGTGCTCGTGGCGGTACCTGTGCTGGTCGAGCTAGGCACGGTTGTAGAGGTGCTGGTAGGGACCGTTGTATTTGTGCTGGTGGCAGTCCCGGTCGCGGTTTTGGTGACGGTGTTAGTGGCGGTGCCGGTAGCCGTCTCCGTTGCCGTTGGTGGGAGCGTTTCCTTGATTTCCGGGGTTTCAGTGCTGGTAGACGTCTGAGTTGCGGTGCTGGTCGGCGTCTCAGTCGAGGTACTGGTGGCCGTGCCGGTAGCTGTCTCAGTGGCCGTCTCTGTGACTGTGACTGTGACTGTGACTGTGATGGTGCCGGTCGCGGTTTCCGTGGCCGTCTCTGTGGCCGTAGAGGTCTCAGTAGCGGTCGCGATCAGCGTCGCGGTAACAGTAGCGGTTGATGTCAGCGTTGCAGTTTCGGTCGGGGTGGCAGTAGCCGTCGCGTCCGTCGCATTGCGCTCCTGCGAGAACGGGGGCGTGGGCGCCTGCGGATCGGTGCTCGTTACCGCGTAATAGTAGTCGGCGACGGCCGCAGTACCGATAGTGCCTGCGGGGTTGCTGGGAGGCACCTGTGCGAAGACGAAGCCGGTGCCTGAGGTCACATATCCAAAGAAATTGAACGAGGCGGGCCGGCCGGTACCGGTGATGGCAGACCAGGGTATAGCCAGCTCGCGAACAGTCGTGGTGTTGTCTGCGTAGGCGCCAAAGCCCGCGGTTTGAGTGGACCACCCACCCGCGCCGTCATCAGTACGGTACTCGCGGTAATTGGTCTTGAAGTAGGTGACGAAATCTGCCCTGAACGGCAAGAGGGCGAAGTTGGTGTTATCGTATTCCTTGCCCGCGAGACTGCCGTTGGCGTTCGTGCCGCCGCGCGGCGGGCTAACCGGGTCTGCGTCTATGTAGAGGACCGCTCCCTCAGCGACATTGGCATTATCTATTGCCACGTAGAGGTTGGTCTCATCCCAGGTCATATACCAGGTCTGAGAGCCACTGGTCTTGGCGTTCTGCCCGTCTGTGTGGTTGCCGTACTCACCGGCGGTGATGGTCCCATCGATCGTGGGGGTCGCCAGGGGCGCGGCCGGGGGGAGGGGGTAGGCTGCTTTCGCGCCCAACGTGCCGAACAGTCCCAGCCCGGCGGTCAAAATAGCCAAACTTAGCAGTCCCGCTATAGCCGGAACCCTGGCCCTACCGGATCTCATGTTGTCGAACATGTTCCTGGCTCCTTCCTAAGTGTAAGACATTACTGCGACATTAGTACGCGCGTCATGTACAGGAAAGTGTACGGTACTGGGTTTCTAATTGCAATAAGAGAAGCAAAGAGCATGCCGCTTCCGGAGCCTGCTTCGTGATTACGCAGGGTTGCAAGTAGCACCGCACAGGTAAGACACACAAGCAGTGGTGCCGTGTGCCTTACCTGTGCGGTGCTACCTGCATCGCCTCTCCGTACGTTTTGCTTAAGGAGTGTGCGCTAGACCGCGTGCGAGGGGTCCTGCCCGGCCTGCAACATCGCCCCGGACGCCCGCTCCGGCTCCTGCGCCGCGGTTTCGCCGCGCTCCGCAAGCTCCTCTATCGCGGGGTTCTCCGGCACTCGCACCGCCGGTAGCCGCTCCTCCTCAGCCGCTGGCTGGGTCTCGTCTGCTGCCCGCGCGGCCTCCTGCATGGCCTTGTTGCTAGACATAACACCATAAGCGATGCTGCCGGCGGCTATCGCCAGCCCCGGTATGAGCACGAGCCTGCGGGGCAGCTTTAGTCCGGTGGCGCAATCGACGGAGAACTTGCCCGGCCCGGCTATGCCCAGCGCGAGGGCAATCGCTATGTTGGTCAGGGGCAATTCCGCGCCCCCGCTCGTCACCCAAATGGGCTTGCCCATGTGCACCTTGGCGGCGGCCATGCCCATCGCCCCGATGGACCCAAGCGGCCCAATCGGGTTGAGGAAGCCCAGCAGCGTCAGTACGCCCCCGCCAAACTCAGACGCCCCCGCCAGCAGCGCCCAGGGCTTGCCCGGCTTCATACCCATCGACTCCATCCACCCGGCGGTGCCCTGGATGCCGTGCCCGCCGAACCACCCGAACAGCTTTTGCGCCCCGTGGCCCGCCATGAGCGCGCCGAATATCACGCGCAACACCAACAACCCGAAACTTAGCATCTCTTTATCTCCTCTGCTTTATGTTCTCCCGGCAATCGTCTCCTATGGGGCTGTGCCCGTTAGCCTGCTGTGTCACCCACCGGGTGCCCGGCACGGCCTGCCCTCAGGAGTGCAAACTATGTGCCAGATGCCGGACCATACCGCCGGGCAACTCATCTCTTCGTCCAATCGTGGCATGGCTGGTGCATGGCCTACTAGCCTTAAGTTCTCACCGACTAAACCCACCTGGGGAGGGAAACCGGCTGAACGGGAAGTGGGTTTCCTCGGCGCGACTCCACCGGGTGCTCTTTACCCGGATTCCTACGCGGACACAACGTACGAACAGGTAAGCCCCTGCTTGTAGCGCGAAAGTTTTGCACATACAGTGTGCAAAAGCACATACCGCAACCTGTAGTATGCTACGTTGTGCGCGATTTTGTAGGAGACTGGATACATACAATGAGACTGAAACGCCTGCTCATCGCGTCTATTGTCGGCCTCTTTATGGTAGCGGCCAATTTGGCGTTGCAGCCGGTCCTGATGGTGTCGGGTGCCCCGGTGCTCACCATCTCGCCTGCTTCGTGGGGCGTTGTCGGCCTCGACAGCAACAACGTGACCGCAGGCCCCAACGTCTTCTCGATAGGGGCCAGGGTGTGCAACACCGGCGATGCCCCCGCGCTCAACGTGGTATCCAGCTTCGTCTGGGACTCTGCCAGCCCGTACATTAATTTACAGCCCGGCACGAATAGCACTATGTCGCTGCCGTCGCTCGCACCGAACCAGTGCACCTTGTTCCTTTACAGCGTCGAAGTGACCCGCACTGCGGCGGCGTTCGACACCAGCCGCGCTTACCACATTACCGCTACTGCCACGGGTGTGAGCACGGTCAGCACGCCGCTGCAACGAGAAATCTACGTCGAGCGCATCCTTTCGCAAGGCCGCAACAGCATAGCCGCCGTCCAGGGACCGTCCACCGTCGTCATCGGTAATACCTACGTCTACACCGTAACGGGGGGCACCGCCACCCAGGGCTACGAGCAGATGAGCTTCGCGATGGTCTTCCCGAACAATGTATTCCAGGTGCTCTCGGTGGCGCAGACCTACTCTTCGCCAGCCGGGGCCACCAACTACCGCGAGTATGCCGACGCCTGCGGGTGGGACCCCGTTGTGGGGAGCGCCACCTACAGGTCTTGCGTCGGCAACGCCCAGTTCCCGCCTCAATACGCAGGGGGCAAGGCAGGCGGCCAGACGATTACCTCTGTCTACACGGTGAAAATCGTGGGCACCGGCACGGTCACCCTCGCCCCTATGATCCTCGACTTCTCGGGCAGCAGCTACCACTATAACGCCGATTACGGGAGCGTTACCGCCCTGCCCGTGCAAGCGGAAGAGCCTACCGCCACGCCTACAGCCACCCCCACAGCCACGGGCACCCCAACCAATACGCCCACTGACACAGCCACTAATACGCCCACCAACACGTCCACCAACACACCAACCAGTACTTCCACACCAACGGCCACCGACACACCTACTAGCACACCGACCAGCACAGATACCCCCACTTCGACAAGCACCTCTACGTTCACCCCCACCGAGACCAACACACCGACGGAGACCAACACCCCCACCGAGACCAACACGCCCACCGATACGCCGACCGGCACGTGGACCCCCGGCCCCACGGATTCGCCCACTGACACCTCTACGCCCACCGATACCCCGACACGTACAGACACCCCAACCGATACGGCGACGGCCACGGCTACCGATACGTCAACTTACACTCCGACCAACACTCCGACAGATACCCCCACCAACACGCCCACGGACACACCCAGCAATACCCCGACGGAGACTCCAACAGATACCCCGACCAACACTCCGACTGAGACACCTACTAACACGCCCACGGAGACCTCTACCAACACGCCCACGAACACACCTACCAACACGCCAACTGATACTCCCACGAACACGCCGACGAACACGCCGACGGATACGGCCACTTCGACGGAGACCAACACCCCTGTACCCACCGCCACGCCGACTTATACACCCGTGCCGCCCAGCGAGACTCCTACGCAGGTGCCCAGCAACACGCCCACGGATACGGCCTCACCGACCCTGGTGCCGAGCAGCACGGCCACGACGTTAGTGGTGGAGGCTACCAGCACGCCGGTCCCCGCCTCTCCAACCGCCACGCCCACAAGCACGGCCACCGAGGTGCCGCCCGGTCCCGGCACGCCTACCAACACGCCCGTTCCGCCGACTGCCACCTCTCAGCCGTCCCCTTCAGCGACAGCGACACCCACGAACACGAGCGTGCCTGTGGTTGCACCCACCAATACGCACTCGCCGCAGAACACCCCCACGCCCACCTTTACGCCCACCTTCACGCCCGTTATACCCACCGCCACGCCTAAGACCAGGCCCACCGAGGAGGATACCCCCGTGGTGCCTCCCACCGACACGCCCGTGATTGTTCCGACCAACACCCCCACGGCGGTAATCAGCGGCGAGGCTTCGCCCGTACCTACCGGCACACCCACCTCCGCGCCCTCCGCCACGCCGACGAATACGGCAGAGCCGCCTACGGCCACACCTACCCCCTCAGCCACGCCGACCGCCACCCCGACTCCGACCGCGTCGTTCATCAGCCCGGCCCGCCTGCCCCACACGGGCGAAAAGCCCCGCGATGGCGGCCTCACGGGCGACCTGGGTATGCTCGTTGCCGCTGCCGCCTCGTCGGCGCTGGTCCTGGTGCTCATGGTGCTGGGCGCGCGGCTGCGCAGGCGTACCTATACTACCTGGGCGGGTGTGGTGGATGAGCCGGAGGTTGGCCTCGGGTCCTACAGCGAGCCGTTCCCGCTCGATAGCGGCGGGCCTCGCAAGGTGGGTCCAGGACGCGGACCCGGAGATTGGCACCGGCGGCGATAAAGCCGCCCGGTGCCCGGTGCTACGGCTGCTTGAGCGCTATCTTGTAGTGGAGCGTCAGGAAGCGTAGGCCCCAGAAGTTGAAGTGGTGGTCCGTGCGGAGCACCCCACCGTCCGACACGTAGACGTGAATCGTCTCCTCAATGGGGACGTATTTGACCCGCAGGCCCCGGTCCTTAGCCCGCTGCACGCGGTAATAGCCGGGGCCTCCGAACTTACGCCCCTCCGACACGAGCTTGAGCGAACCGTTGGGGCCGTTGACGGGCCTCAGTATGACGGTAGCAGAGCCTCGTGGCAGCGGGAAGACCACCTTCACACACCTCCCCGCGTACCCCGGCGGCTTGCACGTGGTGTAGAAGCCCGCGTAAACTATCTCCCCGGTAGATACGGCTTTGCGCAGCCAGCCCGCGTAAGCGACAGCGCCCGTACGTTCGTCGGCCAGGGTGATGACCTCGCTGCTCATACCGTGGCTTGTGGTCATCGGGGTAAGTGGTAGCACCAGTTGCTCGATGTTACGGCTGATGGTGGAGATCATGGTCCTGGCGAAAGGACTCAGCGGCCCCGTCCACTGCACCCAGGCGTCGAGGGTGTACCGGGAGGTCTTTTCGTAGAAGTCCACTACCGCCGGGTGCACCTTCTCAGGCGCGAAACGGGCGCTTTTCAGGACGGCAAAACTCTCCAGCAGGCCGGAGTCGGGCCGCCGCTCGAGCGTTAGCCCCTCCTCCCTGGCGTAGCTCTCGTAGAAGCTCGTCCCTATTCTGCGCGTCCCCGTCGGCCCAGCCAGCCAGGGCGCGCTCTCGGCCTCCACCGCCCTGCCGGTATGCTCTACCCACGCCTGGATGAGCCATTCCCAGGCGAGGCCAAATTTGGACGAGAGCGAGCTTGTGAGTTTCATAGCATATCCTGGTTGTGTACGAAATTTGAGGCGGTATGCCTGCCCTGATGGTGGTCTTGAATGCTGCCCGGTTGACTGACGGCCCGTCGCTCTGTCCTAAGGGGCCGCTTTGGTTGGTGCCGGCGTGCCTTGCCTGATGATAGTTAGCTCCTTCACCGCGATCTCCCCGCCTATATCGTGGATGACCGCCTCCGTTCCGGTTGCCGGGTGGCCTTCCAGGTAGGTGGGATAGCCCAGTTCAGGGTGAAAGCGCACCGTGTAAGCGATGTAGAAGGTCGGGCCCTCGGACTCCCCCGGAAAGTGCATCACGCCGTCGCTCGCCAGGGCCTTCTCGATCTCCGCGAACATGCCTTCGACGGTCTTCGACTTTAAGTACTCGACGAACCTCGGAGTGGGGGTGCTCATATCCAGGGGCGATAGGACTACGATGTCCCTACCGCCGTTACTCACGCGCATCTTGGTCTCCGTACCGGCCAGGGTGATAACGTACTCATCGACGGCCTGGGCGCGCCACTTGGCAAGAGCCTGCTCGTAGTCCGACCTGGAGATGTTGATACGGGGCGGGTTATGCTTGGCGTTTGCGGCTGTAAAGCCTATTATCGCCATTGTTACCAGCGCCAACGCAATGAAAATGCCCACCGCACCGGCGAAATTTCGCCTTACCGGCCTCGTTGGCACGGGAACAACGCCCTCGGCGTCAGGACCGGCCCAGGGTCTGGCCTCCGTGGCAGCTAACCACTTGAGCAGGAACGCCAGCCTGGTCTCACGTTTCTCCGACGGTATCGTGTGCCGGCGCATGCTTACCTCTCCGCCCCTCGCTAGCTTCGCTACTCTTGCTCACGAGTACTTTATAAGAATTAGCATAGAGGGTCAAGAAAGAGAGGGCCTGGCGGTTGCTGCCAGGCCCCTGTGGGCGGACCGTGTGCCTGGTCCGCCGAGGTAAAGGTTGTCACGGCACCAGGCTTGCGCCCGGGTGCGGCCCGTCAGGGCAGGTAGCAATTGGGCAGGAAGGTCTTGGAGACTATCTTCGCCACCTGCCCTCTGCTGGCGTTGTTTTGCGGGCGGAAGTATATGCCCGGACATGGCTCTCCCGCGCCTCCACACGTATAGCCGCCGATGATAGAGCCGTTGTCGCGCAGCCGCTCTACGTAGATCCAGAACGGGCTGTTCGGCGCTACGTCCTTGAAGGTCTGTTGCGTGGCGGGCACTGCGTCGTCGAAGCCCTTGGCGTTGGATACGATCTTGGCAATCTGCCCGCGTGTAGCGTTGGCTCCCGGCCTGAAGTAGGGCAAACGGGCGCCGCTGCATGGCTCCTGGGGCACGGTGCCGCAGGGATACCCGGCCAGGATACCCTTGCGAGCTAGCTGGTTCACCCAGGTGTAGAATGGGTCGTAATAAGACACGTCCTCGAAGATCTGGCCTCCTGGGTCATTGTCGAAGAAGGCAGAATTGGAGATGATCTTGGCGAGTTGCCCCCTGGTGACCGGGCTGCCGGGCCGGAAGTAGCCGTGGGTGCCTGGCACCGGGGTCTTGGTGGGCTGGGGCGTCACGTACGGCGTGCCGGGGCCGGTGCCCGTGGCTATGGGGTAAGGATAACACGGGTCGGCGGGGTCTTCGCACGGGTAGCCGGACACGATCCCCTGGCAGGCCATACACTGCACGTAGGAGTAGAACGGGCTGCCGGGCGGCACGTCCACGAAACTGGTGGGACAGCTCACACACTCGGTGGAATAGTGCTCCGTAAGAGTGCGCCTCTCAAAGTAGGGGCCGCCCTCGAAGTAGCCCACGGCCCACAGGTCGTCGCTCATAAGGGCGTCTACCGCGACCAGCGCGACATAGCCTGAGTACCCGTTTGGACCCGGGTCCGGCCTGGCGGTGTGCGTCAGGGTCCAGTCCGTGCCGTTCCAGTGTGCCGCGAGCAGCGCCGACTGGCTGCTATAGGCTCCGCTCTGCCCTACCGCCCACACATCGTTCGCGCCTATGGCCACCACGTCGAAGAGTTGCCCCGTATCCGTCCCTAGCTCCGGCCCGATGTCGGGGTTCCAGGTCGAGCCGTTCCAGTGCTCCACCAGGGGCCGCGTCCCGCTGCTTCCGCTGAAGTAGCCCACAGCCCACACGTCGTCGGAGGAGGCCGCGTCTACCGCAAGGAGCACGTTGTTGAAGGAGCCTACGCTGGGGGTAGCCACTACCGTCCAGGCCACACCGTTCCAGTGCAAGGTGAGAGCCTTGAATACATACTGATTCGGGCTGACGACGGCATAGGCACCCACCGCCCAGATGTCGCCCGGCCCCACCACCGCCACGCCGTAGAGGAAATTGTTCGACTCCCCCGCGTTGGGGCTGTCAACTATGCTCCACGTGCTGCCGTCCCAGTGCTGGACCAGGGTCTGGGCCACGGCGACGTCGTTGAAGTAGTAGCCCACGGCCCACACGTCGTCGGCGGCCACCGCGTCTATCGAGGTCAGGTAGTTGTCCAGCAACGGCCCCACGTCGGCGCTGTCAACTACGCTCCACGCGCTGCCGTCCCAGTGCTCTATCAGGGTCTGAGCTATACCGAAGTCGTTCAGGTAGTAGCCGGCTGCCCATACGTCGTCGGCGGCCACCGCCACCACCGAGGCCAGCGTGTTGTTGTCCGTGCCGACGTTAGGGCTGGGCACTATCGTCCAGGCGCTTCCATCCCAGTGTTCCACAAGTGTGCGAAACACACTCTGGAAACCGGTGGGCGAATCGCCCTTGTCGTGGGGCGAACGATTGGCGACGCGCTTTGATGGAGAAGCGGCCTGGGACGTGCTCGGCTCGCTGTAGTAGCCGACGGCCCATACGTCGTCCGCCGACACTACGCTCACGCCCATAAGCTGGTTGACGGCGTAGCCGTATGGCTGCTGTCCCGAAACGGCGTTGGGGCTTGAAACGAGCGCCCACGAGGGGGTACAGGTCGGTACGGCGGTGGCCCCTGCCGGCACGGAATTGGCTTGCGCGGAACTACCCTGGCCGGGGGCTTGCGCCGACCCTGTTCCACTCGCTACCGAGAGCGCGGACGTGGATTGCGGAGGCGCGAACACAAAGAGCGCGGCTACTCCTAGCACAATAACTACTAGACTGGAGATGAAAGCTTTCATAGGTTCCTTGCTCCTTGTTGGGGATAAAGCTCCGCCCACAAGCGATGAAGCGACAACAGCATAGACCGTCCGAAGCCTGCGCTCGGCTGCGCACCGCTGTGGCGAGGATATACCTGAGGGGTTACCATGTCAATATTTAGTGGATTGAGCTACGTCCATGCGCATCTCCACAAATGCGTGGGCCTAGAGAAACACACGGGGGTCATCTTAGCACGCTTTGCAGGTAGCGCGTGTCGTCCATCACTTTACCTCCCAGGAGGGGAGTGCTCCCAGCAGTATGGCTCATGTAGCCGTTATGCTGCGACACATATTCGTCCGGCTGCACACAGTGACTGCTCATGGAAAACGCCGCTCATGCGAATCACGCGACCGAGGACCCATGAACATAAACGGTTTACCCGGGGAAAGGTTGCATATGCAGGTCGTGAGGGATGCCGGGGTGCCCTGCCACTAAAGTGGCGGGCTGGCAAGGGGCAAAGTCTCCTGCGGAGACTGAGGAAGGGGAGGGTAAGGAGTACCTGCAAGCCGTAGGATACAGGCGAACAAACGTGGCCGTTGTCATTCCGAGTGGTGCATCTTGCAAGTAAGTGACCGCTAAAGGACCATGCTCCCCCTTTGTCATCCTGAGCGCAGCGAAGGATCAGGTGGGTAGGCGAGAGTCTTCAACATTGGGGGTGCTGGCGGCTAGAGGCACGGTGGTGCAACAATAGATGCAGTCAAACACGGGCCACCGATCCTTCGCTACG
>DASVQO010000180.1:0-1685 GCA_036389075.1 Chloroflexia bacterium | reverse complement strand
ACTCAACATAAAGGCCGCGAGGAAACCTATCGTGGTCACCACCCCCACCACCGCCCCTCCTTCCTCGTAGGCCTCAGGCAGCATAGTGGACGCCAGCATGGTGAGAATCCCGCCGGCCGCGAACGACTGGATGACCGCCACCACCTCCCCGGACGCCCCGGCCAAAAACAGGTAGCCAAAAAGCGCGGCGACCGCCGAGACCATGACTACTGAGCCCCACAGCCCCAGGATATAAGCCGCCGAATGGCCGGCCTTTTTCATACCTGCCGCCGCCGAGAGGCCCTCTGGCACGTTGGAGAGGAAGACGGCAGCCACCATCGCCGCGCTCACGGCCCCACCCCCGATGAGGCTTACCCCTATGGCTACTGACTCGGGAATACCGTCCATCAGTGCCCCTATGGTGATGGCCGTGCCCGAGCCGCCCTCCTGCTGGCCTTGAGAGCGCTTACGGTGCTTGGCGTGTCGGCTAACCGCCCAGTCAGCCGCGAAGTAGGCTACTGCCCCCAAGAGCAGGCCAACGGCAGGCGTGTCGAAGCCGCCCTTCCGGTAGGCCTCCTCCATCAGTTCGAAGGCCACCGAGGAGATCAACACCCCCGCACCTACGGCCATTACGATAGAGATGACCCGCTGTGAAGCCCCAGCGTAGAGCCCAATGAACGCCCCGACGAGGAGTGCTGCGCCTCCTACAAACCCCCAAAACCCTGCCACTATAGCCTCCAAGGGTTCCTCCTTCTTCGATCTGGAGGTACCGGCATCATAGGGCCAGCAGGACCACCGTGTAGAAAGCAGCCTCCAACGCGAAGGCTCAGAAGCGGCTCTCGCGCTCCTCGGGTAGCTCCTCCTTTAGCACGTTCATTATCACACCCCCGCCAGGAAAGCCGTCAGCACCGCGATCACTATCTCCGGTATCTCGGTCAAAATCCCCATCACCCAGCCCAGGAAGTCGGCCTAAGGGCACACCCAGCGACCAACGCGAAGGTAGGCGTCCTCGTGGTGCTCCCTTAGGCCGTGGTCATTGACCACAAAGCGCAGGGCCACCGGCACAAAGAACAGCAGTAGATCTTCAAGACCCATGCGCAGCTCGGTGAATAAGAAATCCAGGTGCCGGTTAGAGCCAGTCGCGACGCTTGAAGATGGCGTAGAGCGAGCCCGAGACCAGAAGCATCAGCAGCAGCGCGAACGGGTAGCCCAAACCCCACTGCAGTTCCGGCATGTACTCGAAGTTCATCCCGTAGACGGTCCCGACCAGCGTCGGGGCGAACAGGATCGCTGCCCAAGCGCTGATCTTTTTCACCTCGTTGTTTTGCTCGATGCTCGCCTCGGTGAGGGCCTTTACTTCCTCGTTCTGCTGCAACCCAACGAGCGTCAGGTTGACGCTCAGGATGTTCTGCAGCAGGTCTCTAAAGCCCGCTACCCGCTCGGTGACCTCTATGGCATGGTCCTGTACGTCACGCAGGTACCGTTGCAGCTCGGGATCCACCTTATACTTCTCGAAGCCTGCGATCAGGTTCGCTAGCATCCCGGTGAGGGGCTTGACCGCACGCTGGAACTCGATCACTTCGCGCGAGAGCTCGTAGGTACGCCTAGAGACTCCAGGGTTGCCAGAGAATACCTCGACCTCTATCTCGTCTATGTCGTTCTCCAGGCCCCTGACCACTGGGGCATATCCGTCAACCACCCGGTCC
>DASVQO010000179.1:0-2929 GCA_036389075.1 Chloroflexia bacterium | reverse complement strand
CTAATATTAGTAGCAGGAATGTACGATGGTCACACGACTGGGGGACCGTCTCATAGCGGCGAGGCGTCGTCGTTTTGTCGGTAGGGATAACGAACGAGAGCTATTCAGGTCGGCCTTAGCCGCGCCGGAACTTCCGTTTGTGGTGCTGCACGTATATGGACCCGGGGGCGTGGGAAAGACAACGCTCCTCAAAGAGTTCATTGCTGTTGCCGCCGAGATGGGCATCCCGACCCTCTACGTGGACGCGCGTAACGTGGACCCCTCGCCAGAAGGCGTGATGGCCGCCCTGCAACTCGCGCTGGGGCTGACCTCCCCTGAGAACCCGGTGGATGTCATGGCGGAGCGTGGGGGCAGGCAGGTGCTGTTCTTCGACACGTTCGAGCTACTGGCGCCGCTCGTTACGTGGTTGCGCGAGGTGCTGCTCCCACAGTTGCCGGACGACACGCTCATCGTGTTTGGCGACCGCAGGCCCCCGGTGCCCTCATGGTACACGGATTCCGGCTGGCAGGACTTGATACACATCCTGGCGTTGCGCAACCTTAGCCCCAACGAGAGCAAGGACTACCTGTCGCGGCGCAACATCCCCGCCGAGCACCACGACGAGGTGCTTACGTTCACCCACGGGCACCCTTTGGCCCTGTCGCTGGTGGCCGACGTGTTCGCGCACAAGGGCGACGTGCGCTTCCAGGCAGAGGCCACCCCGGACGTCGTGAAGGCGCTGTTGGAGCAGCTCGTCCAGAAGGTGCCCGGCCCCTCGCACCGCACGGCGTTGGAGGTGTGCGCCCTGGTGCGCGTCACCACCGAGGAGCTGTTGAGCGCGGTGCTGGACACGCCTGACGTGCACGAGCTTTTCGACTGGCTGCGAGGGCTGTCGTTCATCGAGTCGGGGCCGCTGGGGCTGTTCCCGCACGACCTGGCCCGCGAGGCGCTCACAGCCGACCTGCGCTGGCGCAACCGCAACTGGTACTCGGAGCTTCACCGCCGCGTTCGCAACTTCTACACGAATGGCCTCGAAAAAGCCTCGTTGCTGGACCAGCAGCGCATCCTGTTCGACTACATCTTCCTGCACCGCGATAACCCCGTGGTGCGACCCTACCTGGAATGGCAGGAGTCGGGCACGTCAGTGCCGGGGGCCATGCGGGAGGAGGACGAGCCGAAGCTGGTCGAGATGGTGCGGCAGTTCGAGGGGGAGGAATCGGCGCTGATTGCCGCTTACTGGTTCGAGCGGGAGCCTGCCGGGGTGCTGGTCTTCAGGGATACCGAGCAGAACCCGACGGGATTCCTGCTGAGCCTGTCGCTCGACCAGGTTAGCGATGCCGATGCCGATGCGGACCCCGCGATCCAGGCCGCCCGCCGCTTCCTGAACGTCCACGCGCCGCTGCGGAGCGGGCAGACGGCCAAGCACTTCCGCTTCTGGATGGCCTCGGACACCTACCAGTCGGTGTCGCCGGTGCAGAGCCTCATATTTGTGAACGCGGTGCGCCAGTACTTCACGCCGGGGCTGGTATACTCGTTCTTCCCCACCGCCGACCCCGCCTTCTGGGCACCCCTGTTCGCGTATGCCGACCTCCAACTGGTGCCGGACGCCGAGTACGAGGTGGGGGGTAGGCGCTACGGGGTGTACGGGCACGACTGGCGGGCGGTGCCCGTGATGGCATGGCTGTCGCTGCTGGCGGAGCGCGAGATAGCCGCCGCCCCGGAGCAGGTCGCGCCCGCGCCGTCGGCCTCTCCGGTGGTGGTGTTGAGCGAGCAAGAGTTCGAGAGTGCAGTGCAGGAGGCGATGCGCAACTACGTGAGGCCAGAGGCGCTGAAGTCCAGCCCGTTGTTGCAATCGCGGTTGGTAATCGAGCGGGTGGGGGCGTCCGCCAGCCGGGCTGACCGGCTGACTGCCCTCCAGGAACTGCTCGTGGAAGCCTGTGCGTATCTACAGCGCACGCCCCGCGAAGCCAAGTTCTACAGGGCGATCTTGCACACCTACATCAAGCCCGCCGCCACCCAGGAGCTGGCCGCCGAGATGCTGGACCTGCCTTTCAGTACGTTCCGGCGGCACCTGAAGAAGGGTATGGCACGTGTATGCGAGATAGTTTGGCAGTGGGAACTAAACGGTATTACCACTTAGTACATTGCACAATTACGCAAGTAAGTTACGAAGGGCCGTGTGTGCGGTCCTTTTTTGTTGCTTAGCTTAGCGCACGTAGAGGCTCGGCGCGGTTATTGTTGCAGGGAGTGAGCAGCGAGTGGGCCATTTGTGAGCTTGAAAGTGGATAGCTAACCATTGCAGTATAGCCTTATCAATATCGGGGGTGTCTCAATTCCTGGTTGTGTCGCTGTGCATGACGCCCTGTGGCTAAAGCCACGGGCTGGGAAGTAGCAAAGTCCCCTGCGGGGACTGAGGGAACGTCATGTAGTCTCCGAAGGAGACTTTGCCCCTTGTCAGCCCGCCAATTTATTGGCAGGGCACCACCACAGGACGTAACGCGGGACCAATTTGCCGGGAGGCGGGACACCTGAGCGAACTTTGCCGCAAATATCTGGGGAGGCGGCTTCCAGGGCATGTGCCGGTTCCAAAAGGAGGCTCTAGATGTCTACGAGGGTAGTTTCGACGGATGCGGTCGCCGTCGGTGCCGCGCGATTGTTTCAAACGCTTGGCGGAGCGTGTGCCGTGCTGGCGGGTGCAGCCACGTTGTTGTACTCTGTGGCGTTTGTCGTCTTGAAGGACGCAACTCTGTACTCGCTGTTGCAAATGGTGGGTTCTCTGGCTGCCACGGTCGCGCTGGTGGCCTTGTACGAGCGGGTGCGGCAGGCCGACGCCGGACTGGCGCTCTGGGCCGTGCTGGCAGGGGTTGTGGCGGGGTTTGGCTCGGCCATACACGGGGCGTATGACCTCGCCAATGCGCTAAATCCACCGCGCGCTGATGTGCTGGCGGAC
>DASVQO010000178.1:0-24756 GCA_036389075.1 Chloroflexia bacterium | reverse complement strand
GCCCCTTGTCAGCCCGCCACTTTAGTGGCAGGGCACCCCCACAGGGCGTCGCCGCAGGGCAAACCTGGCATGCAACCCACCGTCTCCCCAAACCAGAACAACCACACCCCAAATTCTCACACCTTCCCCCTGTCGGCCAGGCACGTCAATATGATATAATCAGCAGGCCCACGCTCGCCGAGCCTGGCAACGTTTAGCGCACACTGTAACACTTTATGGAGAGCCGGACTTGCGCGCGTTCTACCACACGAGCCGGAAGACGCCGGGGCTATTCGCAGCCCTGCTGTTCCTGCTTGCCTCCTGCCTGCCCTCGGCCTCGCGCTACTCGCCTGCCGCACACGCTTCCGCCGCCCAGCAAGGCCGCTACTACGAGCAGACCGGCCTTACCCTGGCCTCCGAATTCCTCGACTTCTACGACGCGCAGGGTGGCGTGCTCCTCTTCGGCTACCCGGTGACGCCCGCTCGCGTAGAGAACGGTTACCTCGTGCAGTGGACCGAGCGCCAGCGCCTTGAATACCACCCCGAGCACTCGGGCACGCCTTACGAAGTGCTGCTTGGCCTCCTGGGTAGAGAGCTTACCGCCGGGTATAGAGGCCCTGCCTTCCGCGCCCAGTTGCAAACAGCCGCCCACACGAGCGAGGCAGACATAGGGCCAGCGTCGGACTCTGCCAGCGACCAGTTCTTCCCCGAGACGGGCCAGACCGTCACCGAGCCCTTTCTCTCCTACTGGCGAGATAATGGCGGCCTCCAGGTGTTCGGCTACCCGATTTCGCGACTCTTCACGGACGAGCGGGGCCTGCAACAGCAGTGGTTCGAGCGCGCGCGGTTCGAGTACCACCCCGAGTTCGCCACCGAACATGAAGTGCTGCTCGGGCACCTCGGCCTCGAAGCCCTGAAAGCCGCGGAAGTCCCCCGCTACGAGTTACAGGTAGACTATGCCCCCGCTCCCGACGGCAAGCTGGAGATAGGCATCGCGCAGGGCGGCGAGTCGGACGATGCGGGCTTCTTCGACAACGTGCGCGAGATGGGCCGCGAACTCGGGCCGGGCCTCGTGCGCCTCGACAACATCTACAACCATTACGGCATCGTCGGCCGCGCTCCCGACGGCAAGCTGACCTACCACTGGGACAACTTCGATCGCGTGCTGGACGGCATCAGAGCGATGGGCAAGGAGCCGTTCATCTGCCTGTCGTACATGCCCGAAACGATGTCGGTGAGCGGCAGCAGCCGCGTGGTGCCCCCCGCCCGGTACGAGGAATGGGCCGAGCTGGTCGCGGCCACGGTGCGGCACGTGAACGGCGAACGGCGGTTGGGCGTGCGCTACTGGGAGGTCTGGAACGAGCCGAACCTTTGGGGCTTCTGGCAGGGGAGCTACGCCGAATACCTGCGCCTGTACGACGTCACGGTGGAAGCCGCCCTCGCCACCGACCCCAGCATCCGCATCGGCGGCCCCGCGGTCGCCAGCTACCAGCCCGACCACATCGATGAGTTCATGCAGCACGAGGCGAGCCTGGGTGGAAAAGGCCGCATCGATTTCGTGTCGTGGCATTCCTACGGCAGGCAGCCGGAGGAACTGGCCGCCAATATCCGGGCCGTGCGCGAAATCGCAGGGAAGTACCCACAATTCAGCCCGGAGCTAATCATCACCGAGTTCAACGTGCTGCAAGGCGGCCCGCTCGACACCAGCGCCAACGGGGCAACCGACACGGTAGACGGCGCGATTGCCTTCCTCTCCTCTATCGAAAGCATGCAGCGCGAGAGGCTGGACAAGGCGCTCCTGTTCGAGCTGAAAGACGGCGTTGGCCCCAGGTCCTACTGGGGCAGGTGGGGCATGCTCACCCACGACGGCCTCGCCAAGCCCGTGTACCACGCCTACAAGGCCTACCAGGAGCGGCCCGGCGGCCAACTTCCCGTGCGGTCCCGCAACGCCCCTACGGACGGCACGCTCGGCCTCCTGGCTTACGGCCATCCCGCCAACGCGACTCTCTTCCTATGGTACACAGGCGATGCCCCGGCCCGCGTCAAGGTCGGATTGCCCGACTCGTTCGCGGACTCTGAGTTCGACCTCACTCTGTTCGATCGGCAGAACAACAACCCCGCCCGGTCGGGTGACAGCACCCTGCGCACGATGTTACCTCGCAACGCAGGCGACATCGTGCTGGACCTTCAGCCCCGGTCGCTGGTTATCTTGCGATCAAGATAGCTGGCTCACAGCCCGGTGGACCTCAAGAGTGAGCCATGAGGGCAATATGAAGACGCTGGCTGCGAAGCGAATACCCATAGCGTGGTTCCTTCTGGCCCTGATTGCCCTGGCGGCAGCTGGCATCCTGTGGCTGCTCGCGACCAGGGCTGCCACGCCCGCGAACGCCGTGCTCATCAGCAGCGCACCTACGATCGCGCCCGGCGGTCAGGCGGGCATGCCAGGTGCCACATCTCAACCCGGCATGGTCGCGCCCACCTCCGCCGCACTGCCAACTCCGCAAGCCCTGGTGGTGTACGTAAGCGGGGAGGTAGCCAGCCCCGGCGTGTACACCCTTCCTCTTGGTTCGCGGCTTGCCGATGCGGTGGCGGCCTCGGGCGGCTTCACGGAAAATGCCAATCGCGAGGGAATCAACCTCGCCGCCCGTGTCACGGACGAGCAGCATATCTCCGTGCCCCGCCTCGGTGAGCCGGTTCAGGCCACCCAGGGTGAGGCAAAAGGTCAGGGTGGCGCGCCTGATGCGAGCGTCACGGGCGGCGAAGCGTCCCCTTCCCCGGAGTCTACCGTTTCGGGCGCGCCCCCTCCCAAGGTAAACATCAACACGGCCAACGCCCAGGCGCTGGAAGAGCTACCCGGCATTGGCGAGGTGCTCGCCGCGCGCATAGTGGCCGACCGCCAGGCAAACGGACCGTTCAAGACCGTGGACGACCTGGCGCGGGTGCCCGGCATCAAGGAGCACGTCATCTCCCAATTGCGCGACCTCGTAACGGTGGGACCGTAGCCCGATAGGCTGTAACGTACAGGCGCGCGGTGCGTATATTATCGTGGGACGCTAACAAAGCGTGACCGCGTGTGATAAAATGGACCCGCTATTGCCAAAAGTCGGGCGCGGCTGGCACGTCGATTGCCTCGCGCAGTAGCGGCCCGCCCCTGTTATATGTCTACAACCCGCTGGAGGATCAACGATGTCCATACTGACCCGTATCGCCACCCTCATCAACGCCAATCTCAACGCTATGATTGACGCTGCCGAGGATCCTGAGAAGATGGTAAATGAGTACCTGCGCCAGATGACCGAGCAGCTTTCCGAGGCGCGCGCGGCCACCGCGATGGCGATGGCCGACGAGACGCGGGTCCGCTCGCAGTACGAACGCTTCAAGAGCGAATCGGACGATTGGCAGCGCAAGGCCGAGATGGCCGTGCAGGCCGATCAGGACGACCTCGCCCGCGAGGCCCTGACCCGCCGCGCCAGCGCCCAGAAGCTCGCCGACACCTACCAGGCACAATGGGAGTCGCAGCACGACCAGGTGGGCGACCTGCGCGAAGCCCTCGCCAAGCTCGAAGCCAAGATATCCGAGGCCGAGACCAAGCGCGAGATCATCATCGCCAAGCAGCGCCGCGCCGCCACCCAGGAGGCCATCACGAGCGCCCTCCAGAGCGTGCAAGGCCAGACCGCCGACTCCAGCCTCCAGCGCATGGAAAACGAGGTGGACCAGCGTCTCGCCAAGGCCCAGGCAATGGCCGAACTGAGCGGCCAGGACCTCGACTCCCGCTTCTCCGACCTCGAAACCGAAAACCAGGTCAACACCGACCTGGCCGAGCTAAAGCGCAAATTCAACAAAGGCTAGGAAAAGTGGTTAGTGGTTAGTGGTTAGTGGCTAGTGGTTAGTAAGAGACGAAACCGCCAAGACGCCAAGAACGCCAAGAACGCGCCAAGAGTATTACGGTTTGGTGAGTGCACTAACCACTAACCACTAACCACTCGCCACTTGATGAGGTAAATCAATGAAGCAGGTCCCCGAAAATCGGAATAACACAAGCAACCAGAAAAGCCTCACGGTCTACGCGGTACTCCAGACGCTGACGCTCTTCCTCACCTGGGGCTGGTTCGCGGCGCTGTGGGCGGTGGCGATGGTCGCCTTCACGATGATGGACCTCGAATGGTGGCTGCTGGTCGCCTCGGCCTGCGCGGGGCTGTACGGACTCAGGCCCAACCTCGAACGCGCCATCGACACGGCCTGGCTGAAAGGCATCACCGACTCAAAGGCCCTCGGCGAGCGGTTCGCCCAGATGAAACCCATCAAGCGGCGTGTCGCGGTGATCTTTTCCCTCGTCACCCTCGCCCTGCTGACAGTCCTTCTGGTGGTATTTGCCTTCAACCTCGTCGGTCCGGCGTAATCAACTACGGGATACATGCAAAGCGGCTCTCAGGGACCATTTACCCTGGGAGCCGCTTTGCATGTTACCCGTAATTCGTAATTCGTAATTCGTAATTCGTAATTCGTAATTACCTAGCTGTCTTTCTCCATCTCGCTTGCCAGCAAAATTGCCTCCGCGATGTCGCGCATCGGCTTGCGGCTGTCCATACTGCGCTTCTGGATGCGGCGGAACGCCTCGCTCTCGCTGAGGCCGAAGCGGTCCATCAGCAGTCCCTTGGCGCGTTCCACCACCTTGCGCGCCTCCATAGCCGACTTGATGTCGCCCAGCTCCTTGCCGAGCGCCTCGAACTCCCTGAAGCGGGCCAGGGTCACCTCGATCGCGGGGGCAAGCTGTGCCTCGCGGAACGGCTTCACCAAATAACCTATCACCCCAGCCTGGGTCGCCCGCTGCACCAGGTCAGGCTCGCTGTACGCAGTCAGCAGCAGCACGGGAGCGATGCTCTCCTGTGTGAGCGTGCGGGCCGCCTCGATGCCGTCAAGCTCGGGCATGCGAATGTCCATTATCATCAAGTCGGGCTGCAAGTTGCGGGCCAAATCGACCGCGTGCTTGCCATCGGCGGCCTCACCTATCACGTTGTAGCCCATGCCCGACAGCATCTCCCGCAGGTCCATCCTGATGATGGGGTCGTCGTCGGCGATTATTACCTTGGTTTGTGCAACTGCCACTGGGTTCCCTCACTATAAAGGTTGCTTTTATACCCAACACCACATTTTGTAGCCCGGGGCAATTCATTATAGGGGCGTTATCCGCACGCGTCAATCGTAGGTGGTTCCTGGCGACTGACGCAAAGTACCGAGAAGCACCAAGAATGAGGCAATGCAACAAGAGCAACCAGGCCACCCCGATTGCGGGCAAGCACAATGGGTGGTGAAAGCAAGCTATAGACTTGCCTGATACGTCGCGCGCCCTGTATCAGGCCATTGCTGCCGCCAATTCGGATGTGCACGCCGGGCAGCGTGTGGCCTTTATGGCAATAGCTGTCATACAGTACGGGCAGTCCTTTGTATCCACTTCTGGCGCGGGTTGCTTGACTCCTTTGTTGTAGGCCCGCACGAGGAGGAATACAACGAAGGAGACAATTAGAAACGTAATAACCGCGTTGATGAAGGTACCGTACCCGATCACGGGTGCGCCCGCTTCCCTCGCCGCGGCATACGTCGGGTACGTCGTGCTGCTAAGGTTGATATAGAGGCTCGTGAAATCAAGGCCGCCCAACAGCGCCCCAATCGGCGGCATGATTATGTTGTCCACCAGCGACTTGACCACCGCCGCGAACGCCGTGCCAATGACGAACGCCACCGCCAGCTCGATAACGTTCCCCCGGTTGATGAACTTCTTGAACTCGTTGAACATGACTCCCCCCTTCCCAACTTAAGACGCGCTCCACCGCCCGTCTCTGCATTACGACTCGACCCCCGAAGCATGCGCATGGTAGCACCACCCCACCACACTGTCAAACTAGATTGACGGCGTAAGTCTCCTTCCTACCCTCCACCCGCGTTTTGCGCTACACTTGGGGCTAGCACGACGCAACCCAGGAGGTACATACGCATGCACACATCCCACGACAGCACGCAAGCCCCCGACCAACTCATAGACACGCTGTGGCAGGAGGCCGAACGCCTGCGCGACCCAATGATAGACTTCACTCAACGCCTCATCCAGACCATCAGCTTGCCCGGCCAGGAGGGGGCCATCGCCCAGGTCGTCCTGGCGGAGATGGAGTCCCTCGGCTACGACCACGTAAGCATCGACGAAGCCGGGAACGTCATCGGCCTGATAAGGGGCACGGCGACGGAGGCAGGCGCGATCCCTCCAAGCATCATGTTCAACACCCACATGGACCACGTGGACGTAGGCGACCCCGCTAACTGGCCCTTCCCGCCCTACGAAGGCGTCGTCAATAACGGCGAAATCTGGGGCCGGGGCGCGAGCGACTTAAAAGGCTCCCTCGCCTGCCACATCTACACGGGTGCCCTGCTGAAGCGCGTTGGCCTGCCTCTTGCCAATGACGTGTACGTGGTGGGCGTGGTGCAGGAGGAGGTCGGGGGCGCGGGCAGCGCGGTGCTGGCCGAGAACTTGCATACCGACTACGTGGTCATAGGCGAACCGTCGTACAACAAGATCGCACTGGGACATAGGGGCCGCATCGAAATCGTAGTGACTATTACAGGCAAATCGGTGCACGCGAGCGTACCGGATACGGGCGTGAATCCGTTGTACTCTATGTCGAGGTTCTTGCAAGCGGTCCAGACGCTCACGTTCGAGGCGGACCCCGCAAACCCCGACCTGGGGCCGACCTCCATTGCGCCGACCCTAATCACCACGGACCAGACCAGTAAGAACGTCGTCCCGGGCCAGTGCACGGTCATACTGGACGTGCGCAACAGCCCGGCCGATAACGAGGAGCAGGTGCTGCAACGCGTGCGGGCGCTCCTGGAGTCGTCGCTGCAAGATGGGGCCACCGGCACGGCCGAGCTGCCCGACCTGGTGCTCACCACCTACACGGGCGTGACGCAGGTGCTACACGGGCACGGGCCGTTTGGGGTGGCCGCCGATAGCCCGCTCACGCGAGAAGTGCTAGGTATTGTTAGCGGAGCGTTGCGGCGAGAGGTGCCCACGCAGATGTGGAAGTTCGCTACCGACGCGGGCTACTTCGTGAACAAAGGCGCGAAGGTGATTGGCTTCGGGCCGGGTTACGAGCATGTAATCCACACCGTCGATGAGCGGATATCCATCGACATGATGGTAGAGGGCATGGTGGCTTGCGCCGCCCTGGCCCTGCAACTGAGAGGAGAGGGGTAACTCATGAGGTTTGATCTGGACACCGAGATTCGCTATCCCACGGGCGAGCGCGCGGGGGTGTTGCGGCACGTCATCGTCAATGAGGCCAACGAGGTGGTAGAGGTGGCTATGGCTACCGATACCCTGGTGTCGCGTTTCGTGCGCGTGCCGGTGGACGCCCTGAGCACCGAGCCGGGCGAAGTGCTGACTATAAATCTCACCCAGGACCAAATAGACGCTTTGCCCGCCTACGCTGAGGAACGCATACCAGCTATCCCCGAAGGCTGGCAGTTCCCGGAAGACGGCGCACCAGGCACCGACGTATTTCCCGCCACGATGCTGCAACCTATCATCCCCATTGTTGAGGTGGCCGACATACCAGAAGGCGACCTCTCCATCGGCCAGGGCACCGAAATCGCCTGCCTCGACGGGCGGTGGGGCATCGTGGACGAGGTGCTCACAGGCGACGACGGCCAAGTGTACGCCCTCGTGGGCCGCCCCGACGCCGTGGAGGAGGCCGACCGGGTCATACCGGTGCAGCTTGTGCAGCAGGCCGATGCAAACCAGGTGGTGCTCAACTGCACGCTTGAAGACATAGCCAACTACACCCAGGAGCTACAGGGTGAGTTGGAAGAGCCGGACAGGTAGTAGCATATGTCTCAACACCTGGTGAACACCACCCTACCCATCGAGTTGCAAGACCCGGCCAACCGCACCCTGCAGCTGCCCCTGGTCGATCAACGGCCCGCACCCCCCATGATCGACGTGCGCAACGTCAGCAAAGTCCTCGGCGGCAACACCGCCGTGGCAGACCTGAACTTCCAGGTGCAACAGGGGGAGATATTCGGCTTCATCGGCCCCAGCGGCTCCGGCAAGACCACCACCATACGCCTGCTGACCGGCGTCTACACGCCCACCACAGGCGACGTGACCGTTATGGGGGCGAGGCCCAGCCACCCCGGCAGGCGAGTGCAGGAGCACTTCGGCTACATGCCCCAGTTGTTCGTGCTCTACCCCAACCTTACGGTGCAGGAGAACCTTTCTTTTGTGGCCCAGCTTTACGGCATGGGGCGAGTAGCGCGCTACCGCAGGGTCAAGGAGCTACTGCGCTTCGTGGAGCTTTACGACGACCGGAACAAGCTCGCCACCAATGTATCGGGCGGCATGCAGCGGCGCATCGAGCTTGCGGCCGCCCTGCTGCACAACCCCGCGCTCCTCTTCGCGGACGAGCCTACGGCGGGCATCGACCCCGTGCTGAGGGGCAAGTTCTGGGAGGAGTTCCGCCGCCTCCGCGACGAGGGCCGCACCCTGTTCATAACGACCCAGTACGTGGGCGAAAGCGAGTACTGCGACCGCGTCGGCGTGATACGCGAAGGGCGACTCGTGGCCGTGGACACCCCTACTGCCCTGCGGCGACGGGCCTTCGGGGGCGATATGGTGGACGTTGTAGTGACCGGCCTGTCCGACGCCATCGTGCGCGCCCTGGAAGAGCTGCCCATAGTGAAGTACGTGCAGCGCGTATCGGCCAACGAGTTGCGCGCGAGCGTGGGGGAAGCCGGGCCTGCCATTCCTCCCATGCTGGACGTGCTCAACTCGCTCAGTTGCGAGGTAAAGCGCATCGAGGAGTACCGGCCCAACTTCGATGACGTGTTCATAAAGCTGATGGAGCAGGACGAAGAGGCCACTGCCCAGGCGGCAGCCCAGGCGGCAGCCCAGGCAGAAGCCAATGACGCCGGCACGACAGAGACGCCCCATGTCTAGGTTGTGGAAGCGCTTTATACGCGCCAGCGCCTTTGTCAGCAAGGAGTTCAACGAGGTCCGCCGCCAGCCCAGGCTCGTGCTCTCCCTCGTGCTGGGGCCGTTCCTGATCCTGTTCCTGTTCGGCATCGGCTATCAGGGTGAGACCAACAACCTGCGCGCCCTCGTGGTCGTCCCTACTACGGGGCAGTTCTCGAAGGACGTTGCCGAGTACCGCGCCATGACCGGCAACCAGCTAAACGTCACCGGCGTCACAAACAGCCTGCCCGAGGCCCTGGCCCGCCTCAAGGAACGCTCCGTGGACATCGTGGTGCAGGTGCCGGAGGACGCCGCACGCCAGATTTCCTCCGGCGCCCAGGCGCGCGTTCCCGTCTACTTCAACGAGGTGGACCCTCTGCGCCGCGACTGGATCACTTACCTGTCATTCCTCTACATCAACGAAATCAACAAGAACACGGTGGCCGCCGTGGCCAGCCAGGGCCAGGAACAGGCGGGTGACCTGCGCTCCGTGCTGGCCCGCATGCGCAACTCCCTGGCCGCCACCGAGCAGAGCGTGCGCAACGGCCAGACGCAGGAGGCCAGCCAGGAGGCCCAGCGCATGCAGGGCAGCAGCACCAACGTGCAACTGACCGTCGTCCTGCTGGCCCAACTGCTCGCCTCCGAAAACGCCCTCGTCAAACCCCCATCACCGCAGGACCCACAGCAGGTGAACCTTGCCAGCGGCGGCGAAGCGGCTGGCGAACTCTCCGAAGACCTCCGCGCCCTCAACGAGGCCCTCAGCGACCCCAACACCGATCGCGCCACCCTGTTGCAGCGCATCGACCGGGTGCGCACCGACCTCGATGAGATGGACCGCCTCACCCAGCAGTTCCAGTCGATCAATCCGCTTGTGCTGGCGGCCCCCTTCTACCCGCAGGTCGAGAACACCGCGCCTATCAAGGCCAACTTCACCTCGTTCTACGCGCCCGGCGTGCTCGTGCTCATCTTGCAACATATCGCCATCACGCTCACGGCCCTCTCCATGGTGCGCGAGCGGCTGCTGGGCACGGTGGAGCTTTTCCGCGTGTCGCCCGTCAGCCCGATGGAGATACTCACGGGCAAGTACACCGGCTACCTGCTGCTGCTGGGCGGTATCGCCTCGATCCTGCTCGTGATGATGAGCAACAACATCGTGATCGAAGGCTTCCCTCTCAGCCTCGGAGTGCCCATCCTGGGCGACTGGCTGCTGCTCTTCTTCACAATCGTACTGGTGATCTTCTCCTCGGTGGGACTGGGCCTCCTGATTTCGACCATATCCAAGTCCGAGAGCCAGGCGGTGCAAATCTCGATGCTGGTGCTGCTGGCGTCCGTCTTCTTCAGCGGCTTCTTCCTGCGCCTCGAAGCCCTCTGGTGGCCCGTACGCGCGGTATCCTACGCCCTGCCCGTCACCTACGGCGTCTCAAGCTTGCAGGTGATAATGCTCAGAGGTGGAGTGCCGAGCCCTGCCGCCTGGCTGGGTGACGTGCCTTTTCCCGCCGTGCTCCTCGCGCTCTTCACCCTCGGCATCTTCTTCAGCCTCATCGGTTACCTACAATTCCGCCGGAGCCTGCGCCAGCAATAGGGTAGGAGACGGAAGCGCCAAGACGCCAAGATGACGCCAAGATGACGTCAAGGTTAAGTAGGTGTTCTAAACAGAAGGACCAGGGTACATGCTGACGTACCCTGGTCCTTCTGTTTAGAACACCCTCAATTCTTCTCTGCGCGCCCTCTGCGTTCTCTGCGTCTCTGCGGTGCACCGTTCTTAATCTTGGCGCGTCCTTGGCGTTATTGGCGTCTTGGCGGTTCCGTCTCCTATCCTTACGGCGGGGTGGTCGGCTTCAGGAAGTTCTGGGCGCACCAGCCCTCCTGCGCGGGGTTCTGGGCGTTGAACCCGGTCACTTTCCACCAGGTGTAGCCGTTCGCCTCTACCGGGCCGTCAATCACCTTCGCCTTCGTGCCGTTCGGCATCACGGTTACGCGCGCGCCCGATGTGCTCGGTTCGGCCCGCACCACCAGGCCAGTGGCGGAACTCACCTGTACGTAGCCGTTGACGCCGATGGTGCCCTCCGGCGGAAGCTGCACGGTAGGTGCGACAGTGGGAGGCGTGGTGGGCTGCGGGGGCACAGTGGCTGTGGGGTCGCCAAACCCGGTGGCCGTAGCCACGGCAACGGTTACGCTCGGCCCCGCGACCACGGGCGGCTTGTCCGGGGCAATTCGGGACCGCACCACCAGGAAACCGCCCCCCGCGATTGCCAGCACCGCCAGCAGCGCCAGGGCCATCCACAGCGGTACCCGCACGATGGGCAGCGGCCGCGTCCAGACGGAGGGGGCGCGTTGCGTGCGCGGCTTCTTGCTCGTGCGTGTGGCGGGCCGTGCGGCGGTAGCGGGTTGCTGGACCTCCTCGGGGCCGGTTACTTCTTCTATCTGCTGGGTGGCCTTCGGGTCGGTGGGCCACTGCATTTCCTCGTCCAGGAGGTCGTCCTGCTCGGTGAAGGCGGCCAGGGGAGAGCGTTTGCGCGTGGCATCGAGCGTCAGCACCTGGCGGGGCGGGGCTTCCTTGTTGCGGCCAGGCTGGGCCGCCGTGCCCCGTGCGGCCGGCATGCCCGTCGCGGGGGTGTTTTCGCCCACCATGCGGCGGTTGCCCTTGCGGTCCACCTGCTCCAGCGGCACTGAGGGGGCGATGCGGGGCTTGGTGCTTGTCTGCTCGCCAGCCGCGCCGTTGGCGAGCCTGGACGTATCCAGGGGCTCCCAGTAATCGATGAAGGTGCGATTGCAGGCGAGAGTATCGGCCTCAACGAGGTGGTTGGTGTTGCGGTCGTAAAGCAGGGGATTGCGGCACCAGCCCTTGCGCCAAAGCGGGGACGCCTGGTAGTGCTTGCACGTGCTGCATTTTCGCTCTCGGTTCCTGGCAGGGATCAAGAGTCTGCCTCCTCTGCTTTGCTCGTTTTGGGGCGGGGTTACCCCAAGCACTATACCATGTAAGGCATGCTGGGTCAACCAAAATGCCGCTTAGAATGATTAGCAAATTGCGTCGCGTGTTGCGGCATTAGCCAACCGAACGCTCACTCTTTTTGCCAATCCTCGTAGAGGAAGTAGTTGGCCGCGGCGGCTGCCATGCCGCCTTCGTGCACCGCGCTCGTTATCTGGTGGTTGTTCAACTTGGTAACGTCGCCCGCCGCATATACGCCGCCCACGTTGGTGCACTGCTCGGCATCCGCCACGATGTAGCCGTGTTGGTCGAGGTAAACGTCAAGCTGTTGGGCTAATTGCGTATTTGGCTCAATCCATTGAGCTACAAACACCATATCAAGCTCAAGCTCCATACCGTTCTCCAGCTTTATCTTCTCGAGCTGGCCCCTGGAGCAGGTGAAGAGGTTGCAACCCGAGTCGTGCGTCTCAACGCCGTGCTCCTTGAGCACCCTCATTTTCTTCTCGTCCAGGTTGAACGGCTCGTCCCACGAAACCAGGGTGACGTCGTCTGTGAAAACCTTTAGCTGCAACGCTAGGGAGGCCGCCCGCTCGTTGTGCCCCAGCACCACGATCTTCTTGCCAATCGACTCGTAGCCGTCGCAGATGATGCACCAGAACATCGACTGGCCGATGCACTCCTCGCTCCCCTCGAACTCGGGGAACCTGTCCTTCACCCCTGTGCACAGGATCAGCGTGCGAGCGCGGACCGCCCCGCTGCTCGTCTCCACCGTGAACACGCGGTCGGTCTCTTCGCCCACGTAGGTCGCCCCCGTCGCCCTCGCAGCCAGGAAGCGCACGCCGAACTTGCTCGCCTGCTTCTCTCCCACGTCCCGTAGCGACTTTGCATGTATGCCGTCCACGAAGCCCAGGTAGTTGCGGTTCACCTGGTGCCAGTTCGAGCGGCCATGATCGTCGTCTATTACCACCACGCTCCGGCGCATCCTGCCCATGTAGATAGCGGCAGACAGCCCCGCCGGGCCGCCCCCTACTATCGCGCAGTCGTACGTCTTCGCGTCCACCGCCTCGCGCTCCTCAACCGCCACTTCGGGCACGGTCTCCCCCAGCGCCTCTTTCACATCATCCAGTACGCTCATCGCACCTCCTGATTGCTGCTTCCCCCGCCAATGCAGCGCAAACATTACAATAGCTCACGTGCCATACCAAACAGTGTGACCACCATGCGGGTGTGCCCTGCCAATGAATTGGCGGGCTTACAAGAGACAAAGTCCCCTACGGGGACTACATGAGGTTCCTCAGTCTCCGAAGGAGACTTTGCCCCTTGTCAGCCCGTGGCTTCAGCTACAGGGCGTCCCCCCTACCGCCTTCCTTCCGGAAACGAAACATACCTCGCCCGCCCGAACAGGAAAAGAGGGCCCGGCACTGCTACCGGACCCCCTATTGTACCAACTTCACACCAGCCGAGGTTAGAGTTGCTTGACCGAAGCCACAAGCTGCTCGGCCATTTCCTTCGCGTCACCGAACAGCATGCTCGTCCTGTCGTCGTAGAAAAGCTCGTTCTCGATGCCCGCGAAACCGCTGCGCATGCTGCGCTTCATCACGATCACGTTCTGCGCCTTGTCCACGTCGAGTATGGGCATGCCGTAGATGGGGCTTTTTGGGTCGTTGCGAGCCGCCGGGTTCACCACGTCGTTAGCCCCGATGATGAGGGCGACGTCGGTGCGGGAGAACTCGGGATTGATGTCCTCCATCTCGAACAACTGGTTGTAAGGCACGTCGGCCTCGGCCAGCAGCACGTTCATGTGCCCCGGCATGCGCCCCGCCACCGGGTGTATCGCGTACTTCACCGTGACGCCCTTCTGCTGGAGGAGGTCGGACAGCTCGCGCACGGCGTTCTGAGCGCGGGCCACCGCCATACCGTAGCCCGGCACGACCACCACCTGGTTGGCGTACGCCATGAGCGTGGCCGCGTCGTCCACGCCCAACTCGCGCACCGATTTACCGGCCGCGCTGGCACCGCCGCCCACGTCCACGCCGGCCGAGCCGAACGCCCCGAATATGACGTTGGTCACGGAGCGGTTCATGGCGCGTCCCATGAGCACTGTGAGCAGCATACCCGAAGCCCCCACCAGCGCGCCCGCGATAATGAGCACGGGGTTGCTGAGCACGAAGCCCGTAAAGGCCGCCGCCATACCCGTGAACGAGTTGAGCAGCGAGATAACCACCGGCATGTCGGCCCCGCCGATGGGCAGCACCAGCAGCACGCCCAGCACCGCCGCCAGCGCGATAAGCCCTATCAGCGCCAACTGGTTCGGGCTTATCACCAACCACACGCCGAGGCCCACGGTCACGAGCGCGAGCACCGCGTTCACGATCTGCTGCCCGCCATACGTGATTGGCGCGCTGGAGATCCAGCCGTACAGCTTGGCGATAGCGATAATACTGCCTGAGAAGCTCATCGCGCCAATCAGCACGCCCAGCACGGTGCTTATCGCCACGTCCAGGTCGGGCGCGGCGCCCCGGTTGATGATTTCAAGGAACTCCACGGTGGAAGTGAGCGCGGCCGCCCCACCGCCCATCGCGTTGAACAGCGCTACCATCTGCGGCATCTCGGTCATCTGCACCGAGCGCGCCAGGAACAAGCCTATCCCACCGCCGATTACGATACCGGCCAGGATGAACCAGATGTTTTGCACGCTGCTGCTGAAGAAGGTCGCCAGCACGGCCACGCCCATGCCCACGGCGGCGATCCTGTTACCCGCGCGGGCCGTCTTGGGCGAGCTTAGCCGCCGGATGCCGATGATGAAGCAAATCGCGGCGATGATGTAGGGGATGGTGAGGTAAACGTCGGTCGAGGGGGTGAGGCCCAGCCAGGACCGCTCCACCCCGCCTTCCTGAAACAAGAGCCAGGATACTGGGTTGAACATGGGTTACTTCTTTCCTCCGGCGTCAGGTCGCTTCGACTTGAACATTTGCAGCATGCGGTCGGTCACCACGAAGCCCCCGACCACGTTGCCCGCCGCGAAAATGACCGCGACGAAGGCCAGGATAGTCACGAGGAGGCTCTGGTTCGCAAGCCCCGCCACCACCATCGCGCCCACAAGCACGATGCCGTGGATGGCGTTGGTGCCCGACATGAGCGGGGTGTGCAGGGTCGTCGGCACCTTCGATATAAGCTCCAGCCCCAGGAACACCGCCAGCACGAACACGGTAATGCTCCCGAAGAACAGGCCAAGCTTTTCCTCCAACGACATGCCGCCCGTCTCATTAGCCTGCGCCGCCACGGTGTTGGCAAGAATAGCTAGTGAAGAGATCATGCTGTGCTCCTCTGTAGGTTGGCTTCCACCGCCGATTTGACTCCGGGGTGGACTATCTCGCCGTCGCGAGTGATGCACGTACCGGCCACTACCTCGTCCTCGTAGTTGGGGCCGAACTGGGCCTCCTTGTTGACGAGCAGGGCCAGCAGGTTGGCTATGTTCTTGGAGTAGAGCTGGCTGGCGTGTATCGGCATGGTCGCGGGCACGTTCAACGGGCCGAGCACCCAGACGTTGTGCCTGAGCAACTCCTCGCCCGCCTCGGTAAGCTCGCAGTTGCCGCCGTTCTCCGCCGCCAGGTCCACGATTACCGACCCCGGCTTCATGTCCTTCACCATGTCCGCCGTCACGAGTATAGGTGCGGGTCTGCCGGGGATGAGCGCGGTGGTAATCACCACGTCCGAGTCCTTGACGTGCTTGTGCAGCAGCTCGACCTCCCGCTTGTGGGCATCCTCCGAAAGCGCGGTGGCATAACCGCCCGCCGTCTCGGTCTTCTCCTCAAGCGGCATCTCCACGAACTTCGCCCCAAGCGACTCCACCTGCTCCTTCACGGCGGGACGTACGTCGAACGCCTCCACCACGGCCCCGAGGCGGCGCGCGGTAGCGATAGCCATCAGGCCCGCCACGCCTGCGCCCAGCACGAACACCTTCGCGGGAGGCACCGACCCGGCAGCCGTCATCAGCAGCGGGAAGAAGCGACCTATGCGGGCGGCGGCTATCAGCACCGACTTGTAGCCCGCTATCGTGCTCATCGAGGACAGCGCGTCCATGCTCTGCGCCCTCGTGATCCTCGGGATCGCGTCCATGCTGAAGCTGGTCACTTTGGCGTCGGCCAACTGGCGCACCAGGTCGTGATTGACCAGCGGCTGGAAGAAAGTCACGAGCACGGTGCCGGGCTTCATCATGGCGATCTCGCTCTTGCCAAGCTGCTCGTTCATCAAGGGCCGCTGCACTTTGCAGATCATGTCGGCCTCTGCGTACACGGTGGCGGCGTCGGGGGCAATCGTAGCCCCTGCCTTCTGGTAGGCTTCGTCCAGGTACGAGGCCAACTGCCCCGCCCCCGTTTCCACGACCACCTGTAGCCCCTTGCGGGTCAGCTGCCCCACCGTATCGGGGATCAAGGCGACACGGGTCTCGTTCGCGGCGATCTCCTTAGGGACACCTATTTTCATGGTCCCCTCCTCTAGGGTTTATATGTTGCGTCACTGTTATAGACGTTCCCCGCAATTGTACACGCTTTTGCCGTCCGTGTTAAATCCGCAACAACTGCCACCACATGGCTACGGAACCACGAAGTCTCCCACAATCGCGGCGACCATAGTCCCCCCTGTCATCCTGAGCGCAGCGAAGGATCTAAGGTGTTACATTCACTCCTACGCCGAACCCTCAGCACAGTGTCAGCAACGTTCAACAACATCCCTGTGCCAGCTTCTTTAGATCCTTCGCTGCGCTCAGGATGACAGGGGGGGACTCTGGTCCTGCCGTCGAACTTTCACGGGGCCTTATACTACCGGACAAGCGCATAAAAATTGCCCCTACCAAACAGGAGCATGGTAGGGGCAACATTGCCTTCAACGCTCAAGGGCGGCTACACCGCCGCCCGCATGCAACGGCTATTTTACAACAATTCGCTCACGTCTGCACGCTCTGACAGCAACTCCTCTGCCGTCACGTTCAGCTTGCCCCTGGCAAATGCCGAAATCTCCAGCCCCTCGACAATGCTGTAGTTGCCCTTGCCGTCCGAGCGCACCGGGAACGAATAGATAAGCCCCTCCGGCACGTCGTAGGGGTTGCCGTCCGAGAGAATGGCCGCGCTCACCCAGTCGTCGCCCGGCGTCTTGTTGACCGCGCTGCGGACGTGATCGAGCACGGCATTCGCGGCGGAAGCGGCGCTAGACTTGCCACGCATCTTCAGTATCTCCGCTCCGCGCCTCTGCACCATCTCCACGAATTGGTTCTCCAGCCAATCGCGGTCGCCTATCACGTCCGTGGCGGCCTTGCCGTCGATGAGGGCGTGCTCGAAGTCAGGGAACTGCGTGGCGCTGTGGTTGCCCCATATCGCCAGGTTGCTGACGCTAGGGAGCGGCCTACCCGACTTGATGGCAAGCTGCGCCACGCCCCGGTTCTGGTCCAGCCGGGTGAGTGCCGAAAAGCGGTCGCGGGGCACGTCCGGCGCGTGGTGCATCGCGATCAGGCAGTTGGTGTTGCAGGGGTTGCCCACCACCACCACTCGGATGTCCTCGGCAGCCGTCTTGTTGATGGCCGCCCCCTGGTCGATGAACGAGGTGGCGTTCATGGTCAGTAAGTCCTTGCGCTCCTGCCCCGGCTTGCGGGGAGCCGCGCCCACCAGCAGCGCCCAATTAGCGCCCCGGAAGGCCTCCGCATCGCTATCCGTGACGGTGACCTTGCGAAGCAGCGGGAACGCGCAGTCGTCAAGCTCCATCTTCACCCCTTCAAGCGTGCCCACAAACTCGGGCACTTCCTTTATCGTGAGGTTTACCGGCGTGTCCATGCCGAACACTTCCCCGTTAGCAATGCGAAACAACAGGCTGTAAGCCACCTGCCCCCCCGCCCCGGTAATGGCAACCGTAACCGCGTCTTTCATCGTGTCTCCTCCTTGAGAACTGTATCAAGTCTGTATTATGTGCCTTTCCCCAAATTCGGGCAAGCCAGCTTGAAGCAACAAGTAGAGACGGAACCGCCAAGACGCCAAGAACGCCAAGAGCGCGCCAAGATTAGGATTGTTACTCAAGATAAGGGACTGGAGTACGATCTTACGTACCCCTGGTCCCTTAGCACCCTCTAAATCTTAACACTCTTGGCGTGGTCCTTGGCGTCCTTGGCGTCTTGGCGGTTCCGTCTCTAATTCCTACCGCGAGTACCCCTGCCAGTCGAGGCCGTTGGTCGTCTCGTAGATGAGGTAATCTACCACGGCGTTGAGGTCGCCGGTGCGGCGGAAGACTTCCATCTGGCGGTCGGCCCCGGTGCCCTGTTGCAACACCTGGTGTATGTAGTTCACCGCTTCCCGGCTGCCCAGGTCGTCTACCACGTCGTCCACGAAGTCCAGCAACTCCAGCGCGAGTTGGCGCATCGGTATTTCCTGCTCGGTGCCGAAGTCGATCAGCATACCGTCGATGCCGTAGCGCGCCGCCCGCCACTTGTTCTCCATTATCAGGGCGCGGTCGTAGATGCGGAAGCCCAGGTTCTTCTGGCGCAGCTTGTACAGCTTGGCGACAATCGCCTGGAAGAACGCCACGATCATGATCGTCTCGGCGGGGTTGGTGGGCATGTCGCACACCCGGAACTCAAGCGTGCTGAAGTACGGGTGCGGGCGCAGGTCCCACCATATTTTCTTGCCGTTGTCGATGCTGTTCGTCTTGATGAGCAGGTTCACGAAGTTCTCGAAGTCCGACCACGACCCCAGCGTGGACGGTATGCCCGTGCGGGGGAACTGCTGCCAGATAATCGTGCGGTAGGACTTAAGCCCCGTATGCCTCCCCTGCCAGAAAGGCGAATTGGACGACAGGGCGAGCATGTGCGGCAGGAAGTACCGCGCCTCGTTCATTATGTCAATGAGCAGGTCGCGGTCGGGTATGCCCACGTGCACGTGCAGGCCGAAAATGAGGATGGAGCGCACCACGTCTTGCAGGTCCTGCTCGAGCACCTTGTAGCGTTCGTGCTCCGTGATGATCTGGCTCTGCCAGTGGGAGAACGGGTGCGCCCCGGAGGCCACTATCGCCAGGCCGTTGCGCGCCGCAAGCTCCGCCACCCCGGCCCGCAGCCGGTAGACCTCCCGGCGCGCCTCTTCCACGTTCTCGCACACCGGGGTCACCGTCTCCACCATCGACTGGATCATCTCGCGCTTGACGTGCTCTATGAAGTCCTCGTCCCCGTGCGACAGCATCTGCTCGACAAACGGCTTGAGGTCGCGCGTCGAAGGGTCTACTATCTGGAACTCTTCTTCAACCCCGATTGTGAAGAACTTCTGCATCGCTATTCCCCCGCTGGCTCGCAACTACCACCTGACGCCGTGTCCCTCGCTTCACCTTGCTCTCGCCGGAATCGGGTCCTTCTCCACTATCATCGTCGGCACCACCGAACCCGTGCCCGCCGTGACGTTCAGCAAGGCTGCCGCCGACAACCGGGTCAGTATCCCCGCCATGTCCGGCCCGAACACGAAGGGGTCCAGGTCGGCGGTGAGGTCGCGGAAGCTGACCCCGTGCTGCTGGTCGTAGTAAGGGTACGGCTCCTGGTCGAGCTGCACGGCCCACTGCACGACGAAGGAGCTTTCCAGCGCCTCCTTGATCGCCCGCTGCCACTCCTCGTCCGATGCGGTCCACCCTATAACGACCCCTTTGCCCCCGTACTCATCGTTGGGCTTGAGCACCAGGCTTTCGCGGTTGTCAGCGATGAACGGCAGCAAGTCTATGCTCTGCCCGTTCAACGTAGTATGCCCCTCCGCCACCTTGCGGGTCCAGGGTATGTGCCGCCTGATAACGTCAAGCTCGTGCTCGCTGAACAGGTGGGCGTTGGCGTCGTCGTGCATCAGCCCCAGGCTCATCTTCTTGTGCAGGAACTTGGCGCGGAACGAGTTGATAACGCAAATCTTCCCCGCCTCGTAAGCCTGGATCGTAGCACGCGCTACGTCCGGCTTGGCAAGCAACTCGCTCGTCAGCACCCGCTTGTAATAGATGTCTATAACGAAGTCGCCGTCCCGCAAACGCCCGTCGCGAAACTCCAGTCTCTCGGGCTGCGTAATGAGCGTCTTGAAGCCCAGTTGCTCGAAGTACCGTCTGAAAATCTCGAACTCCGTGTCCGTCGGCACGCCAGCCCAGTCCACGATAGCGATAGTGGGCGTGTCGTTGAAGCCCGGGCCGTAAGTCTGCTTGAACTGCGTCCATGCCTCGCGGATGGCCTGAATGAAGCGAGTGCGCGCATAAAGAGGGCTTAGAAAGTACCCGTTCCCCAAGCGCCACTGGTTGATCGCGGGCAGCTCCAAAAAAAGGTCCGCGAGCACATCCTCGTACGCGATAGCCGCCGGGGACTCGGCGTTTATCTCCACGAACCGCCAGTCGCGCTCCGACCAGAACGAGTCGAGCCGGATGCTGGGGGACGGCTCCTCGAAGCCAGGGTCGATCATCGCCAGCCGTAGCTCTTCGGGCGTGAGGTCGAGTTGGTCCCGCATGCCTGGGTCGGCCAGGCACGCCCGCCTCAGCTTCTGCATGGCCGAGGCGAGCGTCTTCACCACGTCGGTAATGATGCCGTACTGCCCCGGTGTTATCATGTGCGGGCGCAGGTAGCGCGTGAACGGCTCGCCGCCGAACGTGAGCAGCCGCGTCACGCTCTCCCTGGACAGCATCTCCTGCGAGTCGGCGGCCACCTGAGGGTTCGCGGCCAGGAACTCGTGGAAGTCCTCTATCGCGGGGTGGGCGCTCTCCGCGTTGATAGCCGCCGAGGGGCCGTGCCCGCTCATGGCGTGGTCTCTCCGTGCGGCACCGGGTGCGGTATCGACGGCCCGCCATCCCCACGCCCTTCCACGTTCTCCGGCACTCCCGCGGTGTCCCCTGCCGCGGGTACCGGCATCGACTTGGCCGCCACCTTGCCACCCGACTTCCCTGCTGCCTCCTGCTTCTCCTGCTCCGCGCCCGCCACGTCCTCGTGCGCGAACTCGGTCCAGTTTTTCACCGGCGACTCGGTGGGAGGGGGCGCGGCGTTGAGGAAGCGGTCCCAACGGTACTCGCCGGGCTGCGGCAACCCGTTCTTGGCCCGCTCTATCACCAGGTTAGCCATGTTCTCCACGCACCACTCGAAGTGCTTGGGCGTGACCGAGTGGTAGTCCATGTCGCACGCCGGGTTGAGCCAGTCGATTGCGTAGGGCACGCCGTCCCGGACCGCGAACTCCACCGTATCCATGTCGTAGCCCAGGCTGCTGGTGAGGGTGATGCAATCGCGGTAGATGCGCTCGTAAAGCTCCTTGCCGAAGAACTCGGCGGGGTCATCGGTGCTGTAGCGCAGGTGGAACGGGTTGCCCGGCTCGTAGCGAATGACGTTGGCGGCGCTCTGCCCCAGCACGATGCAGCGGGCGTACTTCTCGAACGCGATCCCCTCTTGCAGGATCATGCCCAACTCGCCCGTCTGGTCGAAGCACCAGATAAGCTCTTCGATATTGTGCACCTTGTAGACGTTCTTCCAACCGCCGCCCACGAAGGGCTTCATAAACGCCGGAAAGCCCACATACTCCGCGATAGCCGCCCAGTCCATCGGATATTGCAGGTTGCGCAACGACTCGGCCACCACGCCCTCGACGTACGACTTCTGCGGCAGCACCACCGTGCGAGGCACAGCCACCCCCTGCCTGTCGGCCAGACAGCACTCGAAGAACTTGTCGTCCGCGCTCCACCAGAACGGGTTGTTAATCACTACCGTCCCATCTAGCACGGCCTTCTTCAGGTAGGCGCGAAAGTAGGGGATTTCGTGCGAGATGCGGTCCACGATCACGCTGTAAACGGGAGGCTCGTCCATGCGCGTGCCCCCCAGCTTGCAAAACTCGGCCCGCACTCCCTCGTTCTTGGCATTCACCCGCTCGATGAAGGCGGGAGGAAAAGTGTTCTCTCGCCCCACAAGTATGCCCACCAATTTCTCGTCTGCCATCCTCGTCCTCCTTGGTCAGTTTAGTCAGCAGTTGTCAGTTGTCAGTTATCAGTTGTCAGTTTTCAGTGGACTGGAGAGAGTAACTGATAACTGATGACTGACAAGTGACAACTGATAACTCCTAAAGGTACTTCTGCACCATCATCTTCCACCAGGGCCAGTCATGCCAGGCGCCGCCCCAGATGTCGAGCGTGTGTGGCACGCCCTTGTCCCACAGGATGCGGGAAAGCTGCTCGGTCGAGCCGAGGCAGATGTCCTCCGAGCCGACCGACAGGATAATGTCTTGCTGGCGCATGCGGGAAAGGTACCAGTCGTCGTTCAGGTTCGGCAGGTACTCGGCGGGAGAGTTGAAATATACCTCCGCGTCGTAATCGGCGTGCACCAGGAACTGCAAAGAGAACGCCCCGCTCATCGCCAGCACGCGCTTGACCAAATCGGGGTGGCGGAAGGCGAAGTTGAGGGCGTGGTACGCCCCGAACGAGGCACCCGTGGTGTTAAGCTCGTAATTCACGCGGTCGTTGCGGGTCCGAAAGAAGGGGATCGCCTCGTGGATGAGGTAGTTCTCGTACTGGTTGTGCCGGTGCGCGCGTTCGCGAGTGGGAATCGAGCGGTTGTACCAGGACTCGAGGTCTATCGCGTCCACGCAGAGGAGTTGCAGATGACCGTTCTCAAGCCGGTCGCGCAAGGTGTCTATCAGCGAGAAGTCCTCGTTCTGGTAGAAGCGGCCCATCGAGGTGGGGAACGCGATCACCGGACGACCGCCGGTGCCGAACAATAGCAACTCCATGTCCCGGCCCAGGTTGGGGCTGTACCACTTGTGGTATTCGCGGTTCATAATATGACCCACCCGTACTGATGCTGAGTTAGCCGTCCCGAAGGCGAAAGGGGCGACAGTAATGGTCGCCATTGTAGCAAGTTTGGTTCCCCCGCGCAAGCAAAGTAGATCCTGCGCCTGGGCGAGCGCCGAGGCACAAGTGATAAGTAGAAGCCATCGCAAAAACGACAATGGTGGACATCAGCACCCAAAGTTCCAACCTTGTCATTTCGAGCGTAGCGAGAAATCTCGTCCTTCAGCACCCAATTGACCCTTTTCCTACTGCAACAGAGTCCCATGAGAAGAGTCCCATGAGAAAAGAGCCACATCCCGGTGTAGGACGAGATTTCTCGCTACGCTCGAAATGACATAGGGGGGCTTTGGGTGCTGATGTTCAACTATTTGCTCTGCAATGGCTTCAAGCAGGGGAAACTCGTAGCGAGTAACGAGTTACTCATCGTACAACTCGTAATTCGTAATTCGTAATTGCCTCCCAGCTACTACTCTGTTCATGTTGGCACGCTTATTGCCTTATGTTCCCTGCCTGGTCCTGCAGCGCAGCAGCAGAGTCTAAGTTGGCAGGGAGTAACCATGCTCATGAGCAGTCCGCTCGTCGTCTTTTCGCATCTCAGGTGGGACTTTGTCTACCAGAGGCCCCAGCACCTTCTATCGCGGATAGCCAGGCACCGGCAGGTTTTTTTCATAGAAGAGCCGGTGCAGGACGTTCACTATGCCCCTTACCTGGAAATCACCACGCCCGCGCCCAACGTGGTGGTCGGCCGCCCCCACACGCCCCTCAATTCCTGGGGCTTCAACGACGAGCAGTTCCCCTACGTTTCCAAGTTTGTAGCGGACCTCATCGAGCAGCAAGAGCTTACCGACTACGTGGTCTGGCTCTACACTCCCATGGCCCTGCCCCTTGCAAAGACGCTGCACCCTCGCGCCGTGGTGTTCGACGTAATGGACGAGCTATCCGCCTTCGCGGGTGCACCCCAGGAGATAAAGGACCTCGAAACCGCCACCCTCGGCATGGCCGACGTGGTCTTCACGGGCGGCCCTAGCCTCTATCGCGCCAAGCTGGGCCGCCATGACAACCTGCACCTCTTCCCGAGCAGCGTCGATGCCGCCCACTTTGCTCAGGCCCGCGACATACCGGAGGCCCCCGACCAGGCGGGCTTCGCACACCCCAGGCTCGGCTTCTACGGCGTAATCGATGAGCGCATGGACCTCGGGCTGATCGACTTCCTGGCCGCCTCTCACCCCGAGTGGGAGATCGTCATGGTGGGCCCCGTGGTCAAGATCGATTGGAACTGGCTCCCGAAGCGGCCCAATCTGCACTTCCTGGGGCAGAGACAATACGCCGAGCTACCTGCCTACCTGGCGGGCTGGGACGTGTGCCTGCTGCCCTTCGCCCTCAACGAGTCGACCCGCTTCATCAGCCCCACCAAGACGCTCGAATACATGGCCGCCGAATTGCCCATCGTGAGCACCCCCATCACCGATGTCGCAGAGACCTACGGGCAGATCGTCTACCTGGGCAGGACGCCGGAGGAGTTCGTGGCGGCCTGCGAGCAAGCCCTGGCCGCGCCCGCCGAGGAGCGCGAGCGCAGGGCCATGCAGATGCGCGAGGTGCTGGCTCACACCTCCTGGGACAACACTGCGTACGCAATGGAAGAGCTTATCGACAAAGCAGTCGCACAACATACAGGCACCGGCTCGGGCACCGGCATGGAAGCAGGTACGGCCAACGATAACATGCAAAGTAGCAAGATCCCGATAGCCACACAGCACTAGAAGAAGCCTGGGAAACACACTGGCTTGCATTGTAGGGGGGATTACCACATGAGAGGAACTGACCAGCAATGGATACCAATACCACCAATACCAACAAGAAGCGGCGAAAAGTAGATACCGTCATTGTCGGCGCTGGGCCGACTGGGCTTAGCGCGGCTTATCACCTCGGCAAGAACGCAGTACTGGTAGAGCAGAACGATACGGTCGGAGGCTGGTGCCGCTCGATTGAAGAAGGCGGCTTCACATTCGACATGGCCGGGCACATCATGTTCTCC
>DASVQO010000177.1:0-7549 GCA_036389075.1 Chloroflexia bacterium | reverse complement strand
GCCTGCCCTGGTGGCTGCCCTCATGCAGGCGTACCATGTGCAAATCTCCACCAGGGCAGGCACGGGGGCCTGCCCCTACAGCCTATTACCTTGTTAAGTTGTCAATCTTCATAAGCCACGGGCTGGGAAGTAGCGAAGTCTCCTGCGGAGACTGAGGAGTATATGCAGTGTGTGGGAAGTGAGGGAACAGAGGTGGCCCTTGTCATTCTGAGCGCAGCGAAGAATCTAAGATGCCAGCATGGCCACTACGTCGAACGTCAGCACTGTAGGATGTGTTGTTCAATAACGTCCCTTTACCACCTTCTTTAGATTCTTCGCTACGCTCAGAATGACAGAGGGGGGCTTGGTACCGCGCAGGTGGCACTTTGCAGATATACCCTAGTCTCCGCAGGAGACTTCGCTACTTCCCAGCCCGTGGCTTTAGCCACAGGGCACCCCCCACAGGCCCGCGTGGCAAAACCTCAAAACGCATGGGGTTTGTGTTAAGTGCGTTTCGAACTTTTCCGGTCGGACGCAGACCGGTGGCACTCCCACCGAGTGCAACTGTGGTCGCAAAACGCGAGGCGCTCGCTCCCGACCGGCTTTGGGTACGCAACTTGCCTCTACCTACGGGACTGCCGCTGGTAGGCGTTCAGGTGGTTGGACGTGGAGGGTCCAGGCAGGCGGCTAGACGCCCGGAACGGGGTGCGAGGCGGAGTAGATTGGACAGCTTAGTTTTCAACATCTGGTACCTGGTGGCCGGGGCGCTGCTGGTCGTTATGGCACTCGGCGGCTCGGTGCTGAAGCGATTGCCCCTCACCACCTCTATCCTGTACCTGGCGGTGGGATTCGCGTTGGGGCAGCACGGGGCGGGCCTCATCGACATCGACCCCCTCACTCAGTCCGGCCTGCTTGAGCGGCTAACCGAGGTGGCCGTCATTATTTCGCTGTTCACCGCGGGGCTGAAGTTGCGCGCGCCCCTGAGCCGCCCGAGGTGGTTCATCCCTGTGCGCCTCGCCTTCCTCTCCATGACCATCACGGTGGGGCTTATCACCCTGGTGGGCGTGGCCGTACTGGGGCTGCCCCTGGGCGTGGCGGTGTTGCTTGGCGCGATGCTGGCCCCCACCGACCCGGTGCTGGCCTCTGACGTGCAACTCGAGCACCCATTCGACCGCGACAAGCTGAAGTTCGGGCTGACCGGGGAGGCCGGGCTTAACGACGGCTCGGCCTTCCCATTCGTGATGCTGGGGCTGGGCCTGCTGGGCCTGCACGACATGGGCGAGTTTGGCTGGCGCTGGGTCGCCATCGACGTGCTTTGGGGCACGCTGGGCGGGCTTGCCGTGGGAGGGCTGCTGGGCACGATAGTTGGCAGGCTGGTGGTCTACCTGCGCAAGAACCACAGGGAGGCGTTGGGGCTGGACGATTTCCTGGCGCTGGGCCTCATCGCCCTCTCGTACGGTCTAGCCCTGCTGGCGCACACCTACGGCTTCCTGGCGGTGTTCGCGGCGGGACTGGCCCTGCGCCGCATAGAGATGCTGTCCAGCGGTGACAGGCCGCCCGAAGAGGTCATGGCAGTGACGCGGGCGGTAGAGCAGGAGGAGATAGCCACCGACCCGGAGAAAGCCCCGGCCTACATGGCCGAGGCGGTGCTGGGCTTCAACGAGCAGCTTGAGCGCATAGGCGAGGTGGGCGTTGTGGTGCTGGTGGGCGGGCTGCTGACCTGGGACTTGCTACCGGTGGAGGCGCTGTGGTTCGTGCCCCTGCTGTTCCTCGTCATCCGCCCCATCTCCGTAGAGGTCGGGCTGATAGGGTCCAGCGTGGCCCCGCTGCAACGGCGGCTGATGTCGTGGTTCGGCATACGGGGCATCGGCTCGATCTACTATCTCATGTACGCCATACACCACGGCGTGCCCGCGCCCGCGTCACAGCAGCTTCTGTCTATCGTGCTGACCGTTGTGGCGGTGTCTGTGGTGGTGCACGGCCTGTCGGTCACGCCGCTGATGGAGCTTTACGGGAGGCTGATGTCGAGGCGATCATGAGCCACCCCCAAATTGTAGCGCCCCAACGATACCAACACAGGAGACGAAACCGCCAAGACGCCAAGGACGCCAAGGTAGCGCCAAGAATAAGTACGGTTCACCTCAGAGACGCAAAGAGCGCAGAGGCTGCGCAGAGAGAATAAAGGGTTAGGTGGTGGAAAGAGGACCAGGGTACACGGCGACGTACCCTGGTCTTTTGCTTAGAACACCATCCTTATTCTTGGCGTGGTTCTTGGCGTCCTTGGCGTCTTGGCGGTTTCGTCTCTGTCCAGATCATGACCAGAAGGGGTCGTCGGTGTAGTCGTGCTCGGTGATTTCCCCGCTGTAGTGCCGCCTGCGCTGGCCGCCTATCATGCTCTGGGTCTCGATGGAGGAGACGCCGTACTTGCGCCAGACCTGGCGGATGATCTCTAGGCCGGTCTCGAATTCCGGCTGCAATACCTGGTCTGCCCCGGCCCGCATGAGGTGGGGGATGGCGCGGGTATCGGTGCTGCGCGCGATGGTGTACACCCGCCTGTTCAGGGCCTTACCCTGCCGCACGATTTGCTCGGCGCTCACGAGGTCGGGCACGGCCACCACGAGGATGTAAGCCCCTGACATGCCCGCTCGCTCCAACGTGGGAGGGTCGGTGGCGTCGCCCTGTATGGCAAGGTAGCCCAGGCTGCGCGCCTCCTCGACCCGGCGAGGGTTGTACTCGATGACCACGAACGGGAAGGGCCTGTCTTCCAGCACCCGCGCCACCTCCCGCCCTACCCTGCCGAAGCCGCAGACGATTACGTGCCTGCGCAGGGCCGCCAGTTGCGTGTCGTCGGCCACCACCTCGCGCACGGCTTCTTCCACGGGCATGCGGGCCGTCGCGCCGGGAAGCAGGCGGATGAGGCGCTCGACGGGCCTGCTCAGGGGCTCGATGAAGCGGTCCGAACTGTTCACGAGGACGGGGTTCAGCACCAGGGTCACCAGGGCGGCGGCCAGGATGAGGCCGTAAAGCTCCTCGTCAATAGTGCCGCTCACCAGGCCGACCCCCGCCAGCACGAACGAGAACTCGCCTATCTGCGCCAGCAGCAGCCCGGTACGTAGCGCGTTCTCGGTGTCGTAGCCCAACAGGCGTACGAGCACGCTGGAAATTACGAACTTGCCCGCGACGATAGCGGTCACCAGGAGGGCTATCTGCACGCTGTGGCTGAGCAGGAACGCGGGCTCCATGAGCATGCCGATTGACACGAAGAAGAGGGTCGAAAATATGTCGCGCACCGGGATGATCTCGTCGAGCACCTCGCTGCTGAACTCCGATTCCGAGACCACCAGCCCCCCAATGAAAGCCCCAAGCGCGAACGAAATGCCCGCCAGGTGGCCCAGCACCGCCATGCCAGCGGCGATAGCCACCACGGTGAGCAGGAAAAGCTCCCGCGCCCCGGCACGCGCTACCCGCTCCAGCAGCGGGGGCACCAGGCGCGTACCGAGGAAGTAGGCCGCCGCCAGGAAGGCCCCGCCCCTGAGCATGGCGATGCCGGCGTCCGCCAGGAGAGCCGGCCCTATCTCCCCGGCGAGGGCGGGAAGCACGATTATCATGGCTACGGTTGCCAGGTCCTGCACGATGCTGGTGCCCAGCGCCGCACGCCCGGCGATGGACTCTACCTCTCCGCGTGGAATGAGCAGCTTGAGCATGAGGATGGAGCTTGATATGGAGATGACCCCGCCCAGGAAGATCGAGTGGGTGAGCGAGAAGCCCATGAGGAGGCCCAGCAGGGTGCCGAGGGCGATTACCAGCACAATCTGCCCCAACCCGCCCCACACCGCCACCCGCCGCACCCTTTGCAGGGCCTCCAGGGAGAACTCGGTGCCCAGGGCGAACATGAGGAGGGCCACGCCGAAATTCGCTAGCGTCTGCACACGCTCCACGCTCGTTACAGGCCCCGGCGTGTACGGGCCAATCGCCACGCCCGCCAGCAGGTAGCCCAGGAGAGCGGGCTGCCTGAGCAGGTGCGCGATGAACCCTCCCAACAGGGCCGCGCCCATCGCGAACGCGAGGTCTACTAGCAGGTCGATGTTTTCCATGCGGGTCGGGTACTTCCCTGTGCCGTGTGTGGCCGCTGCCGGGTATGCGCTATCACTGAGTGCCTCAAGGTACCCAGGTTGCTGCGATGAAACGTGTGCTCTTCAGGCCGGAGGAAACGCGCTGTAAAGCCGCCGGACTGGTTGGACAGCCGGTTTGCCCCTGCGTCAGCAAGTAATATGCCCCAGACAATTGGAGACGGAACCGCCAAGACGCCAAGGACGCCAAGGGCCACGCCAAGAATTAAGAACGGTTCGCCGCAGAGACGTAGAGGGCGCGCAGAGACTAAGGAAGGTTTAGATATGCAAAAGGGCAGCATCGTACAGTACGATGCTGCCCTTTTGCATATGACACACTAATTCTTCTCTGCGTGCCTTTGCGTTCTCTGCGTCTGTGCGGCGAATAAACTATAACTTACTTGGCGCGCTCTTGGCGTCCTTGGCGTCTTGGCGGTTCCGTCTCCTATAGGATTCAGGGGCAAACAAAAACCCCAGACAATCCTGACGGACCATCCGGGGCTTTGTTCCTCCGGAAGCTCAACACCTCCGAAGTGGTTTTAGTATAGGGGTACGGGGAGCATATTGCAACGGGCGCGCCCGGCCGTTTTGCACATCCGGCAGGCGACTGGAAGGGTAGCCTGGGGAGATGTGTGTGCTATAATGCAGTGTTACGGCTGGCCGCTACGGCGCAGGAGGCAGACCTATGGAAAGCGAACCGACTACCCGCGTGATGCCCGTATTTCCCCTCAATTCGGTCGTCTTCCCCAGGATGCCCTTGCCCTTGCACATCTTTGAAGAGCGCTACCGCCAGATGGTCAGAGACTTGCGGGAGGTTGGCGGGCGGTTCTGCGTTTCCCTCATCCGGGAGGGCGTGGAGGTGGGAGGCGAGGCCAAACCGCACAACGTCGGCTGCGTGGTGGAAGTGGCGCATACACGGCAGCTACCTGACGGGCGGTTCTATCTAGTCACGGTGGGTGTGGAGCGCGTCAGGATCCTCTCGCTGGACCGGGAGAGCAAGCCATACCTCCTGGGCAGCGTTGAAGCCTGGCCGGAGCAGCAATCCCCGGTAGCCGCGCCCTTGCTGGATGCGGCTTCTCGCCTCTTCACCGAGTACGCCCGGCACCGCATGGCCCTGTCCGGCGAGAAGCTGGACGATTTTACGCTGCCCGAGGAGGCCGACGTGCTCTCCTACGTGCTGGCTATGGCTATCGAAGTGGACGCGCACGAGCGCCAGCGCCTGTTGGAGACGCCCGACACGGCCAGCCGCATCAGAGCCGAGGTGGACCTGCTACAGACGGAGCTGCCCATCATACGCGCCATCGCCGCTGCCTCGCACCCCTCACCGACGCAAGGTCCGTTTTCGCGAAATTGACGAGCGCACCGGTGCGGTCTCGCGCCCTGGCATATCTCTTGTAGTAATCACAACCACACCCAAGCCGGAGGAAACCCGAACATGTCCACAGGCCACATGCCTAACCCCCCCGACCAGCCAACGTCGCAGGCGCAGGACGCAGACGTAAAGGGGCAGAACACGCCCTCGACGCAGCACCAGACCGAGGGGACCACAGCCGCCCCGGCAGAGGCACAACAACAGGCCGCACCCGCCGCGCAGCCACAGGCGGCCTCCGCACCCGCACAGGCTGCAACGAGCACCGAAGCCCAGGCCGAACCGGAGGCTGAAGCGCCCCTGCCCCTGAACGAGGATATGGCGCGCATCATCGAGGACCAGCTTGGGACCATCGCTCAGAAGATGGTGTACCACTGCCAGATGCTGTTCGGCGTTGGCGGTATCGGCACCGACCCGGTGACCGCGCGGGATGGGGCCTATTACGTGGCTCAGTCGTTGCGGGAGGGGTCGCTCGCCTCCGGCGTGCACGCGCTGGTGAACCTGGGCGACCCGCAGATAGCGCAGGTCAACGACCGCACCTTCCCGTTCAAGTTCAACGCGCAGGCCGCCGGGCTGTTGGAGGGCATCATCGCGGACACGGTGGCCAAAGCCTACAGCAACGACCCGGCCCGCCGCAGCGACGCCGCCCGGCTCCTCAACACCATCTTTCTTGCCGCCAACGACCGGCTGCAACAGGAGTTGAAGCTGATCCCCATGATGGGGCAGGCACCGGCGATGGGCCGCGACTACCAGTTGCTCGATGAGGGGCACGCACGCGATTTGAGCCAGGCGGGCACCCAGGCCACCGAGACGCAGGGGTAAGCTAGCGTTGCCCCCTATGAGCCTTAGAATCACGGGCGGAGCATGGCGGCACGGTCTCGTACGTGTTTTAGCCGCGCTCTTGTTGCTCTTTGCGTGGTCGGCCAGTTGGTCGGGCACCGCCGCGCAGACCTGGCCTCCCCTCGACGGCGTGGTTGCGGACGACACGGGCAGGCTCGATACGGGTGAGATCAACCGGGCCGCCGCCCGGCTGCAAGACATGGGCATCCAGCCGCTCGTGGTCTTTTCTCAGCGGGGGCAGGGCTTCGGCGGGGACGCGGCGGGACTGGCACGGGCTGCCGCGCAACAATATGGGCTGGCCTCCGCCCCCGGTACGTTCGACCCCGACCTGCTGGCTATAGTGGTGGTCCTCGATTCTCGGCAGTCGGCCATACTTTATGGAGACCGCCTGAAATCGGCCCTGGAACAGCGCAGGGGCGGGGGGACGCTGGCCGACCAGATCAGGACTGATTACCTCAACCCCGGTCTAGCGGGAGGCGACTTCACGGGGGCCTACGTTGACAGCATCAACTACGCGGCGGACCAGATAGACCTTTTCCGCAACCCACCCGCCACCGCCACGCCCCAGCCCGCCGTGGTCACCCAGGTGGATACGGAAGGGATAGGGGACGCGCTCCTCTGGATATTCCTTGGGATTGTGGTGGTGATAGGGCTGGCGGTACTGGGGCCGGTGCTCTGGCGGAATTACAGGCGGAGCCAAGAGCGGGCGGCGCGGATTCGGACGTTGCGAGAGCAGTTGGCCCAGGCGCGCAACGTGGCCGCCGATATGATAACCAGCCTGGACTTCCCCGCCGATCCAAACGAGCAGATACAGTACCGCTTCCTCGCCCTTGCGCTGGGCAGGGAGCGGCCCCAGCAACTCGCCCAGCTTACCGCCCAGTACAGGACGATATATACGAGCATGAGCGACGCCCTCGCGCGGTTCGACCTGCTGAACGAGCGCACCTTCAACACGGAGGAGGCGCTTACGCAGGGCATAGCCGAGTACCAGTGGGTGCAGGCCACGTATAAGAACGCGGGCGACTTCTTGCAACACCTGTCCACGGCGGGCAAGGAGGTGGAGGGGCAAATGGCCGCCGCGCCGGGGGAGATAGACGCGGCAAAAAAAGCGATAGCCGCAGCAACTGACGAACTGGCGCGGTTGGCTGCGGCGGCCCCCGATCTCACACTACCGGGCGCGGAAGCGTTCTCCTCGCCCTTGTGGGCACCCCTGCGAGAAGCCGAGGGCGCGCTTCGGGCCTCACCTCCCCTG
>DASVQO010000176.1:0-5997 GCA_036389075.1 Chloroflexia bacterium | reverse complement strand
CGTGACTCGATGCGGTTCCAGAACCGGTTGCGAGTATTGAAGACGATGCTTGGATAAGTTGTAGGTACCTCTTTATCGGCGTCCTCTTGGAGCAATGTCAGGAATGCTATGTTGCCCCCGGTCGTTGCGGTCTTGGGACGGAGGATTGTGGTTTCTGCGGCAATCGAGCCGACATGAATTGGCATCATCCAGTCGCTTGTGACATTCCCAGTCTTGAAGTAGATACCATCCTCACGTGACTCGATGCGGTTCCAGAACCGGTTGCGAGTATTGAAGACGATGCTTGGGTAAGTTGTAGGTACCTCTTTATCGGCGTCCTCCTGGAGCAATGTCAGGAATGCTATGTTGCCCCCAGTCGTTGCGCTTGCTGGCCTGGTAATTACAATCTCTGGGGAAGCGGTTGAATCCTCCGGTGGGGTGAGATGTATGCCATTTGCCCTTACCGTCAGTAGCTGACCGCGGAGGGACGCGTTCCCGTAGAGGGACACGTCCTCGGCGAAGGAACTCTTCCCCATGAGAGACAAGTTCCCGTTGAGGGTCGTGTCTGCATTGACGGTCATGCTCCGCTCGTCACTGAATTTCAGCGGCGATTTCTGGAGCTTCGCCACCAGCTGGCCGTCCCAGTAGCCGGGGATGTTTTCGTATTGCAGGTAGAGGTTCGTTTCGCCGGTGGGTAGGGACGTGACTATGTTCTCGAGTGTCAACTCGATGGCCTGGTCCGGCCGCAGCTCCATAACCGTCGGCGTGGTGATTATCCACTCGGGCGACTCACCCTCAAGCTGGGGGGTGACGGTCCAGTTGGTGGCATCGCTGGCAGTTACATCGATTTGGCTCACCTGGTCGCTGGTCCCAAGCGCCCAGGGTTTGGTCTCACCCTGGTCTTGAACGTCGAACGAGAGAATGAAGCGCGACGGCTTGGGGCTGTTGGACGGATTCAGGGCTATAGAGTCCTGCTCCTGCGGGTTGGTGATGCTTAGCAGCAGGCCATTACTTGTCGTACCGTCATTTGCTATGGTGCCCATGGCTGAGACCCACACATTCAGCGGCAGGTAGCGGTACCCCTCCCTGCTGAGAATGCTCAGGTTCACGATGCGCTGCCCCTGCACCGGCGTGCTCTCTCCTACGTAGCTCAAGTTGTCATATGCGAGCTCAACCCTGGTGCCGCGCGCCCCGCCCGACGCGTGAGCGGCAAGCCCCGGCAGGGTAACCTGAGTGGAGAAGTTCGGAGGCAGTGTGATGCTGGTTTTCACCAGGTTTAGGAAGTAGACGTGTGTGGTGCCGTCTGCTCGGGCTTCGAGCGTAGCGTTCCAACCGGCTTCCCCAAGAGACGCCAGCGCTTGCAGTAGCCCGTCGGACACGCCCGTGGGCTGGTCGGTCGTCTCCGGGTGCGTCTTGTTGAGCGTCTCTAGAGCCTCGTTAAGGATAGCAATCGAGCGCGGCGTGAGAATCCCGGCGCGGAAGCTTACCCTGAAATGGTAGTTGTCGGCGGAAGCAGTCGGGTTGGGCGTGGGGTTGAGATTGATCGCGCGTCCCGAGACGTTCGCCAGCCCCAGGCACATAGTTTGGCCCGCCGGGTCGTCGGTAATGTAGAGCACCGCGTGGCCCTCGTCGTTGACCAGTTCCATGTCAAATGGATACGTCTGGCGGAACGGGGCGATGGCCGCCTTGTCCTCCACCATCACCTCCACGATCTCCTGCCCCGATAGCGCGCGATTGTATACTCGCAGGTGGGCCATTTGACCGGGGAACTTCCACCCCTCGTCGGTTTCGGCCCCCAGGTTCACCTTGGCGACAGCAGGGATGGGCCGGGTCATGCCGGTGTTACCTCCCAGGTGAGTGCCGTTGCAATAGATGTGCATTTCGCCTACGCTTGCGTCCTTGACGAACGCCCAGTGCTGCCAGGTGTCCTCCGGGATTGGGGTTGGCAGCGCCACCCTGAGGTCGTCGAGGTTGGTCCCGTCGTACGCAGAGGCGAACGCTACTTGCCCCTCCGAAGTGGGCATCGCGATGCCCACCGCTTTCTTATCGCTCGCGTCCACAGCCCCAAGGATTACCGTACCCTCCGGCAGTTTGTTGGGCCGCAACCACAGGCTCACCGTCAGCGCCGGCCCGGCGGGGATGCTGCCTGGGTCCAGTGTGACGTAATCGTTCTGCCCGTCGAGTTTCAGACTGTTCCCAAACGTGCTGTCCGGCACGACCTGGGGGTTCCCTACTGCCCGACCGGGGTGGCCCTGCCCCGACAAGTCTAAAATTTGACCGCTATCGAGGCGCGCCAGCGCGTGGTAAAGGACCAGTCCTTCAAGTATCGTAGTCATTCTGCCCTCCTGTAATTTCTATGAGTCTTCGGTTCTGTGATTCCCCTAACCGCTGTCATTTGACCCGGATCTAAACAGGGCCGCCCAGTGCCTGCGGACGCTGAGATCAACTGCCTGGAGTCCCCTGCCTTTGGGTTAGCTTGAGCCAGCCCTCGCGTATCTCCTGCGGCCCGGAGAAACGCGCCGTCAGATCGACCTTTCCCAGGTCGGACGTGCCATCCGCCGGCGCGACCTTTCCCGAGTCGGACGTGCCATCCGCCAGCCACGACCATTCATAGCCAGGCTCCACAGGGAGCGGAAGGGCCAGGCTACCGGCCCTCGTGAGGATGGGCGTGGTGAGGAAGGCTACTTCTATCGCTCGTAGCGCCGGAACGTACTGGTCGGGGGGGATTTCGAGGTACTTGGCGGGCAGAATCCCCGAGGTGGCGTGGACTACGCCCCGGGGGTCAACGAGCATGCTGACGGTGACCGGCGCGCCGTCAAGCGTCTGGATGATGGGGGCGGGGTCGCTCTCGTGGGTCTGGATTTGCGCATGTTGCTCCACCTCGGCTGGGGAGTCGCTCTGCGGCGAATAGAAGTAACCGTCCTTGTAGACATAGGGGCAATTTTGACCTTGACCTTGCCCCTGCCCCTGCCCCTGCCCCTGCTCCTGCTTTTGCTCCTGCCAGTAACCAACCAACCCGTCGTTTAGCTGTGAGTACTCGCCCAGGCGGATCGGGAATTGCACCTGCGGGAAGAGATCAAAGTCGCGCTCCCGCCCCTGGAGGTCGAGCCGAAACTCGTGCCAGGACTGGTGGATCGCTGGGGTGCCCTGTAGCTCCAAGTTGAGGACTGCCCGCACCAGTGCCACTGGCCTGCCCATCAACAATGCAAGGTCCTGGTGTTGGGCAAAGTTCTCCGGGTCGATATTTTCGAGGCTCGAGTCGATGGCCGACTGGAAGGCCCGGACGAAGGCCGACGACTGGTCGAGCAGGTACTTGACCATGCACCTAAGGTGCGGGTTCGCTATCTCGTTGGCGGGCACCGGCGGCTGTCCCGCCAGCCCGCGCCACACCACATGGTTGGTCGGGTCTACCACTCCTTGCACCTTGCCCTGGTTGTCGTAGACCATCAAGGTGCTCTCCAGGTTGTTGGGCAGCAGCCAGCCGCACACGGGGGTCGTAGCAGGGTGGTCGTTCATCTCCTGCTCGTCCGAGCCGGCTGCCAGCCAGCGGAAGTTGATGCGGGCGGGCTGAGCCAGCCGGGGCGGCAAGGCAATCAGGGTCTGGTCGCCGCCCGGCACCCTGAGCGCTTCGGTGGTCCACGCGGAGGCGGTGTCGAGGTCCTTGACCCGGCCAAAGGAGTCCACCAGGCGTAGGCGCAGCAAGCGTAGCGCCCCCGCACGGATGGGGCAGTAGTCCCAGAGGGGTCGGGGGGCTGTGGTGTTGCTGCCGGCCACCGCCACCCCCACTGCGTCAGTAAATCGCTGGTACTCCTTGAAGCCAAGAGGGTCCGCCACGTCCAACTGGAAAGTCTGATGGCGCATAAGCAGGGCCTCGTTGAAGCCTCCGAGGGCCTGAGACAGGCAATGGAAGTTCGGGTCGGCCAGCAACTCCTGGGCTTTCTTGAAAGTCGCGTAGGCCGGGTTCTGCTCGGGGTCGTCCTTCTGCTGCAAGTAGTCTTCGTCAAGCTCCCGCTTGGCCAGGTAGTCGTCCAACTGCCCGGCTATAATCAGCTTCGCCTGCCTGGTCAGGATGGTTGAGCCACTGTAGACGCATGACCTGTGTTGGAGGGCTCCCATGCCTGGCCGCGACAGCAAGTCGGGCTGGTTCAGGTCGAGGGAGTAGCTGGCCGTTATGAAATCGGGCGAATAGCCGGCGTCGCTTGGGTTCAGGTTGCTCCCCAGAGCGAGAGGCAGGAACTCGACCTGCCACTCCAGCATGATGGGGTTCCAGGGCTGTTGCTTCCAGGTGACAATGCCGCTGCTGTCGCTAATTGACGTGATGTGTTGGAGCAGGGCCTGGACCTTGCTGGGCAGGAAGTCAGCAACCCCGGCCGCGTCTGCCAATAGGTGGCAGATGAGAGAATTAGCGGAGTCGTGCGCCTCGTAGCGATCTGTGGGCTCGACGGCCTGCCCGACCAGCAGCACAACAGGCTCGCGGGGCAGCCAGTAGCGCGGGGCGGGTGCCGGGCGGAGGCTGTAGAAGACCCCAGCCTGCGTCACCTCGCGGGTCTGGTTAAAGTCAGCAAGCGACTTGACGAGGGTAATAATCGCGTAGGCCACCGCCTGGGCGAGAGAACCGGGGCCGGAGGTGGAATCGGTAGCGCTTGCGACCGCGCCTGTGAGCGGCCCAGCCTTATAGAGCGACACGCTCAATGTGCCGGCGCTAGCCATAAGTTCCTGAAGTGGTGCCAGGTCTGATTGCTCGATAAAGTAGCGTGCTTGGTCGGCTGAGGGGTACTGGTCCCGAGCGTCGTCGGGAGGGTAGGATGCCATCATGTACTTGTACCAATCGGCAAAAAGCTGGCTGCGGCGCGATAGGACCTCCTGGATCGCCCGGTCGTAGGCCAGTTGCTGGTTGTTGAGCATGTCCAACTGGTGAGCAATCTCGTCCGGTAGCGTAATCTCGTCCTGCGCGCTCGCGTCGGTAGTGTCTGTTGGCGCGCCCGGCAGGTTGCGCCGGACGACCTTCCAGAGCGTTCCCCCGGGAACCGCCACAAAGCCCTTCTCGTGCCGGGCCTCAAGGAACTTGGCTCCTATGTCCAGCCGGCGGTTTGCCACTCGGCCGGCGAGTTGAAGGGCCTCCAGTTGGTCTTCAATATTCGCCTTGTCGGCCGGGTTGATCATCATTGCCAGGTAAGCTGAAAGGGCCTCGGCGCCGGTGTGGGCCACCGAAATAGCCGTGTCATCGCTCAAAATGGCGGGGTTCTCGGCCGCGGGGCCGGAAGACTGGAAAGTGATCCTGCCATAACACAGGGTTCCCTTGGGGAAGTCCTGCCCCTCCGCCGGGTCTACCTGCCACCCGAACTCCTCGAGGACTGCGTCCGCCTGTTGTTGAGTGAGGCTCTTTTGGTTGTTGGCGTCGGGTTTGAAATTGGCGAGAAATCGCGCCAAGGGGTCTTGCGCGGGGTCGCTATACCAACCCACAACGTCGTACTGCAGACCACCGTAAGTCTCATAACAGTCGTCGTGCAGGCCGAAAACACCCAGGCAGTTGGGATAAAAGGCGGCATAAGTGGGTTCCCCCGGACCCATCGCGGTCAGTTTCCCCAGGTACTCGGCTCCAGGGTCGGTTTGCTGCCATAGTGAAAGCGGTACTTTCCGACCCTGGATGCGAAAGGGCTGGTGGTGGCCGCGCGCCACGTCGGGCACCACGGGAACGCTGATGCCCAATCGTGCGTCCGTCACCCCTTCCGGGTGGAGATAATCACTCTCAACAACCCAAGCCGGTGCAGCAGAGCTGTCGTCCGCGTCCGTGGACGTTCGGACCACAAGCCAGCGATTAGGAACGGCGGGGAAGTCGGTGGAGGCCGTACCGTCTTGCTCATTCACTGAGTGGAGGCCGCGAGTAAACGCATCTGGCAGCGCCCAGTGGAGGTGTATACCTGCCTTGAGGTGCAGGTTCTGGTTTTCGAATGCGGGGGAGATAATGTTCTCGCTCAGGTTGGCGGTGCTTGAGTTCACGTCACGAGTTCCGTCGTT
>DASVQO010000175.1:0-3318 GCA_036389075.1 Chloroflexia bacterium | reverse complement strand
CATGATATCAGGCTTGTCGCCCTGCATGCGGTCGTAGAATTCTCTGAGGCTCCAATTAAGCTCCTCTCCGGCGTCGTCGCTGTCAATGAGCCTCTGTGCGCGGACCCTGAAAGGAAGCTCGTAGTACTGGATAGCGCCGTCGGCGGCGGGGAAAAGCTTGCTCATCGTCTGGCCGTAGTTGGAGATGTTGGTGCCCGGCCACGCCCAGGCTGTCTGGCCCTCGGGCTTGTAGCCTATACGGACGAAACCCACTCGCAGGCCGTTGCGCTGGACGAACTCGAACGCCTCGGTCAGCTCGTTGTTGTCGAAATCCGATTCCTTTACTCCGTGGGTGGGGTTCACAACTGCTTTTATGCTGAAAACGCCCGGCCCGGTTAGCTCGGGGGGAATGACGAAGTTGAGCGAGGCATCTGTGTCCTCGCGTCGTGGCTCTGCATCATTGATGACATTTATAGGACCGTTCGCCGCGGATTTGACCTCCACTTCGCTCCCGCCTTCAGGCCAGACAAAGATCGAGCCCCTGACGTTACTGACGACTCCGGACGGGTCGCCGGTGCCTTTCAAGAAGACGCGCACCACCGTCTTCTTGCCCGCCACCAACGGTATCTTGTTGTCTTTGGTCTGGATTACCTGCACCACCTCGATGTGGTCCACCGTGAGGTCTACGCCGGGCTTTTTCTCACCACTGCTGACCTGAATCGTCTTTGACTCCTCTGCATCCTTCAAGCCCTTCTTGCTGGCTATGACTTTGATGGTGTGGCTGCTTACCCCGCCCGCAGCGTCGCCGGTGGTATCGCCAGCGGCGGGAGCGTCACCCGTGGTAGGGGGAGCCGGTGGGGTGAAGGAGAAGGAGACGTTTCCGCTTGCGTCTGTCTGGCCGGTAGCTATCTCCTTATCATCGTAGTAGAGCTTGACGCCGATGGGGTTGAACTTCTCGAAGTCTTGCTCTTTAGTGTCCTTGTTCTGCCCCGCGACGCGCAGGTTCACTTTCAAGGTGTCGCTGATGGTAAAGGCGGTACCGTCAGCCGTGGTGACTTCGGTGCCTTCTAGGTCGAACTGGGTGATAGCCAGCTCCATCGGCGAGCCAACGGCGGTGGCTTCCAGGTTGTACGTACCTGCCTTCTGGGTGTCGAAAGTCCACTCTACGCTATTCCCCCCGGTAGTGCCGCCCGGCTCGCCGTTGATGGTGGAGCTCTCGATGATGCCCGGCAATGAGGTACCGATAATTATCTTGGGCGGGCCGGCGTCCTTGAGCGCCTGTTCGAGCCTCTGCACGTCGGGACTTTCCTCTATAGCCCTATCGATAATGGAGCCCCAGCTATCGTCAGAAGCGGGGGGCGGAGAGTTGGAGCCGGAGTCGGAAGCCTGCTCGGCTATATCTATGAAGACCCTGGAACGGTACGTGTACCTGGTGGCGGCGGGGTCCGATTCATCTATCACCACGGTAATGTTCTGGAGCGCCTCCTTGGAAGGGTCCTCGGATTTAGCGCCGCCCGCGCCGAGGAAAGGCAGGGTGGCCGTGACGATGCGCCCGACCTCCAGGGGCTGCTCGGTGACGGTCCAGCCCTGGTCCTTGAGGGTGTCAAGGGTAGCGGGGTCGCGCGTAATGTTGATGATGCGCCCGCCGTCGCTGGTCTCCACCTTCCAACCCTGCTCCTTCAGCGGGTCGCCAAACTCGGACATGCTCTTTCGCTCGTCGGCGTCGAGCTCGTCCCACAGGCGCTGGTTGAACTCATACCGCATGCTGGTGCCGATAGAGTGCTGCTTGCCGTCGTCGCTACGGGTTACCTCCACCATTGTGGTCCAGGTAAAACAGCCGAAGCTGAAGAACGCGCTGAACAGAGCGAACAGGACGAGTCGAACTTTACGCCATCGAGCCGCCGTACGGACCTGCTCGGAAGGCAGCGTCCGGCTTTGCGCATCACGAGTTGCACTCATAGTCTTCTTCTCACTTTCTAACCAGGAAGGGTTGGCCGACACCGGCAGAGACGCAGCCCCAGCCCGAGCAGAATAAGGGCCCCGAGTACAACTCGCAGCCGCGAACCTGGCCGAGGGATCTTATGTTTCCGCGCTTCACGGTCCATCCCTTGTTTGTAGACCACGCCTGCAAGTTGAAATTGTGGGACCTATCGAGAGCTAACTTACACCTGCGTCCGCTACTGGTGGGTGGAGGTAGAGGCTGATATCGAGGAGCGGAGAGGGCACGCGCAGGTTGTGGGGCTTGTTACCGGTGGAGTTGTGGAAGTGAAAACGGCAACGCAACAGACTCGCCAAAGCAGCCTGCTACAATGAGTATCATATCACTGCTGTCAAGCCTCATGCTGATGAATGCGCCTGGCCTCAGGCTCCTGATAGGCCGGGAAGGGTTGGAGCATTGAATAAGCACCCGCGCCGTTGAACACAAACAGTCCCTGAGATGCATCTAGATATGAGACAGATATGCACCAATTCCTACGCTTTTCCCACTCTAAACCTAATTCGGTAGCACTTGCGAAAGGGAGGAGTCTGTCACAATAACCTAGAGGTCCTGAGTCGATGGTGTACTTCCAGGGTGATGGGCTGCGAGGCTAACCATTAATTGAAGGGCTGTGGGCGGGAACCGAATCACGTGAAAGGTGGACAACCCCACATTCAGAACCGTGGAGGGACTTCTATCACCATGCCTTCCGGCAGGTTAGCACCCGCTAGCTCCGGCATAGTCAGGTCCAACTCATTGTAAATCATGAGGCTGGTGGTGATAGTCGCCTCCGGTACTTGATCCGTGCGGAGACGGGTGGCTATAGCCTGGAGAGATCCATCATCAGCCGTTGTTATTACGCGCCGCGGACGCTGTGCCGGAAGGAAATCAAGAAGCAGTGGTAGCGCGATAACAGTGGCAAGAAAGATGGCGCCATCTCTCATGTACGTTTGCGGGAACACCCTGAAAGCTACATAGGCGCCTATTACCAGCCCCACGAGCATGCACACATTTAGCCACACGACCCCGGTACGGTCCGTCTGGCGATATACACCGCGCCACGAGATCTGTGCATTGATTGAGTCCGTCGGACGCAGGATCCACAGGTACCAGACTGAGGTAAGGAGCACCAGTACTCCAAGGTATAGCAACATGAACATGGTTACGACCGGTAAACGAAGCGATTGTGCAAGCACCGTGTACATGGGCACAACGTTGGCTTCTGTAAGGACAGCATAGGTGAGCACGATGATTGTCACAATTAAGGTAATGAGGTAACGAGTTGCCCCAATGGCGCTAACCAGAGCACGCACGAGGCCCACTGCTATTCTGGCCATATATTGATCTTCCTCCCAGAAGCA
>DASVQO010000174.1:0-5407 GCA_036389075.1 Chloroflexia bacterium | reverse complement strand
GCGACTGCTTAGAGAGCATGGCATCGAGGTGCCCACCACCCGTGATGCGCTGGACCCCTCCGATACACAGCCCAATTCTCCGAACAGGAGCGGCCAGAATTTCACTGCCCCGTTTCAACAGGAACAACAAACAGCAGTTTAGTGCCTTCCAAACAGAGCCGGGCAATTTGAGGCTATCGCACGCCACAAGGCGCTGAAGCCGAGTTGCAACATGTGAGGAACAACCTGTGGGCACTCTGAGCATTTAGGACCTATGTTACGGTTGTTCTACTGGAGAACGCTTATCTCCGCCCGCACTCCTGGGCAAAGATTGGTGATACCTGGCGGTACTCTGACCCAGGTGGTCAATGGCAATCAAGTAGCTGCTGTACTCTAGGGCGTGAGTGGTATGCGGCCAATGTTCCCTACAAGCTCGGGTCCTCGCGCGACTACTTCCCGGTATTCGTCTACAAGGGGCGTGTGGTCCCGGGCGAATGTACCGTCAAACTGCATTCGGAGTGAGTAGAGGCCCATGGGTGCCAGGTATGCTTCCAATGGTAGCTGGTCAAGCCGGTTCCAGCCCATTGCCTTGACCATCGTACTAACCTGCTGCATATCGAGTAGCGGCGGACCCACGCGAGCAATGAACTCCTCTATGGGCCGGGCACCTGCCCGGTACGACCAATCTATCAGGTCGAACATGGGGAACCAGGTATAGCCGACCAGCGGTATGCCCTCAGCGCGTAACTTGCCGATACTACCTGTCGAGTCTCTTAGCCACTGCAAGCGCCCCTCAATAGTTCCGTTGGTGCTCGTCTCCGTAATCATGACAGGCTTATTGTAGCGCGTGGCAAAGGCGCGTACGGATCGCTCCATACCCTCCGCCCCCACCCACAGGCGCTCGCCTACGATACTATCGCGGTCCTGCTTGAGCAGGTGTACGGACGCCTCCGGGTAGTAGTTGACCCCGATGATGTCCAGGTCAACCGCCCGGTCCTTGTACCAGGAAAGCTCGTACTCAGGCATTCCATGCTGTAGCAGCCAGCCCCACAACAGGTGCGTCTCGTCCACCCGGCCCGTTATAAGGTCGGTGGTGATAAAGGTGCGCGCGGTCCTCATAGCAGCCAGTTCGGTCATGCTCGGGTCGGCGGGCAGCGACTCCCCAGCAGCGTCTACGTTCACGATCACAGCCTGTGGGTCCTGTTCCCGTATCGCTTCAACAGTGAGCGCCATGCCCCTGGTAAGCGCCCGCAGAAGTTTAACCGAGCCGTCGCTGCCACGAAGATATGGCGGCCAGATGCCGCGCTCGCCGCAGAAGTCCATCGTGACCATCGGTTCGTTGAGGGGGGTGTAGTGCGACAGTAAGTGCTTATAGCGGCCTGCGAACTCGGCGGCGTAGGCGGCCACATGCTCCGGATAGCTATGGTTGATGAACTGGTTGTCCAGCCACAAAGGTGTACCATAGTGCATCAGGTCGGCTATGACCGCGATACCCTTACCCGCGATGTATTCGAGGACCTGGTCTATCCAGTCCCAGTCAAACTTGCCGGGAGCCGGTTCCACCTTATACCAGGGTATGCCGTACCGCAGGGCGCGCACCCCGAGGTGGGCCGCGCGGTCTATGTCGTCCCGCCAGTAGGTATAGTGGTGGGTCAGGGCGTACTCATCCAGTACCCGCTCGCCGATGCGCTCCGTTTGAGCCACAAACGTGTCCTCTATGCCCGCAGCCCAGGCGAAGCCCTCCGGAGAGGCGCCAAAGAGGCGGGTGTCACGGGCGTCCGGGTCCGAGGCTGGACTGGTTTTCGGGATGTCGGCCAAGGTTCACTCCTTTAGTCCGCTCATGGCTATGCCACGGACGAAGTACTGCTGCGCGAACAGGAAAGCGACCAGAAGCGGGGCCAGGGCCAGCATCCCGCCCGCCATGAGCAGTGCGTACTCCACCACATGCTGCCCCATGAAGAGGGCGAGACCGGCAGGCAGGGTGCGCATCTCGGTGCTGGTGGTAATGAGCAGGGGCCATAGAAAGTCGTTCCAGTTGTACATGAAATGGAAGATGGCAAGCGTGGTGAGCGCCGGGCGTGAGAGCGGGAGAATGATCCGGCGGTAGATGTAGAACTCGCTCGCCCCGTCCACCCTGGCCGCATCATCCAGTTCGCGAGGCAGGGTGGAGAAGAATTGCCGGAGCATGAAGATACCAAAGGCGTTGGTAGCCCTGGGTATGATGAGGCCGCCGAAGGTGTTGGTCAGGCCCAGGTCGTGCACGGTTACGTAGAGGGGAATGAATGTCACCTGGAACGGCAGCATCAAAGCGATCAGGATGAGGACAAAGAGTATGTCTCGTCCCGGGAAGTTTAACCGGCTCAAGGCGAACGCGGTAAGCGAATCGAGTACCAGGGAGATTATTGTTACCCCGCCCGCGAAAAGCACGCTGTTGAGGAAGAAACGCCCAAACGGCACCCTGTTCCAAACGTCGATGTAGGCGTGCAGGGTCAAGCTGGAGGGCAATAGCTGCGGCGGGAACTTTACGATGTCATTCTCGGGCTTGAACGAGGTAAGTAGCATCCAGATGAAAGGGAATACTACCGCGAATGCGAGCGCCGCCATAACCACGAACAGCACTATGCGCTTGATCTGCTCCTGTGGGTCGAGCGCCCGCCTGGCAGGCACCACGGGCACGGCGACCGGCGTTTGTTGTACGGCTTTCTCCATATACAGGTCCTCGCCTCCTCAGTCCAGGTCTCGGTAGCGCAACACGCGTATCTGGATCAGAGTCAATACAAAGACTATCAGAAAGAGGAACACACCTATGCTCGCGGCATAGCTGAGGTCGGTAAGTTGTATGCCCTGGTAGAAGATATATGTTACGACTGTTTCGGTGCTGAATAGAGGCCCACCGCCCGGTGTCATTACGTAGACGGGGTCAAACACCTGGAAAGCGCCAATCACCGAGATGACCAGCACAAACAAGGTCGTGGGCCGCAGCATCGGCAGAGTGACATACCGGAAACGTTGCCACGAGTTAGCGCCGTCCATCTTTGCGGCTTCGTATAGGCTGCTGGAGATGCCCTGTAGTCCGGCGAGGAAGATCACCAGGTTGAATCCGACAGATTTCCACAAGCTCACGAGGATGACCGCGGGCATGGCCCAGTCCGGGTCCCGAAGCCACGAACGCGCGGGAAAACCGAGCTGGCGGAACCAGTAGGACAGCAGCCCGATGTCCGGGTCCAGCAGGAATGACCAGGTAATAGCCATGATTGCGAAGGATGAGATTACAGGGAGGAAGAAACTGGAGCGCAGCAAGCCCTTCAACGGTAACTTCTCGTTCAGAGCGAGGGCAAGCACGAGGGACAACACCATGCCTACAGGCACAGTCACAGCCGTGTAATAGAGGGTATTTCGGAAAGCGCCCCCCACGCGGCTGTCGTGTAAGAGCCTGTCGTAGTTGGAGAGGCCCGCCCACGTTTGCTCCGCGGCTCCGAACTTCCAGTGGTGCAAACTAAGCAGCACGGACTGGAAAATCGGCCAGAAGACGAACACGGCGAGTATCACGACACTGGGGAGCATGAACAGGTAACCTGCCCTTGCCTGCCTGCTATTCATCTCATGGAGTAGTTGTGAAAGCCGGGAGCGAGATTGAGGCCGCGCCCGCTGCACGGCTGGTGCTACGCTCATTTTGGACAACGCTTGTACCTCCCAGCCCCTGGCCGTGTTGAAGTAGAGGCTACGGCCGAGGCCCACCTTGCCGGCCCAATCTTAGCACAGCGTTCATTACGACCTGGGAAGGGCACACATTTATTCGCTTGTGCGCCCTTCCCAGGCTACCAAAGGGTTACGGGTTCTGCTGGAGCAGTGCGTTCAGTTTTGCGTCCGCTTCTTTCGTCGCGTCCTCAACCGACTGCTTGCCGAGCACGATGGATTGGATCATGGGCACGAAGACTTCGGTGTCTATCTGGGCAAAGTTCACTTGCCCACCCAGGTAGAACTTGGAGACGTCGGCCACGGACGCGAACTTGGGCGACCACTTGTTCTTGGCAAGCGCGGGGTCGTCCGCCAGGTCCGTGCGCGCAGGCGGGAAGCCGGTCTGCGTGGCGAAGTATAGCTGCGACTCCTTGGAGTTCCAGTGCTGGACGAACTTCACGGCGGCTTCCGGGTTCTTGGTCGACTTGTTGACCATCATTACCACGGTATCGGCCAGGGTAACGGGACCGCCGGGGCCGGTGGGGATGGGGGCCACGTCGTAGTTGATACCTGCCTCCGTGAAGCCTGCCGTCATCCAGGGGCCGGTTATGCCCATCGCGGCTTTCTGCGTCTGGAATAGCTTGTCGGCTTCGGCACCCGTCAGCCCTGTAGGACTGATCTTGTTCTCTCTCACCAGCTCCGACCAGATTTTGAGGGCCTCGACCGTCTTTGGGTCGGTCAGTGCGGACTTTCCATCCCGGATAACGTCGCCGCCGTTGGCCCAGATGAAGATAGGCCAGTTGGGGATGGTCTGGTACTCGCCGATTGCCATGCCGTACTGCCCCTGGTCCGGCTTGCTGAGCTTCTTGAGGGCATCGATCCAGGAGTTCCAGTCCGCCGGGGGCTTGTCGGGGTCTAGACCTGCCGCCTTGAACATGTCCTTGTTGTAGTACATCATCAGGGTGGCGTAGTTCATGGGAGCCGCGTAGTACTTATCTTCGTACTTGAGCAGCTCGACGAGGGCGGGCGGCCAGTTGGCCGGGTCGAGGTCGGTGCCTGCCTTCATGTAAGGGGTCAGGTCCATTACGTAGCCGCTCGCGGCATACTTGGGCAGATTACCGAAACTTACCCCGATGACATCCGGGCCCGTGCCGGTGGACATCGTGCTAAGCAACTTGGTCAGCAGAGTGTCCCAGGGTTGAATATCCATTTGTATCTGGATATCGGGGTTGGCAGAGTTGAACCTGTTCGTAATCTCTTCTACCGCGGGCCGGTCCGGGCCGGTGAAACCGTTCCAGAATGTGAGGGTTACCTTTTCGCCCGTGCCACCTGTCGTTCCGGTGGTCGTCGTAGCTTCGCCACCTGTACTCCCGGTGGCTCCAGTAGTAGCTGTAGGATTTCCGCCTGTATTTGTATCTCCACCACACGCCGCCAGGATAGGCAGCAATAACATAAAGAGCGCCAGCACCGTTACCTGGTGCTTCCGAATTCGAGACATGTTCTTTCCTCCTGTGTGTAACGGATCTCGCCAGTTCCACAAGTACCGGACCGGTATTTACTTGAGCCACCACCCCCCTTCATCGCGAGGTAATACGTTCGCATATATCTATCGACCAGGGCCACACCCGCAAGACGAGCGCACCACCAGCTCGGTCTCAAGCTCGATCTGAAAGACCTCTATCTGCTTCCCATTCAGGAGATCGAGTAACATGTTGGCGGCAACAACACCCAAACGGCGCATCGGCTGGCG
>DASVQO010000173.1:0-2910 GCA_036389075.1 Chloroflexia bacterium | reverse complement strand
ATGGTCATAAATCATTTTGCACGCGTGAAGTAACGGCAAATAGTGGTAAGGAGGGAGCCAAATGCCGTATTTTGGACTTGCTGAAGCTACACCTCACGCGTGGGATTGTGCCTCATTTTGATTTATGACCATGCCTCAATTTATTGGCAGGGCAACGACGCAGGGCGTTGCCTCCTGAGCACGGCCTAACCCTCGCACGGCCCCACCACACCTACGAGGCCTGCGCCTTCGGTGCCCGCGTGGTCATCTGCCGCAGCCTGTTGATTACCCTCTCCGCCTTCGCCTCCGTCAGCTCGTCTAAGCTCGAAACCTCCAGCCTGCCGAGTAGCTCCCGCATCTCCATCCCGGCCTTGGCCGTGAGCCTCACGATCTCGCGCACCTGCGTGTCTGTGCTCATGCCGCTGCGGTTCGCCTCGAGCCCGCCCAACGCCTGCCCCACGTCCAGCGCCTTGGCGCTGGGGGCTTGCGGCTTGGACGCCTCTACCGCCTCCGGCTCCTCGGGACGGTCGCGCCCGTACAGGTCGAGGCCCACGCCCAGGAGCGACGCGCACTTCTTCAGGGCATCGGAGGCCGCCGCCTTGAAGTCGTCCGCGATGGACAGGGGCCTGCCGTTCTTCGCGCCCGAGGCGTGCCGCTTGATGTCGGCCCCCCCGAACTGCGTCTTGACAATCGTCTGCCCGCCCGGCGTGCGCACGGTAAGCTTGGCCTCGACTATTACCTCGTCCTCCAGGATCTGCTTGTCCACCACCTCGAAGTCCCAGTTGAAGCCGAACACCATGTTGAGTCGCTCGGTCACGTAGCCATGTTCCACGTAGGCGAATTGCAGCCCGCCCCGCCCCTGCCTGTACTTGATTTCGTGCCTCGGGGTGCGCTGCAACAGGAAATCGACCTGCGCCTCGTTGAGCGTCTGCATGAAGAGCTTGTTCCTGTCGCCACCCGGCGCGATCTGCGTTACAGGCACCGGCACCAGCCCTCGGCTCTCCTCGTTGTCCGTGTCGTTGAAGGCATCGCCCATCGCAACTTCCTCTTTCTTAGGGGATATGTGCCCATGATAGCACTAATGTTCTATAAATTCAAGAGGTTGTGCGTGGCTGGTGGACTCCAACGCCAATAAATTACGCAGTAACCGTCACTTTTTGGGCTTCCGACGCCTGGGTGCCTTGCCTTCCAGGCTCGTCTTGCGCTCTGCCTCAAAATTCGCGAGTGACTGCCCGGCCCTCACGGCGTTGTAGCGCACCCCCAGGTACTTAGCGTTGTGCGCCTTGTCTCGCTTGCTGTCCCGGCGTTCGGCTTTGTCAATAGGTGGCATATGTGGCTCTCACTTGCCCCGGGGCCGCTAGCCCCGTACACTCAATGTATGAAATCGGCATATTTCGACCTGGAAGAGTGGCGCACTCTGATAATCAACGGCATCACCGGCGCGGTAGCCCTCAGCCTGGCCGCCAACGTCCTCAGGAACCGGGAAGTAGAACCTCGCCCCTGGACCCGAACCGAGACCGCGCCCTTCGTTGAGATTGTAGTCCCGGCCCGCAACGAGGAGGCCAATATCCTGCCCCTCCTTACCTCGCTGCTGCGCCAGCAGTACCCACCCGGCAGGTACCGTGTCACCGTGGTGGACGACCACTCGACCGACTCCACCGCCGCCCTGGCGCGCGCCCTCGAAGCCGACTACCCTCAGCTGCGGGTGCTTGCGACTCCGCCTTTGCCCGAGGGCTGGACGGGCAAGAACCATGCCCTCTGGACCGGCGCCGAGCACGCGAACCCTCAAGCCGACTGGCTGCTCTTCACCGACGCGGATACCCGCCATCACCCGCTGATGCTCCCCTCCATCGTACAGCAAGCTACACGCGTCCGTGCCGACCTGCTGAGCCTCATCATAAGCATCAGCATGGAGACCTTCTGGCAGCGCGTGCTCGTCCCCCAGGTTGGCGAGCTGTACGCCCTCCTGGTAGGCTCGATGGATGCCGTGAACGGGCGTGGCAAGGCAGCGGCCGCCAACGGCCAGTTCATCCTCATACGCCCTGAGCTTTACCGTCGCACCGGCGCTGCTGAAGCGGTGAGGTCCGACGTCGCGGAAGACCGGGCCCTGGCGGCGGCTTGCAAGGCAGCGGGTGCCACCGTGAATCTGCAATACGGCCGCAAACTCGTCACCACGGAGGCGTATAACACCTTCGCGCTGATGTGGCGCAGCTACGCCAAGACGCTCTTCTGGGCCACCGGGCACAACACCGGCAGGGCATTACTGGCCGCCGCGTCCCTGGCCTTCTACGCCCTGGTACCCACGGCCGGGCTGGTACGCGCTCTGTTCGCCACGAACGGACGCACGCGCGCAAGGGGACTAAGGCATGCCGCCCTGCGACTGCTCCCCATGATGGTCTTGAGGGCGGCGGTGTGCAAACAGGTGGGCGTGCCATTACGATACGCCGCCACCTACCCGCTGGCGGTAGCGGTCGCCAACGCCATGCTGCTCCATTCACTGTACAGCGTAGTGTCGGGTCGAGGCGTAACCTGGAAGGGACGTACCTACCGCAAGTGAGACTGTGCCGAGGTTAAAATACAACAGGGATGCCCAATGGCATCCCTGTTGTATTTTCGCGTCTGTAGTTACTACCTCCTGGCGGGGGTATCGCAGTCGGGGAAGAAGGCGTTAGCCGCTATCTTCGCCATCTGCCCACGTGTGGTCTGGTCGTTGTAGCGGAAGCACGGAGTGCCTGTGGGGCACTTGCTCGCATCTCCGTACCCTGAGATTACCCCACGTCCTGCAAGCCGCTCGATGTACACCCAGAAGGGGCTGTCCTGGTCTACATCTGTGAACGTCTGCTGGTCCTCTGGTATCTCCTCATCGAACTCTGCCGCTATGGACACGATCTTGGAGATCTGCCCTCTCGTCGCGGGGTTGTTGGGGCGGAA
>DASVQO010000172.1:0-12240 GCA_036389075.1 Chloroflexia bacterium | reverse complement strand
AATATTCAACGGCTCCTCGCGCCACCTTCTTTAGATCCTTCGCTACGCTCAGGATGACAGGGGGTGCTTTGGTCACCGTGCATATAAGCCGCGTGCCCTCAAGTAAGAGTCTATAGCTATACCCTTACATGAGAGTAGTCTCCGAAGGAGACTTTGCCCCAGGACAGCCTCCATCGTCCGCCGCCCTAAATCAGCTTGCGCCAGCGGAACACTGCGAGCATGACCACGACCACCACCACCATCAGAGAGATAGCCAGCGGAAAACCGAGGGGCGAGTCCTCGAACGGCAGACGGAAGTTCATGCCGAAGATGCCTGAGATCAGGGTAAGGGGCAGCAGTATCACCGAGATAATGGTGAGCACCTTGATGATCTCGTTGATGCGGTTGTTGGTCAGCGAGGTAATGGTATCGCTCAGGCCCTCAATAACCTCTTTGTAGTCCTCCAGCGTGTCCCAGATCTTGCTCAAGTGGTCCGCAATGTCGCCGAAATACTCCTCCATGTCCTCGTTGAGGATGGGGCGGTGTTTGCGTTCCAGGCTGTTGATCACGGGCAGCAAGGGCTTGATAATGCGGCGGAAGGCGATCACATCCCGGCGTATGATTGAAATCTCAAGCACGGTATGCCGCACCTTGTCCTGGAATATCTCGTCCTCGACCTGCTCTATGTTCAGGTCGATCTTGTTGAGGATGGGGAAGCAGTAGTCCACCAGCTTATCGACTACCTGGTAGAGCAGGTAGCCCACCGAGCGGCCCATCACCTTTTCGCGCAAAGCGGGGTCTCCCTGGCACTGCTCGAAGAAGCGGCTCAGCGGCTTGAGGTTGCCCGCGTGCACGGTGATGACGTAGTTAGCCCCGATGAATATATCCACCTCGCTCGGCGTGGTGACGCGCACCAGGCGCGAATAGACCGGGAAGTGCATGACGAGGAAGGTGTAATCGTCCGCGTCGTCAATCTTGGGGCGCTGTATCTTGGAAAGAGTGTCGTCCAGGTGGAGGGGGTGAAAGTTGTAGTGCCTGCGGAGCCACTCGATCTCGCTCTCGGTAGGGTGCACGATATCGACCCAGGTCAAGGACCCCTGGGTAATCTGGCGCACGTTGAGGCTGTGTGGGGTCACGCTGGCGGGTGCCGCACCCCTTGGCCGGTTGCGCATGCTGGAGGGCGCGGGCATAGGGACCACAGGCTGAATCGCCTGCTGGCCCGTCCCGTTGGCGCCATTAGCGCCATTCGTGCCGGATTGCTGGTTCTGCGGGTTGGCTTTGTCCCTCAGATCGACCGGTTTCTGCACGGCGATCCCTCCTTCTCTAATAGTGGTTCTTAACTCAATTATACCCCCGCCCGCAACGCACGGGCAAGAGCCTGGAGTAGGACCTTAGAGGGACAATCCAGAGGCAGCCCGGTTTCATTGGCAGGACCCTATACCCTCCTGTCATCCTGAGCGTAGCGAAGGATTAGGTGGGTAGGCAAGAGTCTACAACGTACAGGAGGATAGCGGTCAGGGGAACACTGTTGCCACGCAAGGAAAAGTCAAGCACAGGCTACTGATCCTTCGCTTCGCTCAGGATGACAGGTGAACCTGGTCGCTCTGCATGAACAAGGTGCAGGTGCAACGCTAAGGCTGGCAGTGGTGAATAGAGAGGCAGGAGGGGACGCCCCTGGACACGAATTACGAATTACAGCAAGATCACTGTAATTCGTAATTCGTAATTCGTAATTTGGCTCAACCCGCGACGAGGTTGATTTCCAGCAGGCGAGAGAGGCGGGAGGCCCGTTCGCGGGAGATGCATTCCAGGGCCGATTGGAGGGTGTTGGGGTTGTGGCCCCTGGCGCGCAGGGCGTGGAGCACCCGGTGGGTAAGCTGCGTATTGTTCTTCAGGTCGGCCTGGGCCAGCAGGAACTCCAGGGGCACCACGGGCACGCTCAGCCCCTCGAAAGGGACGCGGGCGATGTGGTTGCGCACCACGGCCCTAGCGGTCGGGTCGGCCTTGACGCTGCGCACGTAGGAAATCTGCACCGTGACGCCGTCCACGAACCAGCGGCCCAGCCACGTAGCCCTGCCGCCCACGCTCCAGGCTACGATGCGCTGGTGAATGTTGGAGCGCCATATGTCGGAGGGGGCCGTATTGCCACCCATGCGGTACACAATCGTGGCGGTGTTCGGGCCGGCCTCGTACGGCCGCATGAGCTGCGCGAAATAACCCGTCGCGTACTGCGACATTGCGCGGAACTCGATCAGGCCAGGCTCGACGTTCACGCCCTGCAAGCACATCGCGGCGTCCCCCGAAAGCAGCCAGGGCACGGGGGTGCGGGTGGTGGGGTCGTACACTCGGTCCAGGGTCTGCCGCAATGCCTCGCGCACGCGGCTGTTCTTCAAAGCACTCATTTCATCGCTCTCCTATCTACTCTCAAGCTCTTAAAATGTCTCTCAAACTCTGGCGATTTCGGGTTTCAGGTTTGGATTCTTCCGGTTTGCCGCCAATCCAAAATCTAAAATCTAAAACCTAAAATCGACACGTCGTCCCAGGTTGGATGTAGAACTTCGTCGGGGTCAACGTTTGTCTAGGGCTTTCTTCCGTCGCAATGGCAGTTGCATGCAGGTTCGCGGCTGGCCCGAATTGGGCTGCTGAACTTCAACACTCCCGTGTGTCCATTACTTTTACCATGCCGATTTTCCACTTAACACCTCCTTTCTCTCCTGTTCGGGTTGGCACTATGGGGGTGCGGTCTCGAACTAGCGAACGCCCCACTCCCACATGCCGTAATCAATCTTCTTGTCGAGCCGGTGCCCCGCCTGGGACAGCAGCAGGCCGATTTCGCCCCGGTGGTGGCTTTCGTGCGATATCAAATAGCCCATGAAAGCCACCGCGTGCGGCTTGAAGCCCTTGATCTTGCCGCCCGCCGCTATTCCCCTTTGCAAGAGCGCCTCTATCGCCTCACCCGATGCCGTGAGCGACTGCCGCAACGCCTCCCTGTCAGCGGCCTGGGCCTTCTCCAGCTTGGAAAGGCCAGACATCAGGTCGGCGGCGGCTGCCTCCAACCACATCAGCCGGACGTTGTGCATGTGAGCGAACGCCTCTCCCACGCTACGGCCTTTCGTGCCGGTGGGCGTGCCCTGCAAGGCTTCGGGAGCTATCGCGTCCAGCAGGTAGAGGTTGATGCGGTTGTGAATACGCCAGGTATCGAGTATCTGTGTCTCCATCTGCCCTGCCTGCGTTCGCTACTGAGGTGAAGGCGGTTGGTCCAGCTTACCGTGCAAGAAATCCATGCTGCGCTGCCAGGCCAACTCCGCGGCCTCCGGGTTGTAGGCGTCGGGACGGTCGTTCTCGAAGAACCAGTGCCCTGTGCTAGGGTAGACGTGGAAGGCCACCTCCCGGCGTGCCACCCGCAACATCGCTTCCATGCGGCGCATCTCATCGCTCGACTCGTAGGGGTCTTCCTCGGCAAAGTGCCCCAGGAACGCCGCCCGCGTACGAACCGCGTAGTCCGCCTCCTGCTCCACCCCGCCGTAGAAAACGACCACCGCGCTGACCTGCGGGCGGAGCGTGGCAAGCCAGGTTACATAGGCCGCGCCCATCGAGAAGCCCACGGCCCCGAGCCGGTCCCCTTCCAGGCCAGGGTGCGCGAGCAGGTAGTCGGCGGCGGCCGTCTCGGACTTGATAGCCTCACGGTAGTCGAGGGTGTAAGCCAGCCCCTCCGCCTCCTCGATTGTGGCTGCGGTCCTACCGTCGTACAGGTCGGGGGCCATCACCACGAAACCCTCCTGTGACAGCCGGTCGGCTAGCCCCTGGAAGAAGCTATTGAGGCCCCACCAAGCGTGGCACAGCAGCACTCCCGGCCCGTGCCCCTGTTCGGGTAAGGCCAAGTAGCCTCGCGCTTCTTTATCCCCCGCGACGTACTTTATCCACTCACCCAACTGCGGCCTCTGCCTTTCTGTCGCGCAATGGCACGTAATCGCGTTGGAGCAGCGACACGCGGAACTCGTGCATCTCTGCCGTCATTACGCCCTCTATTACCGTGGGGTCGTTCTCCATGATGCTCCGCGCCTCTTCCTCGCTGTCGGCCTCGTAGATGACTATCCCTACCGCTCTATCCAGGCTCGGCCCGGCCAGTACCACCTTCTTCTGTTCCACCAGTTCTTTGAGGTAGAGGAAGTGCCTGCTCATCGCGTCCAGCTCTTCCGCGGTCGGCTCGGTTACGAAGCCCGGGCGGGTGGCCCTTATCATGTACACGTACTCTGCCATTTCCGTCTCCGTAATTGCTTATTCGCCTACCCAGCTTCGCCTCAGCGGCACCGGCTCCTGCACGGCGTGGGACGCGCGCTCCTGCTTGCGAGACGACATAGCGGGCACAACCGGCATCGGGGTCAGATCGAACTCGTCGTACTCCGCCCGCCCCTCCGGCTCCGACTGCATCTGCGCGCAGGTGACAATCAGGTCCACCGACTTGGCGATATCGGAGCTTGAGACGCCCGGGGCCTGGAAGCGTATTAGCTCGGTGTTGAGCGAGATGAGGAAGTCGCCCGCGCCGAGCAGGCTATGAGCGCCGGTGCTCTTGATGCCCGTGGCCTGGCGTGCGGCCTCCGGCGAGCGGACCTGCCCCACGATGCGCGCGCCCCAGTCGGCCTCCAACCCGTCGATCATCGGCAGGCTCTCCACCGACAGAGCCAGGTGGATGTGGTTGCGGCTGCCACCCTGCAACAGCTTGTTGAGGGCCGCTACCGCCTCCGCTTCAGCGCGCCTGCTGCCGCTGCCACAAAGCAAGTCGGCCCCGTCTACCAGCACGACCAGCGAGGGAGTGTCCGCGTGCGGGACGTATGGCTCAAGCGCGCTCTCCTCGTCGCCGAAGAAAAGCTCTTCCTCCTCTTCCTCGTCATCCAGCGCCAGGGGGTCGATGCTGCGGGCGTTACGCGACATGGTGCGTAGCGCCCACCGCAGCGAGAGCAGGGCGTCCACGGGGCCGTTGGCTATGGGGCAGGCCAGGTGCGGCAGCCGCTCTAGCCCTCGGAACGCCCTACCCTCCCCCGTACCGTCTATCAGCAGCAGCCGCAGCCTGTCGGGCGAGTTATGCAGGGCCAGCGAGAGGGCCATGCCGCCCAGCAGACTGCTCTTGCCCGCGCCCTGGTTGCCTACTATCAACAGCGGGTCCACGTCGGGCGAATTGAGGCGCAACAGCAGGGGCGTGCCGTCGGAGTCGAGGCCGAGGGTAGCGGTGGCGGGCGGGACCACGTCGGCCACGCGCTGCACTATCTGGAGGAGGCGCACGGGCACCGGGTCGGGGCGGGGTATCTCAAGGTACACACCCTCCTCGCCGTGGGTCATGCGGCACGAAACCACGCCCAGCTCGCTCGCGATCTCCGGCACGATAGGGGCTATTGTGGTGGCGCGCACCCCCTGCGGCAAAGTCACGTGGAAAAGCGCCAGCCGGGGCGACAGCTTGCCGCCGTCTATCTCGGCCTTGATGCCGTGCGTGCGCAGTATGTACTCTATGTGGTTGGCCTGGCGCTCCAATATGTCTCGCATGGTTCGCTCCGCTTTATGAACGTGCCGAGTGGTTAGTGGTTGGTAGATGCGGCTCGTGGTATCGGATGGGTGGAGGTGGGGCGGTTTGTATTCCAGCGACCGAGAGGGACCCTGTCATCCTGAGCGCAACGAAGGATCTAAGATGTTGCCTTTACCACTGCGTTGAACCCTCAGCACCATTGCCCCGACACTCAAGAGCATCCCTACTCACCTTCTTGAGATCCTTCGCTGCGCTCAGGATGACAGGGCCACTCTTGGTCGTGTAAGACGAACAACTTCGCAGTCACTCCCACTTTAGCAAGCCACATTACGAGTTCCGGGTTACTCAGTCCTCAGGCCTCATCACTCGCCGCGCCTATCGTCTCCGCGTGGTCGTGGTAGTGTTCGTAGGTGTTTTCAGCAATGAGCTTCCAGGGCTGCCACTCGGCGGGCATATCTTTGTAGCGGCCCGGGTCGGTCAGGTCTGCCTCGGAGAGTCCCGCCAGCAGCTCGCCAAGCTCGGCGTACACCTGCCTCGATTCCGCCAGCACGTCTTGCAGGGGGCGGTCGCGGTTCCCCTCGTAGATTGCCCGGTTGCGCTCGTGTGTCGGCAGGCCCCACAACTCCGAAGCCACTCCATCTTCCAGCGACCGAGCCCTTAGCATGCGGACTATCTCGCGCTCGTGCCAGGCGATGTGGGCGATAACGTCCTTGACCGACCAGTCGCCTTCCGCCCCAGGTCGTGCTAGCTGCTCGTCCGTGAGGGCCGCCAGCAGCGCATCCAGCCGGGCGCGTCCCGACCTGACGTTGTTCAGCAGCGTTGCCTTGTCAATCTGAGCGTCCATAGGAGCATAATTCCCTGTGTTCTGGTTAGCCCGCCTTGAGCACCATCGTCACGATGCCCTGGATGCGCACCGGGTCTGCTTCGTGAGCGCCTTCGCGGCGGTTGGGAAAGAGGCGAATCGGGTCGGTGGAAGCGGTGGCCGACTGCAAGAAGACGTGGTCCTTGCGCTTGTAGAACCTCTTGAGGGTAGCCAGCCCTTCCGAGCCGCCCGCCTCGCCCGTGTAGGAGGCCACCACGAAATCGCCGTCCTCCGCCCAGCTTTGCGGCTTGACTATCACCACGTCGCCCGGCTCGATGCCCACGTGGGTCATGGAGGTACCGCGCACGCGCAGGGCATACGCGCCGTTCCTCGCCATGCCCTTGTCCACCGCGATACCGCCCTCGTAGTCGAGGCAATCGTACTCCTGGTAGGCAACGGTCACGTCGTACTGGCCCGCCGCGATCTCGCCTATTACGGGCAGGCGCACGGTGCTGGCGTTTGGCCGCTCGCGGAAGCTGTCGATGCGGGCCACGTACACGCTGCTGTTGTAGCGGCTGCGCACTCTATCGACGGCCTCCAGCACCTCGTCCGGGCAGTCGCCCAGCAAGCGGTAGGAGGTAATATCGGGCTTGATGGCCTGCACCTTCACCCTGCGCGCGCCCTCGGTTTGCCCCGCCCTGTAGAACCTCGCCCACGCCGGGTCGGGACCCAACTGCGGACCTGTACTATGCGGTTGCCTGCGTAGACTTATGACCATGTTGCCTCCGAAGAGATTTGGGATTTCGAATTGCGAATTGCGAATTTACGTCCGCACTTGCATCCTTGATCCCCTGGTTTGGTTTGCCGCCTTACCAGATTACCGCGACTGTCTTTCTAGATCGCTCCACCAAATATGAAGGTAGAAGTGGGGGGCCACCCCGGGCCCCGGCAGAGGTACTCCCCCGCGCCCCAACTTCCAATTTCGGAGTTTTCCACATAGTGTGGAAAACTCAAAACACCCCTTTGGATGCGGAACCGGCCATGAGGCGTGCTGCCCAGGCCGGTATTGCTTATCTATGGTGCCGCGTGATACGCAGCCCACAGTGATGAACTTTTCTATTGTTGTACGCGATTGGCTCGACGCCCGCGCCCGGAGCTTAGTCTACCCGGCGGATTACACCAATCAGGCGGCCCTTGATCTCAAGGTTGTCCGGCTCGGTGTAAATGGGAGACATGGTGCTGTTGGCGGGTTGCAGGCGCACGCGGCCGTCTTCGAGGTAGAACCTCTTCAACGTAGCCTCCTGCTCGCTCTTGAGCCACGCAGCCACCGTCTGGCCGTTCTCGGCCGTCTCCTGCGCTTCCAGGATCACCAGGTCGCCGTCGTTGATGAGGGCGTCGATCATCGACGTCCCCTTCACGCGAAGGGCGTACAGGCGGTCCACGTGCGCGGCATGGCGGCCCAGAAACTCGCCGGTCAGCTCCACGCTATCCTCGGTAGCCTGGCCCATGCGGATATCTTCCAGCACGGGGATGGGCATACCGGCGGCAATCGGCGTGGGGGCGACGGGGATCTGGAACATCGGCTGCGGGTTGCGGCCCCTGCCGGAGTGGTCCACCAGCTCTATCGCGCGCGACTTGTTGCGGTCGCGCCTGATATAACCGGCCTCCTCCAGCGCCCTCAGGTTGTAGTCCACAACCGAGGTGGAAGTGTTACCCGATGCCGTGCGCACCAGACCCGCGCTCTCAACCTGGCCCTTGATCTCGCGAATGGAGGGCGCGTAGCCGTGCTCCCGCATGTATTCGCCGATGAAGCTGAGGATGAAGCGCTGGCGCTCGGACAGTCTCTTCTTTTTCATGGATAATTCCTCTCTAGTGCCCACCGGCTCCTGATTTTGCCCGGAAGGCCGCATAAAACGGGCGTTTCGATGTCTCCCTTTTATGCCTCATTCGCATATATAGCATAGAACATTGGTTCTTGTCAATAGATTTGTGCACGAATTTAGAACAAATATGCTGAGGGTGGGCTAATTACGGTCTAATATTTGGGATTCGGCGTGCTCTTATACCGGGGAATGGGTTGAAAACCGCGGGCTGAGGTAAAATGAAACCATGTCTGAATCGCCGCACCTGCGCATAGTCGTTATCGGTACAAGCGGTTCGGGTAAGACGACCCTGGCCCACAAAATCGCGGCCCGTACGGGCACTACATATGTAGAACTTGACGCTCTGCACTGGGGACCTGACTGGACGGCAGCGCCGGACGAATTGTTTCGAGAGCGCGTTCGACTCGCGCTACAGGGCGAGAGGTGGACGGTTGACGGCAACTACAGAGTTGTGCGTGACATCACATGGCCGCGCGCTACTACTATAGTGTGGTTGGACTACCCGTTCTGGCTGGTAGCCTGGCGAATCCTTGGCAGAACGCTCCACCGGGCCGTCCGGCGAGTGGAGCTATGGAACGGCAATCGCGACTCGTTGCGCTCGGCTTTCCTCAGCCGCGACTCAATACTGCTCTGGATGTTACAGACACACGGCAAATTGCGCCGGGAATACGGTGAGTTATTGCGCCGGCCCGAATACTCGCATATAACCGTCATACATCTTCAAACCCAACGACAGGCCCGCGAGTGGTTGTCTACGTTATCACAACGGTAAGGACCGCCTGCTCCCCCGCAAAAGTCCAAAACCCAAAATCCCAAATCTCCCATGACCTATATCCTATTCCGTGCACGAGCCTGCCACGCTAGAATAGGGTTGGAATACTGCTCTTGAAAGGGTTAGTGGGAGCTTTTTATGCAGCAAGTCATCGATTTCATTCCTTTCCTGGACCTCACGATTGCGGCTTTCGTGGTGTTCTTCATGTACGTCGGCTGGAAGCAGGGCCTTCCCCGGATGGTCATCACCGTGGGCGCGCTCTACACCGGCTTCCTGCTCGCCTCGGTCTACTACCATCTCTTCGCGGGGGTGCTCGCGGGCATGCTCAAGGACCGGGCCGACATGACGTTCGACCTGATCTCGTTCCTGATGATAGACGCGATGGTCAGCGCCCTGATGCTGGCCCTGATGCTCAACCTGTTCGGCCACATCGAGATGAAGGGCCGCGCCACTATCTTCGGCAAATTGGGCGGCTTGTTGATGGGTCTCGTCGTGGGCGCGTTCGTGGTAGGCAGCCTCGTGACGTTGTTGCGGGTGCCGACCGCCTCTTACGCCGAGAAGATGAACGACACCGTGAACCTGCCCGTCGTGCAGGTGTTCAACAACAGCTACAACCGCTCGGCCCTGGCCCCCAACATCATCAAGGCCGCCCCCTTCGTAATCCGCAGCGTCTCGCCCTTCCTCCCTCCTAAGGAGCGCACCAAAGGCGCGGTGCCCCTGCTGCAAAGCATGCTCACTACTACCAATACCACCAAATAAGAGACGGAAACGCCAAGACGCCAAGACGCCAAGGACCACGCCAAGGTATTAAGGTTTAGAGCGTATAAAATGGACCAGAGTACGACAATTGTACTCTGGTCCTTTTGCGTAGACTAACATCCACAATCTTGGCGTGGTCCTTGGCGTCTTGGCGTCTTGGCGTTTCCGTCTCTTATTTGGTATTGCTCAGCTGTTACGATTCAGAGGCGGGCGACTCTGTGCCGCAGGCCATCTTTGAGCCAGTAGAAGGCACGGGTGTAGAGGGCGACGTGGTCCTCCGTCTGGCGGATGATGCCCACAAGCTCCCAGAAGCGTTGCGCGCCGGGGTCGTACTCTCGTTCCAGGCCTTCCAGCATGGTGCGCTCGAACCCGGCGTCCGGCGCCTGCCCCACGGCGCGGGCGTGCAACCCCAGCCACTCCTCCACCAGCCGTTGCTCGTCCTCACCTTCGGGGGAGCGCCCGTCGCGCACGGCTTGCATGGCGGCCTGGAAGATTTCGGCCTGCGTGGCCTGCCAGGCTTCCATGTCGAAGTTCCCCTCTACCGCCTCCCAGAAGGGCCTCGACTGCTCCCGCACCGCGCTCAGAAAGTCCTCGCCCGACATGAGCGCGGCAAGTTCCAACCAGGCCTCGAACTGGGCTTCGTTCATCTCTTCCGGTAAATCGGATATAGCCGAGTACAGGTATGCCGCCTTCCACGCCGGGTCCACGCCCAGGCCCTCAAGCCCGCGGTCGAGGTGCGACTTGAGGAAGGCTTCCCTCTCCAACCGCTCCAGCTGGGCCAGGCTGTTCGCCCCCTTCATGTGCGCGAGCATCGCCTCCTCACCCTTCTCGACGTTCAGCAGCGTCGCCTTCAGCACCGACCGCTGCCGCTTCAGCGCCCGCATCTGCACCTCGATGGCCCCAAGCTGCAATTCCAGTGCGTCTGCCGGACGCACCTCGCCTTGCAGCAGGCGGGAGATCGTCGGCAGGTCGAAGTTGACCGCCCTTAGCGTGCGGACCAATTCGAGGCGCACTATATCGGCGTCCGAATAGAGGCGGTACCCGGCTTCCGTCACGTTCGATGGCGGCAGGAGGCCGATATCCGAATAGTAGCGGATAGTCTTCACCGGCACTCCGCTCAAGCGGGCTACCTCGCCAATGGTGTGCAGATTATCAATTACCGCGGTTTGCATGTTTACCCCTTGACTCTCCGGTTACTGGATAGTTTATGCTGTTTCTCGTCCGGCTGCAAATCAGGAACAAGTAAATGGTCGCGAGATAATCATATTCGGACATAGAAGGAGGCACCCAATGAAGATCAACGCTATAGACCTATTGGCCGCGCAAAGAGAGGCCCTACTGGCACCGGCGGAGGAGCGCGAAGAGATATACAGCGAGCGAGTGATGGAGCCGTGGCGCTCGATGTGGGAGTCGATGCTTGCACGCATGTCCCCCGCCGGTGGGAATGGAGAAGCAGCGCCCTTGATGAACGCGGCCCGCATGTTCGGCTACTATCTGCCGGAGCATGGCGTAGAGCGGGGCCTCGCCGCCCTCGACGTGCTGGAGCGCGCGGGCACCTGGGAGGCATGCCAGCGGGCGCTCGAAATCGCCGCCGAGGCCCTGAAGCCGGAGGAGCATGGCATCGCGCTTGAGCAAGTGCAACTCAGCGTGGTGCTGATGAACCCGGAGATGGCGTTGCAGAACGAGAAGGCCCAGGGCTACTCGGGTTTCGGCTCGGTGCCGGGCTACGTAATGGTGACGGTGTGGCCCAACGACTACAACGTGCCGCGCCTGCCCTCGGCGGCCGCCCACGAGTTCCACCACCACGTCCGGCTCAGCTACGAGCCGTGGAGCCAGGAGACAAGCGTCGGACAGTACGTGGTGCTTGAGGGGCTTGCCGAGTCGTTCGCGGGCGAGCTGTTCGGCAGCGACAAGGTCGGCCCGTGGACCCAGTTGCCCACCGAGGCGGACATGGAGCTGGCGCGCACCCGCATACGCGAAGGGCTGGAGGTCACGGGCTTCAACGAAATCCGGGGCTACATCTTCGGAGACTGGGCGGCAGCCGCGATGGGCTACACCCCCCAGGGCCTCCCCGACTTCGCGGGCTACAGCATCGGCTACCACATCGTACAGGCCTACATGCAGCGCACCGGCCGCACCGCCGCCGAGGCCACCTACCTCCCCTGGCGCGAAATAGTCGAAGAATCGCGGTACCTGTAGCATATCTAAACGCCAAGACGCCAAGACGCCAAGGACGCGCCAAGAGTACGAAAACGCAAAGACGCAAAGAACGCAAAGAACGCGCAAAGAGGCTGATGGTTCATAGAGTACAAGAAGGAGCAGGGTACGTGATGTCGTACCCTGCTCCTCTTGCTTAGAACATCATCCTTAATCTCTGCGCGTCCTTGGCGTCTTGGCGTCTTGGCGTCTTGGCGTTTCCGTCTCCGGCTGGTGCTACCGCCCAGATGCTCCAATGTTCGGGGTGACGCATATTCACAGGTGTTGAAAGCCTGTATCTGCCTTACTTGGGCAGCACCACCACGCGGCG
>DASVQO010000171.1:0-12997 GCA_036389075.1 Chloroflexia bacterium | reverse complement strand
GGCGGGCTGACAAGCAGCGAAGTCTCCTTCGGAGACTGAGGAACCTCATGTAGTCTCGGAAGGAGATTTCGCTGCTTGTCAGCCCGCCACTAGTGAGCATTGACAACGTAATTAGGTAATAGCCTGTGGGGGCAGGCCCCCGTGCCTGCCCTGGTGGCAGGCGTACCATCTGCAAATCTCCAACAAGGGCAGGCCCCCGTGCCTGCCCCTACAGAGCAGTCTTTCACCCTCTGACGATTACCTCATTAACCAGTTAATCTCTATTGGTGGCAGGGCATTCCCGAAATCACGGTAGTCTAACACCAATCACAAACCGCGCTATTTGGACCTGATGTTGAGGTTTCCGATGCCGTGATCGACTTTGATTGTGAGCTTGTTTGTGGCGGTGCTATAGCCACTCGATTCGTAGGTGTCCTCACCTTGTTTGGAGAAGCGGGCATCTACGGTTGTGTTGCCGATGCCGGAATCGAGCTCAATGCGGGCTTCGGCGTTTTGAGGCACTATTAGCTCCAGGTTGCCTGTGCCGCCGTCTATGTCTACGGTAGTGTTCCTGGGGTTTGAGGGGAGGGTGATGCTGGCGTTGCCGGTGCCCGAATCTACGTTGAGGGCGCTTACCTGCAACTGTTCCAGGTCAAGGGTCATATTGCCGGTGCCGCTGTCTATTTCCAGGTCGAGGGGCACGGCTTCGTTCAGGTTGAGCGCCCAACCGGGTGAGCGGCCGCCGTTGAACCAGTTGGAGCCGAAGTTCCAGCCGCTAGGGCGTTCGGTGAGCTCCACGCTGGCGGTGTTCCCGTTTTCGGTAACGTCCTGGCGGGGAGGGCCGTAGGTCTCGAAGTAGTCCAGGTTGCCGGTGGCGAGCAGCTTAGGGTCACCGGTCATGCTGTCTATGCTGAGGTTGCCCAAACCGAGGTCGACGCGCACGTGCGCCGAGGTGGCGTTGTTGAGCCGGATGTTGACGGGTGCGGTGGACAACGCGCCGGGACCGGCAAAGTCAGCGTTCGCGACCACGAAAGCGGCCCCGGCCCCCAGCACGGCAAGAACTACCAGCATGGACGCAAGGGGGTTGCGGCGGCCGATTACAAGGTCGAGGCCGATGGCGATGAGGATGAGGGGCCAGAGGCGGCCCAGGGTCTCCCACACGCTCCACGGGAGCACGCCGAGGTTGTTTAGCAGGAAGACGACACCGGCCAGTATGAGCAGCAGCGGACCGAGCAGGGGTGTGCGGTGCGCCGGGCGGTCGTGGTAAGCGGTGGGCGTGGCAGCCGCGGGGGGAGGTGGAGCGGGTGCGTAAGGCGGGTAGGTCGGAGGGGCGGAGGGTGTTTCGCCCGCGTGATTGCCGCCGGTGGTGGCCTGCGCTCGTATTTCCGCCGGTATGTGCGGTGGCGCGTACGTGGTGGGTTGTCCCGACTGGTGAGATGGCGCGCCGAGCGGTGGGAGCGGGCCGGTGTCGCTGCCCGCCAGTTTGGCGTGGTCCTCGCTGGGGTTTTGGTCCATATAACTTCCTCCTGGTTATGCAAAGTAAGGATGCAGTAGTCCGTGGGGAGTACTGCATCGGTAAGGGTGTGCGTTATTTATTTGGTGCTCGGCAGACGTATCAGGCGCGGCGAGAGATCATCATCACGCCGAGGCCCACCAGGAGCAGCGGCCACCAGACTCCCCAGGCAAAGAAGCGGAAGAAGCCAAGGTTGAGCAGCAGGAAGAACACACCTATGGCTATCAAGGCCACCGCAGGGTTGCCCTGCCTGGGCTGGACGGAAGCGGCATTCGGGGGCAGTTGGCCTTGAGTGGGGTTGGGGCTACCGTTAGGTTGTGCCGCACCACCGTTGCCGGCTTTCGCGCCGGTGAAGCCGCGCAACTGAGCGCCCATATCGCCTACGTTCTCGTTGATGACCTGGTTCACGTCAGCGGCGGTGCTGGCGGTGCCGGGAATAAGCAGCCACAGCAGCATGTAGACTAGGGCGAACCCACCGCCGGTAACGAACGCCAGCACCAGGAAGATGAGTCTCACGACGTTAGGATCGATACCGAAGTAGCTCGCGAACCCGGCGGCCACGCCGCCCAGCATCCTCTGACTAGTGCTCCTGTAAAGACGGCTCGTGCCGTTCATTCTTTGTCCCTCCAAAACGTATTTAGTGCCTGGTAAGCGGAAATCCAGGCGGGTAGTTGTTAGTTGTTAGTGTCTGGGGCTTCCCCTGGCTGCTTTGTCTCAGCCCTGATCAGTGGTTACTGCGTCACGTAGCGGGGCATGACGAACCAGAGGATGAGGTAGACGAGGAGGGCGGGGATGAAGCCGGAGACGACCACGAACAGGGCAAATAGCACCCGGACCAGGGTCGGATCGAGGTTGAAGTACTCGGCCAGACCGGCGGCCACACCCGCGAACATCACGTTATTGCTACTACGCGCCAATCGTTTGTAATTCACTTGCGCTTCTCCTTGTGCCTATATGCTTGCAACTTTACTTACGCAACGCCGGGGCGAAATGTCGCAAATTTGATGCGACGATTTTCCGGCTCGACATGGGGGCCAATCGCTGTCTTGCGCCGGGCCTCCATTTGCTTAGCGAAGGTGTTGTTCAGAGAGTGTACGGCGGTGGCATAACGAAGTCATGGTGAGTTGTGCGTATAGCTGCCCGTGCGTTTGATGTAGTGGGCTATTGGGACTTGCGATGTAGGTGGCAGGCGCCGGGCGACTCTTGACAAGGTTGCGCCACTTCGGTTACTAATAGATGCTACAAGGCCGGGTCGCGTAGACCGGCGGCACAAATTAAGAGCAACAATCAAAGGCAACGACGGAGAGAGTAAGTCTGCGGAGGCGCACAGGGAAGGACGGGCCAGGGACTGAGAGCCTACCTCGCCAAGCCAGCACCGAAGTTCACTCCAGAGCCGGCAGGGGAACGGGGAATTTTGGATTTTAGATTTTAGATTTTGGATTGAAGCGAGTACATCCAAAATCTAAAATCTAAAATCCAAAATCGACCAAGTAGTCTGTCCCGGTAGCTCCCGTTATCGAGCATGGAGCGGTCCGCGTACCCGGTGGGTGCGGGGCCGAAATCAGGGTGGTACCACGTGGCCGCGCCTCGTCCCTGGCGAGCAGCGCGGTCTTTTTGTTTAAATCGAGACCGGCATGGGTGAAGGAGCACTTGTATGGCGACATTGCAGGAACAGATAGAGGGGGCCAGGCAGGAGGCGCTGGCGGCGCTGGCGCAGGTGGGTGACAGCGGGGGACTTGAGGAGTGGAACCGCCGGTACCTGGGCAAGAAGGGCCTGCTGACGGGGCTGTTTCGGGGCGTTGGCGGGCTGCCCGCCGAGGAGCGTTCGGCGGCGGGGCAGGCTATCAACACGGCCAAGGGGGAGTTGGAGCAGGCGTACGTGGGGGCCGAGAAGCGTATCGGGCAGGGGGAGTTGCAGCGCAGGCTGGTGGAAGAGGCGGTGGACGTCACATTGCCGGGCCGCCCCATACCCGCCGGGCACCTGCACGTCACCAACCAGACCGCCCGCGATGTTATCCAGGCGTTCCGCGACATGGGCTTCCAGGTGTACGAGGGGCCGGATATCGAGCTTGACATGTATAACTTCGAGCTGCTCAACATCCCGCCGGAGCACCCCGCCCGCTCTATGCAGGACACCTTCTACGTAGACGACCGCTTGTTGGGCATGCGCGAACCGGGGGCAAGTATGGACGAGTTGCCGCCCGTGGTATTGCGTACGCATACCTCGCCGGGGCAGATTCGGCTGATGCGGAGGGTGGAGCCGCCGGTGCGCCTGGTGATACCGGGCCGGACGTACCGTTCCGAGGCGACGGATGCCACACACGAGGCGTACTTCACGCAGATGGAGGGGATGGCGATAGACAGGAAGGTGACACTGGCCGACTTGAAGGGTACGCTGGCGGCTTTCGCCCGCGCTATTTTCGGCAGCGACCGCAAGGTGCGCTTCCGCTGCGACTACTTCCCGTACGTGGAGCCTGGGGTGGACCTGGCTATCGACTGCATCAACTGCGATGGGAGCGGGTGCCGGTCGTGCAAGTACACGGGCTGGCTGGAGATCCTGGGGGCGGGCATGATCCACCCGCAGGTGCTCATCAACGGTGGGATCGATCCCGACGACTACAGCGGCTTCGCCTTCGGGGTCGGCTTCGAGCGGGTGGCGATGCTGCGGCATGGGATAGACGATATACGGCTGTTCTACGGGAACGACCTGCGATTCCTACAGCAGTTCTAAGGGTTACGGCGAAGAAATGAAACCGCAAAGGCGCAAAGAGCGCAAAGGACACGGACAGATAATTATTGTTTGAGGTTAGAGGAGAGACACCATGCCTATGAGAGCGCCGCTCTCCTGGTTGAGAGAGTACATCGATATAAACGTGCCGGTGGAGGAGCTTGCTCGCCGCCTTACCCTGGCGGGGCAGGAGGTGGAGCATATCGTCACCGTGGGCGCGGAGTGGGAGAACATTTACACGGGGGTAGTGGCCCGGTTGGAGAGGCACCCGAACGCCGACCGGCTGAACCTGGCTACCGTGGAGTACGGGGCGGGCAGCAGTATTACGGTGGTGACGGGAGCGCCGAACATCGAGCAGGGGCAGAAGGTGGTGCTGGGGCTGGTGGGGTGTAAGTACCTGGACCAGCATGTGTCGCCGCCGAAGTGGTCTACGCTGAAGCCCGCTAAGATACGGGGCATCCAGACCGAGGGGATGGTCATGTCGGAGGCGGAGCTTGGGCTGTCGGAGGAGCACGAGGGCATCATTGTGCTCGACGCGGAGACGCCGCTGGGCCTCACAGCCCAGGAGGTGCTCGGCGACACGATACTGGAGATAGACGTAACGCCTAACAACGGGCGCATCCTCTCGATGGTGGGGATCGCGAGGGAGATCGCGGCGCTATTCGGGGGGGAGGTGCGCTACCCGTCGAGCGAGTGGCACGCGGCAGGACCGCCCGCCGAGGGGATGTTGAGCATGGAGATACAGGACCCCGACCTGTGCGCTCGCTACTCAGGCGCGGTGATACAGAACGTGACGATTGGGCCATCGCCCGCGTGGATGCAGCGTCGCCTGGCGTTGGCGGGGATGCGGCCCATCAACAACATCGTGGATATCACCAACTACGTCATGCTGGAGATGGGGCAGCCTCTGCACGCCTTCGACTACGACGCGGTGGAGGGGCACAAGATTATCGTACGCCGGGCGAGGCAGGGGGAGCAGATCGAGACGCTGGACCACGTGCACAGGACGCTCGACCCTAATATGCTGGCTATTTGTGACGTCAACAAGCCGGTGGCCCTGGCGGGGGTGATGGGCGGGGCCAACAGCGAGATAGGGACGGAGGGCACGGCCACGGTGCTGCTGGAATCGGCGCACTTCAGCCCGCGCACGGTACGGCGCACCGCCCGCCTGCTGAAGCTGCCTTCGGAGGCGTCTTACAGGTTCGAGCGGTGGGTGGACCCCACGCTGACTGTGCCCGCCATGAAGCGGGCGGCCGACCTGATGCGGCAGCTTGGCGGGGGCACAATCGCGGAGGGCTACGCGGACGAGTACCCCCGGCCTCTCAAGACGACGCGCCTCCACTTCTACACCTCGGAGGCCGAGCGCCTGCTGGGGATAACGCTGCCGCCTAGCGAGATAGCCAAGATGCTGGAGCGGTTGGAGTTCAAGGTGGACCTGCCTCATAACGCGGACGCGGTGGGCCAGTACACCACTATGCTGATTGACGTGCCATCGTACCGCAACGACGTGACTCTGCCCGCCGACGTGGTGGAGGAAGTGGCGCGCATGGTGGGCTACGACATCATACCGGAGACGTTGCTCGAGGGCAGGCTGCCGCGCCAGGAGGTCAATTACTCGCGGGAGATCGCGGATGAAATGACGGACCTGATGATTGCTGGAGGTATGGACGAGGTGCTGACTTACTCGGTCACGCACAGTGAGGAGTTACGCAGGCTGGCGGAGTTGGAGGACAGGCTTGGGGGTGGTGAGGGCGAGGACGGCGCCGCGGAAAGGCCACGGTACCGCTCCTGGGATACTTCGCGACCGCTGGTGACGATAGTGAACCCGACAAGCAGCAGGCAAGACGTGATGCGGCCCACCCTGCTGCCGAACATGCTGGACACGCTGCTGATGAACATGCGGCTGATGCCGGAGACGCCCGTTCGGATCTTCGAGCTTGGCAAGGTGTTCATGGCGCGCACCGAGGGGGAGGTAGCGGAACGGCGGGCTGAAATAGAGCGGGAGCGCGTGCGCTACCCACGCTTACGCAACTGGCAGCCGGTGCAGGGCGAGGAGCGACTGCCGCTGGAGTCGCGCCGCCTCATGGGGCTGATGTCGGGGCCACGGCAGCCGCGCTCGCTATTCAGACAGGACGGGGCGAAGCCGGCACAGACCTGGAACGGGGAGGAGCTGGACTATTTCGACGCCAAGGGAGCGGTCGAGGAGATGCTTCGGCACCTGCACATCAAGGACGTGGAGTGGGTACGAGCGGACGCGCCGCTGTTCCACCCCGGGAGGTCCGCAATGCTGCGTGCGAAGGGGCGCGAACTGGGGATGGTGGGGGAGTTGCACCCCGCGTTGCTCTCGGAGTGGAGCATACCTGGGGGGCGAGTGGCGGCGTGGGACCTGGACGTAGAAGCGTTGTTGGAGGCGATGCCGGAGCGGCACCTGTACAAGCAAATCAGCCCCTACATGCCGGTGCGGCAGGACATGGCCTTCGCGGTGCCCGCCGATATGTCTGCCTCACGGTTGGCGGACGCAATAAAGCGGGCGGGTGGGGCCAGCGTGCTGGACGTGACCCTGTTCGACATCTACACCGGCCCGCAAGTAGGCGAGGGGCAGAAGAGCCTGGCGTTCGCGGTGACCTTCAACTCCACCGAGAAGCTGCTCACTGAGGAGGACGCGGCCCGGCTCCGCCAGCGCATCGAGCGCACGTTGGAGCGGGAGTTGGGGGCGAAGCTGAGGGGGTAGGACGTAATTCTTAATTTTTAATTCTTAATTGCGAGCGCGGCTTGCCATTGTTGGGTTGAAGATGCCAACGTTTTGAGCCTTCGATACAGACGTCTCCTTTGTTATTCTTCTATCCGCCAGAGTAACAAAGGGGGAGGATGCTGCTATAAGGGTCAGATTGTATTGACAATCTAACAAGAGCAAGCCGCGTTCGCAATTAAGAATTAAGAATTACGTGTTTAGTGCTTCGGTGGAGTAGATGACCTCTAGCTTTTCCTTGTTGACGACCACGAGGTCGCGCTGCCAGGAGGCGTTGGGGCGGGCGATGAGGTAGATGGTGGCCTTGGTAATGGGGATGAAGGGGTCGTGGGACTGGAGGAGGGTTTCGAGGGTGGCGCCGGAGAGCAGGTGGCACGTGCCGTGGATGATGAAGGTGTCGGTGAGGGCGTAGCAGGGGATGGGCTGCTTGTGGACGTAGTATTCGCGGCCGGGGCTGAGGGTCTGCGTCTGGCCGGGGGCCTGCGGCTGGGAGGGCTGCTGGGGGATGGTCGCCACGAAGTGGATGTGGTCGCGGCCGACCTGCACGGGGGCGGCTACCTTCTGGGGGGCGTTGGTGGCCTGGCCGAGGGCGGTGACGGTGGCACCGTTGACGGCGAAGAAGTCGCGGTCGCGGCGGTTTATGAGGTCGCTGGTGCGCTTGAACGGGCCGGAGATAGCACCCTGGATGAAGAGGCGCGCGGTATACAGCTCGACGCTGTGGCTGATTGGCCCGGACGGCACGGACGTATACTCTTCCATGCTTCCCTTCCCTGAGATAGGTTCAAGTGTGCAATGCCGGGCACGGTTGGTTTATAATGCTGTACTCCTTGCGCGCCCATGCTATAACGGGGGCCAGGACAGATATTGCCCGGGACCCATCCACAATCTTACCACGCTAGAGAAACAGAGACTATATGCCAGAAGAGTTAGAGCCACAGCCCCAAAAGTCCCATAAGCAGGCCACCGGAGCCAGGTCCGCGCAGGCGGGCCGCGACCCCAGGCGGCAGTACATCCGGCTGCACAGCGACGAGAACCCTTACGGCTGCTCGTTGCGGGTGCAGGAGATACTCGGCTCGTCCGACCAGTACTACCTGCCCGCCGACCCCATGTCGAACGACCTGCGGGCGGGAATTAGCGAGTACACGGGGTTCGCGCCGGAGCGGATAGTGGCGGGGGCGGGCACGGTGGAATTGACCGAGCGCATGCTGCATGCCTTCCTGGATGCGGGGGACGCGGTGATCGTGTGCCCGCCCGCGCTGCCGCAACACAACCTGGGGGCCGCGCGGGCGAGGGTTACGCTGGTGCAGGTGCCGCGAGACGAGCGTTTTGAGGTGGACACCGACGCCATCGTGACGACCATGCGCAGGCAGTCGAACATCAAGATGGTTGTGCTGTCGTCGCCCAACAACCCCACGGGCAACGTCACGGCCCCCACGGCTGTAGTGAGGCTGCTACAAATGGGGGTGTGGGTGCTGGTGGACGAGAGCTACTTCGAGTTTGCCGACCGTACGATTGCCCCGCTGGTGGCCGAGTTCGACAACCTGGTGGTGGTGCGCTCGTTCAGCCCGTGGGCGGGGCTGCACGGGCTGCCGGTGGGGTACGCCCTGTGCTCGCCGAGGGCCGCGTCCCGGTTGCAGAGGCTCACGCCGCCGGGGGCCTTGAACAGGGCCGCGCAGTTGGCGGCGATTGCCTCGCTTGGTGACGTGGAGGCCCTGCGACAGCGGGTGCGACGGATACGCCTGGAGCGGGGGCGCATGTACCGGCAGCTGCGCAAGCTGAACCTGTTGCAGCCCTACTCCTCGGCCGCACCGTTCCTGCTGTGCCGTATGACGCGCGGCACCTCCCACGTGGTGCAGCGCCACCTCCAGGACGACGGCATCCTGGTCAAAAGCATCTCGGACCGCTGGCTCGCCAACCACCTGCGCATCGGGATCGGCCGCCCCGAAGACACCAACCGGCTCATGACAAGCCTCAAGACGCTGGCAGGAAACCCGGAGCTTTGATTTTAGATTTTGGGTTTTGGATTTTGGATTCCGTTGGTATTCCAGCGATTGCGCCATAAGAGTTAAGAATGTGCAGGATCCAAAATCTAAGATCCAAAATCTAAAATCTAAAATCTAAAATCTAAAATCTAAAATCTAAAATCCAGAATGTTCTTCCTCCTATCTTATGTCCTGGCTGCTGCTATTGGGTACCTGGGGTACAGGGCGGGTGCGCTGTCGTTTTCGGGTGGGGTGGCGGCTTGCGTGGTGGGGGGTACCGTATTCGGGTTTGGGGGACTGGGGGCGGCGGCGCTGCTGGTGGCTTTCTTTGCGTCGTCCAGCCTGCTTTCCTTCTTCAAGGCGGGCGACCAGGCCAAGCGTAGGGCAGCGGAGACGTTCGACAAGGGTGGGAGGCGAGACGCGGCGCAGGTGCTGGCTAACGGTGGGGTGGCCGCGCTGGTGGCTTTGCTGGGTTATTTCTTCCCGTCTCCCCTTTTCGCCGGGGCGTTGCTGGGATCGCTGGCGGCGGCTACGGCCGATACCTGGGCGACGGAGGTGGGCGTGCTGAGTGGCAGGCAGCCCAGGCTAGTCACGACGTGGGCAGTGGTGCGGGCGGGTACGTCGGGTGGGGTCACGCTGGTGGGCAGTATGTCGGCGGTGGCCGGATCGCTGTTCATCGGTCTGATGGCTGCGCTGCTCTCGCTCGTGCCGGGAGACAGCCGCCTTGTAGGCTCCGCGTTCTCAGCGGTCGCCTGCGCGCTGGTAGGGGGCACGGCAGGCTCGTTTGCCGATAGCTTGCTGGGGGCGAGCGTGCAGGCGAGGTACTACTGTCCCGCGTGCGACAAGCCGACAGAGAGCAGGGTGCACAGGTGCGGCACTCGCAGCACACTGGTTGGGGGTATGGCCTGGGCCAACAACGACCTGGTGAACCTGGGGGCTACGGCGGTAGGTGCGGCCGTGGGTGGGGTAATCGCTATTGTATTCTGACGCGGAACGTGGTACATAAGGGCAAGGCTGGTGTTATAATACGCCATATTCGGCCGCGCTTAGATCGGCGGGGGTCGTGAAAGCTGAGTAGAGGAGCGAACGCTATGGACGAGGTATATACGGGCACCCCGGTGGCAGGGGCACGCTCGGCTGAAGAGGCAGCGTGGGACGAGGAGTTCAACAATACGAGGGACCGCAGCGGCGTGGGGAGCACGCTGGGAGAAGTCGCCAAGCTGACGGTGCAGGTGCCTGGAGCGGTGGCATCGATGACGGCTTCGATGTTCCCCCAGGACACGCGCAGGCATGCCAGGGCGGCGGTACGCGAGGGGTTCCTGGCGGTGCGCTCGCTGCTGGGGGCAATCGGGGACGGTATCGAGAGCGCCCTGTCGGACAGGGGTGCGCCCGGCAGCGCGCGGCAGCCCCTCAGCACGAGCGGCCCGGCGGGCACATGGGGCACCGCGCCTTCCTCCGCAAGCCCCGCCCCCACGGGTGCCAGGGCGCGCAGGATCGAAATATCGGACCTCGACACCACGGCTACCACCTCAACCGACGACGAGGACGACGCCCCGGATGAGAGAGGGCTTCGGGCTGAGATAGACTACTAGGCGGTAGTCTCCACGGTTGGCAGCTTCGGGGTTATGGAACAGGAGACGAAACCGCCAAGACGCCAAGGACGCCAAGGTAACGCCAAGATAGGTGAGGTTTAGACGGTATAGAGAGTACCAGGGTACACCATGTCGTACCCTGGTCCTCTTTGTACTTAGCACACCATCTATACTCTTGGCGTGGTTCTTGGCGTCCTTGGCGTCTTGGCGGTTTCGTCTCCTTAGCTATCGGTTTGGTGAGCAGGGAGGTTGTCGAGGGCGGCGGGGAAGACTTTGCCGGGGTTGAGGCGGTTTTCGGGGTCCAAGGCCCACTTGATGCGCTGCATCATTTCGATGGTGGAGGCATCGAGGGCTTTGTGCAGGTACTCTCGCTTGAGGGAGCCGATGCCGTGCTCGCCGGAGAGGGTGCCGCCAAGAGAGATGGCGGCGTCGAATATCTCTCGCGCTGCGGCCTGGACGCGCGCCATCTCTTCGGGGTCGCGCAGGTTGCAGAGGATGTTGGGGTGGAGGTTGCCGTCGCCGATGTGGCCGAAGAGGGGGATGACGAGGTTGTGGCGGGCGGCTATCTCGGTGACTTTAGCTACCATGTCGGGTATGTGGGCGCGGGGGACCGAGATGTCCTCGCCCAGCTTGTTAGGTTTGAGGCGCGAGATAGCGGGGGAGACTGCACGCCTGGCGGCCCACAGGGCTACGCTTTCTGTTTCGGTGGCGGCCTGCCGCACCTCGATGGCCCCACCTTCCCGGCAAAGGGTGGCAATCTCGGCCAGCTCGTTTTGCAGCGCGCGGGTGTCGTTGCCGTCCTGGTCGATTAGCAGGATCGTCTCGGCGGCGAGGGGAAGGCCGAAGGGTTTGTAGGCCTCGACCGCGCGGATGCAGAGGTTGTCCATCATCTCCAGGGCGAGAGGGACGATACCGGCCTGGAGGACGCGGTTTACCGTCTCGGCGGCGTCTGTGAGGCGGTTGAATATCGCCATGACGGTGCCGCGGTGGCGGGGTTTGGGGATGAGGCGCAGGGTAACCTCGGTGATGATGCCGAGGGTGCCCTCGGAGCCAACGAATAGCTGGGTGAGGTTGTAGCCGGTCTGCACCTTCATCATCTTGCCGCCGGTGCGAATGATGCGACCGTCGGCCAGGACCACCTGGAGGCCGAGCACGTAGTCCTTGGTGGTGCCGTACTTGAGGCAGCGAGGGCCGCCCGCGCTGGTCGCTACGTTGCCGCCTATGGTGCACTGGCGTAGGGACTGGGGGTCGGGCGGGTAGAAGAGGCCCAGCTTTTCGGCTTCGGCTTGCAGGCGGGCGTTGATGATGCCGGGCTGCACCACGGCCACCATGTTGGGGCGGTCCAGCTCCAGCACGCGGTCCATCATGGTGGTGTTGACCACGATGCCGCCCTGGGTGGGCACCGCGCCGCCCGCGAGGCCCGTACCACCACCACGAGGCACGACAGGCAGGTCGAACCGGCGCGCGATGTGCACCACCGCCGCCACTTCTTCAGCCGTGAGGGGGGAGACTACTGCATCGGGGCGGTGGCTGGTCCAGGTGCCGTCGTAGCCGAACACCGCAAGGTCCTCCGGGGTGGAGTGCACCCTGGCGGGAGGCAGGGCGGCGCGGAGGCTCTGCACGAGGGGTGATGGGGCGGGGGTGGTTTTCTTGGTCGTGGTAGACATAGATGGGGTTTTGGATTTTAGATTTTAGATTTTAGATTTTGGATTGGGAAGTTAGAGGAAGCAGGAGCGTGGCGTTGCTTCACTGTTCGCTCCATTCCTGGTGGGCGTCTAGGAGAGTCCAGCCGTCGGGGGCGTTGTCGTCGCGTTGGAAGCGGAAGATGCGGCCTTCGGCGTCACCGAGGCCCCGGTAGATGGTGCCGCGCACGGTGAGTGTGTCGCTGGATTCGGGTGCGGATGTAATCTCGCCCAGGGTTACGAAGACGCCGCCGTTGGAGACTTTGCCGCCGTCCTCCAGGGGGCCCACGACCTGAGAGAACTCTGACATGGCGTATTGGCGCTCGCCATCCACGGAGTCCATGTAGCGGCCAAGTGTAGGGGTCAGGGGCCGAGCGGAGTCGGATTGGTCCAGGCGCTCGCCCTGGCCGACGAAGGGATTTAAGTAGACGGTGGTGGCCTGCTCGTCCTTGAGGAGGTTGAGGACGGTGAGGCCGTAGAGGGTCTCCTGGTCGCTGTCGCTGATGGCGGCGGGGATAGCGGTGGGGGCAGCCTGGCCCGTGCCGGATAGCACTTCGGTCATAAGGGCAGCGGGGAGGTCGATGCCGGGAGGGGTGTTCGTGGGAGCGGGTGCGGGGCTGGTGCGAGGGTCGGGGGCGGGTGGCTGCGGGGCGATGTCGCAGGCGGACAGCAGCAACGCCAGGCTAACGAATGGGGCTACAGCCGACCGACCTCGCAACATCCAACCTATACCCGATGTCATAGAAAGATACCCCTGGCGCCAGTAACAAGA
>DASVQO010000170.1:0-1733 GCA_036389075.1 Chloroflexia bacterium | reverse complement strand
CTCTCGCATATACCAGTCTCCGAAGGAGACTTCGCTACTTGCCAGCCCGTGGCGTCCCCCACAGGGCTACCGTCGGACACCAACGCAGGGCCACTTACCGACCACCCCCGATAATGATTAAGCCCTCGCGAGGCAGTCCAGGGCCTATAAGCCACTTTACTATGCTATTATATTGACTGCTTCGCTATCGTGAGCGTCACAAGAAGCGTCACAGGACAAGACCAGGAGATCCATGATGGCTCACCCGGCCCAGGAGGAAACCGTCCACAAACTGCCTCACGCCCCCGTTCACCTGTACCAGTTGAATGCGGACCCCGGCGCATACTCCAATAAAATGGGCTGTGGGGCCTTCACGACGGCGATGGCGCTCTCGTGCTACGATCCGGTGCGCTTTGGCAAGTATGCCGCCGCCCGCAGGCTGTTCGACCGGATGCGCAAGGTACCACTCTTCGGCGGCACCTTCGAGGGCCAGAACGCCGTCATGGGCAGGCGATACGGCTTCTTCGCCCGGTCTTATGATGGCGGCACTCCAGCCGACCTCGCGGCGGCAATAGACTGCGCAGCGCCCACGATCATGCTGGTGCGTCCGGGGTTCCTGGGCATCGGCTTACACGACGTGCTCCTGGTCGGCTACAGTGTCGATGCCCTGGGCAGGTGGCTCAATTTCTTTGTGGACAATCCCGCTATCGAGGGCGATAGGTTACAGTCCCCGGCGCGGCCCGATTACCCCGGCAACGAGGTGTACCCCGTTTCTTTGCTCTCAACATGGTGGACGGGCTGCTTCACGCCCTTCCTCGGGTCGTCCGAGGCGGTAGCAAAGTGGCGCGAACTAACCGGCCGGGACTGACTTTGCGGGAGGTTCCAGCGCGTGCGGGCCGCAGAAATATTAGTGTGGCCGCTCGTTGACTGCCGGCGTGCGGCTCTGGTACAATTATCCACGGAGAGATGGCAGAGCGGCCGAATGCGTCCGTCTTGAAAACGGATGACCGTCAAAGGTCCGTGGGTTCGAATCCCACTCTCTCCGCACTGTGGGCCTCGTACGATGGCCCTTTTTCTTTACCCCGAAAAGAGGCCATCATGAGCAGAATCGTGCGGGTGGACTTGATAGATACCCTTATGGCGTGGGTGTACGACCTGGAAGTCCACGTGCAGTCGGGCGACCGGGACAGCACCTTCTATTTCAGTGTGCCCGACGCTTGGGCGTCAGGCGCGGACAGCCAACTGCAACTGCGCGTCTACGAGACAATGCAGCAGATGTACTCCGACCTCAACACCCGCCTCCACAACGCCGAGCCGAACGACCTCGGCTATCTCCTCGCCAAGAGCACCAGGGCCACCCTCCTCAACCCTGAAGAATTAGCCGCCAAGCCCTGGCTCCAGGCCCCCGCCCCGGCTATCTGGGAGTGGACCCCCTGCGTGGTAGTCGCGGAAGACGGCAGCTACACGAAGATCGCGCCGGAGGAGTTTGCTTGATGCCCTGTGGGGTGGCCCTGTGGGGGTGCCCTGCCAATGAATTGTCGGGCTTACAAGGGGGTAAAGTCTCCTTCGGAGACTCAGGAATAGGGGGATAGTCTCCGAAGGAGACTTCGCTTCTTGCCAGCCCGCCAATTTATTGAGGCATGGTCATAAATCAAAATGAGGCACAATCCCACGCGTGAGGTGTAGCTTCAGCAAGTCCAAAATACGGCATTTGGCTCCCTCCTTACCACTATTTGCCGTTACTTCACGCGTGC
>DASVQO010000169.1:0-3696 GCA_036389075.1 Chloroflexia bacterium | reverse complement strand
GCACGCGTGAAGTAACGGCAAATAGTGGTAAGGAGGGAGCCAAATGCCGTATTTTGGACTTGCTGAAGCTACACCTCACGCGTGGGATTGTGCCTCATTTTGATTTATGACCATGCCTCAATAAATTGGCGGGCTGGCAAGTAGCGAAGTCTCCTTCGGAGACTAAGAAACGTGAGAGCAGTCTCCGAAGGAGACTTCGCTACTTGCCAGCCCGGGGCTTCAGCCACAGGGCTAATGGCCGGGCGTTGTTCAGGATGATTAAGCTGGGCTGGAAAGGGCGGGCTACTATTGGTGGCGTTCGAGGTCGGGGTCGGGGTTGGTGGTGGCAGGCTCGTTTATGGGGCGGCGGCGAAGGAAGGGTATGGCGACGGCGACGAGGAGCACGGCGATGACGGGTATCCACCAGGGGAAGCCGCCGCCGGGGCTGTCGGAGCCGCCGGTGTTGCCCCCTTGCAGGTTGTTGGAGGGCGGGTTTTGGTCGTTGTTGTTGGAGTTGCTGTTGGTGCCTGAATTGCTGTCGTTCTCGGTGCTGCCACCTTGCAAGGGGTCGTCCTCTTCGCCGCCTCCCTGCTGGTTGGTCACGTCGGTCTGGGCGGTGGGGAGGGCTTGTGTGGGGTCGGCTTGCAGTAGGGGGCCGGGTTGGTGGCCGGAGGAGGGTTGGGCTGCCGTGGATGTGGCGGGTAGGGCGGCGAGGGAGAGCAGGGCCAGCAGAAGCATGGCCCCGGCTGCCAGGAAAGTCGCCAGGCTCTTGCTGCCGCTGCGGGTTGTCACGGGACTTGGGTTGTTGCGAGTTGTCATGCCGGGGCCTCCGATGTGCTGGAATGGATTGTAGGTCGCGTCGTGCCCCCCGGTATGGGTGAAGCAATGGTTATGCCAGACGGACGATTGGGGATAGGAGACGGAACCGCCAAGGCGCCAAGGACGCCAGGAGCACGCCAAGAAGTTAAGGATTATTCACCGCAGAGACGCAGAGGCGCAGAGGTTACGCAGAGATTATGAACGGTTTATACGCCCTCTTAAAGATAATGGTCAGGGATATCGGCACCAAAGCTCCCCCATTGTCATTTCGAGCCTAGCGAGAAATCTCGTCATTCAGCACCCAAAGAGCACCTTTCCTACATACAACAAGGAGTCTCGTGAGAAAAGAGCCACATCGGGGTGGAGGACGAGATTTCTCGCTAGGCTCGAAATGACAATGGGGGAGCTTCGGTGCAAGTGTTCGGCTATTTGGTTTATGAGGTAGCAGCGAGGATAGGGCAGGGGCAGCATCTACTGTATGATGCTGCCCCTACTCAGAACACCCTCAATGCTTCTCTGCGTAACCTCTGCGCCTCTGCGTCTCTGCGGTGAATAATCTTTATCTTCTTGACGCGTCCTTGGCGTCCCTTCGGCTTCGGTGAGGGCAGGCTCTTGGGTCCTGGCGGTTTCGCCGTCTATTGGACTAGCGGTTCTCGGCCCATGATTTCATCGAGGCGGCGGACTTGCTGCTGGGTTAGGGGGCCGCAGTTGATGGCTGCGGCGTTTTCCTCGACCTGGGCGACGGTCTTGAAGCCGGGGATGGGTATGGTACGCTGGCTGCGGGCCCAGATGTAGCCGAGGGAGGCCTGGGGCATAGTGCGGCCGTCGAGGGTCATGATTTCGCGCATAGCCTCGATCTGGCGGAGGCGTTCGGCACCCAGCCCCTCGCGGAAGCTGATGCCATGCCGGCCATCATCGTCGGGAAAGGTGGTGTCGGCGTTGAACTTACCGCTGAGGAGGCCGGAGTTGAGAGGGCTTTTGATGATGGCGGCAAGGTCATGCTCGTCGCAGACGGCCAGCATCTCCCGGTTGTCGTAGATGACGTTCAGGCGGAACTCAATGGCGGTGCAGTGGGGGCCGTGCGCGAACTCGGGGGCGCGATCGGCGTAGTCGGTGCTCCAGCCGTACCAGCGGATTTTGCCCTCGTCCACCAGGCGTTCGAGGTGGTCCAGCACAGCGGGGACGCGTTCGGGTTCGAGGCTGCCGTTATGCAGGAGGTAGACGTCTATGTAGTCGGTGTTGAGGCGGCGCAGGCTGGCCTCGCAGGTCTCGCGGATGGAGTCGAAGGTGAGGTCCATTTCGCGGTCGAAGTAGACGGTGCGGGTCTGCTCGTCGAACACGGTAGCGAACTTGGTGCAGACTACCACCTCATCGCGGCGGCCGGCGATGCCCCGGCCCAGCTGCCTCTCGCTGTGTCCCGCGCCGTAGTTGTTGGCGGTGTCGAAGAAGTTGACCCCAAGGTCGATAGCCCGGCGGATGGCGCGCACGGCTTCTTCGTCGTCTACGTGGCCCCAGCCGAAGGGGCTGCGCTCCTCGCCGTTCACGACCGGCACCGGGCCGCCTATGGCCCAACAGCCCAGGCCGAGGGGGCTGACCTCTATTCCACTACGTCCAAGTCTTCGTCGTTGCATTTTCGTGTAAGGCTCCTTTCGGGTATGTGTGAGGCGGGCGCGCAGACGGATGCCGCTGCCGGGTGTGGTACGCACGGGCGGAAGTCCGGGCCGTGGGAAGCAGGACGAAGCGGGGCAGGCTGCTCCAATGCCGCGTGGAGCAGGTAGCCGGGCGGCCGGGTTGCCGTGGAGTTGCCGCGTCAGGGTAGGTCGAAGGAGGGACGCATGGGCGGCGGTAGGGTGGTACGCATGGGAGAAGGTACGGACGGGGCCGGGCAGAGGTAGTGGCGGGGTGTGGGTCCGCCACGGGGGTGCTAGAGGGGTGGGGCGTAAGCTCTGCCTGTCTGCGTTATGCCATCACGTATATAGTAGTGGTGTTTGGGGGTAAAAGGTTCATTTTGCGGGGTTGGAAGGGGTGCAGGAGGCGGTGTATACTATTGGTAAGGGCAAGGGAGGCGATTAGACTTTATTGGGGCGGGTAGTTGAAGACGGCTTCTCTACTGTGACCGTGATGGAGCGTATTTATGGCGATAGATGCTACCGAACGAAAGGCTCAGAGGGTGCTGGCGACGGGCAGGGTGTCGGCGGTGTGCTACAGCCCGGAGTTGATCAACGGGGTGGGCAAGGAGCAGCACGAGTCGGCGCAGGTGACGAAGTGTGGGATACCGGGGGACCGGCATTACGGGGAGACGCGGGTGAGCCGGGGGCGCGTGGTGCCGAACAACCGGCCTATTACGGTGGTGGGGGCGGACGGCACGCGGGAAGCTTGCGCGAAGCTGGGGGTGCCCGACATCCCACCGGGCGGGCTGGGCGAAAACATCCTGGCAGAAGGGCTTGGGGATCTGGGTGGTATGACGGGCGGCGATGAGATACACGTGCTGGACGAGCATGGCGCGCCGAAGGTGATACTGAGCGTAGGGAAGCAGAACGATCCGTGCGCTAACCTGATGATCTACCACAAGCAGATGGTGAAGGAGCTAATGGGCAAGCGCGGGGTGCTGTGCACGGTGCTGCTGGAGGGCGAGGTGCGCGTGGGGGACACAATAGCGTGGGTTAGGGGCGGATAAGTAACAGGATTACGAAAACGCCAAGACGCCAAGACGCCAAGACGCCTAGGACCACGCCAAGATAGTTATTGTTTTTGACCGCAGAGGCGCAAAGGGCGCGGAGGTTGCGCGCAAGTTACCCAGAGATTAGGCAGGTCTGAGTGGTGCAAAGAGGACCGGGGTACGTGAACTCGTACCCCGGTCCTTCGTGCTTGAGACTAGCGGGGCATCTCGGGACGATC
>DASVQO010000168.1:0-13198 GCA_036389075.1 Chloroflexia bacterium | reverse complement strand
CGCTTCTTCCTCGACGACGGTGGGTACAGGCTGAGCCTGCGCGGGGGCCGGCCCGGTCTTGCGCTTGGCTTTGGGAGGGAGCGCCACACCCGGCAGGGTCGGAGGCGCTACCACCTGTTCTTCAGCGGGCGCTATGGTCTCGCTGACCGTCGCGGCAGGCACTTCAACTGCTTCCGGTGCTACGGGCGCTTGCGGCGCGTATACGACTCGACGCTTGCGCCTGGGGACCGTCAGCACCACTCTGGAGGACTCAGGATCAGGGGCATGTCCGTTGCCGTCAGCGAAGCCGTTGGCGTGGCCTTCTGCGTCGTCATGGGAGGCGTAGCCATTACCGAGGTCGGCAGGGGCGCTACCGTGCACGGCGCTCAATTCCGCGTTCCCATTGGGTTGCGTGCCGCTGTCGGCGCTGTCGGCGGGGTCGTTGTCGGTGCCGTTGGGGGAGGGGACCACCCCGGAAGCGTCCGTGTTCGGGCGTGGCACCCGGTCACGATGGCGCTCAGTTTTCATAAGACTCCTTGGGAAGCAAAATGAGGTCGGCCTGTGCCTCTAACTGCCGAGACCTTCTGATTGAAAGCACTTGCAGGCCACTCTTCAATAGGGGGAATCTCGCCGCGATAATACGCCAGTTAGATTTGATTGTACCCTAACTAACAAACGTACGCAAGCAAATAAAAGTTACATCGATTACGAAAAGCTTACGTGTTGCCCCCCTTGATCGGATCTTCGGGGGCCTCCATGATGTGCCGCTTGACGCCCGCCGCCAGCGTAATCGACTTGAACCCGAACCGGTCCCGTATCGCGTCCAGGCTGGTGTTCAGCCTCTGGCTGCGCTCCTGCGCCTTAGACTGCCACCCCCAGGACGACTGCTCCGGCCCCGCCCGCCCCACCCCGGCCGGCCCCGCCTCCGCCATATCCATGCTCGGCTGCACCTCTCCCACGCGCACAAGGTTCGTGGTGCCCACGCCGATAAGCCTCACCAATTCCCGCCCGCTGCCCAGGCCCGTGGCCTTTGCAGCGGCTTCCAGCAGGCCGCACGCCGCGGTGCATATGGTGTGGTCCGAATCGGTGGCCTGGGGGATAGTGACTTGCCGGGTGATGAGCCTGCCGAAGCCGGAGCCTTCGGGCGTCCACACGCGCTGCTTGGGCAAGAGTCGCAGCTTGAGGTAGATGCAACGCGCCCTGAACCGCTCGTGCCGCAACTGCCAGGCTACCCGGTCCGAGAGCAGCCGCACCAGGGCCTTTAGCTCCTCGATGTCCCCCTCGTCCTCGGCAAGGGTTGTCTCGCGGCTGATGGACTTGGGGTCGCCAGGCGGCTCGACCGGGCTGTTGTCGATGCCCAGTGCTCGCTGTTTCAAGCTAGCCGCCTGCTCGGTGCCGAACAGGGCAGCCAGCCGCGTCTCGGAGTAGGCGGCAAGTTGTCCAATCGTGGTGATGCCCAGGGCGTACAGCGCCTCGCCCGTCTTGGGGCCGACCCCAGGCAGCGCCCGCACGGACATGGGAGCCAGCGCCTGGGCTTCCGCGCCGTGCGGCACCACCACCAGGCCATCCGGCTTCTCCATGTCCGAGGCGATTTTGGACATAAGCTTGCTGGAAGATATGCCCACCGAGGCGGTGAGCCCCGTGGCCTCCCTGATGCGCGCCTTCAGCCGCACGCCAATCTCGCGGATTGGCCCGCCGGTAAGCTCGCTCCCCGTCATGTCGAGGAAGGCTTCGTCCAGCGACATGGGCTCGATTACCGGGCTGAACTCCGACCAGACACGGCGCAGCTCGCCCGCCACCGCACCATAACGGTCGAAGCGTCCGGGTAGCACCACCGCCTGGGGGCACAAGGCCAGCGCCCTCGCGAGGGGCATGGCGGAGCGCACGCCATAGGCCCTGGCCTCATAGGAAGCCGAGGCGACCACCCCGCGTATGCCCTTGATGAACTCCGGCGTCCTGGGCAGCCCCCGCGCCTGCTCCGCAAGCTCCCGCAACCTCTCCATCGACAGGGGCGAGTTGCCTACGATGACGGGCAGGCCCTTAAGCTCCGGCTTGTCCAACTGCTCCACGGAGGCAAAGAAGGCGTCCATATCGACGTGCGCCACCCACCTCACCGCAGGCGCGCGCCACCCCGACCACCTGTTTGCCCCGCCATCCTGAGCCATAGTCAGCCGTCCTTTGCCTCTCCAGACGACCATAACATAGAACATTAGTTCCGTCAATCGTTTCCACATCTTAATGGGAAGAGACGGAACCGCCAAGACGCCAAGGACGCCAAGAGCGCGCCAAGGTTTAAGATGATATTCCAAGCAAAGAAAGGAGCAGAGTACGTGATATCGTACCCTGCTCCTTTTCGTACCAGCCAAGCCTTCCTAACCTCTGCGTAACCTCTGCGTCCTCTGCGTCTCTGCGGTGAACCGTTCTTATTCCTCTTGGCGTGGTCCTTGGCGTCTTGGCGGTTCCGTCTCTGCCCGTGCGACTCATTGCACGATGGTCAGGTCGCGGGAGGCGTGGTTGCAGCGGACCGCGCCTTGCGGGGTGAGGTAGACGGTGTCCTCGATGCGGACCCCGAACCTGCCCGGTAGGTAGAGGCCCGGCTCTATGGAGAAGGACATGCCGGCTTGTAGCGCGATCGTGTTGCCTTGCACGAGGTAGGGCGGCTCGTGGCCGTCGAGGCCGATGCCGTGCCCCAGGCGGTGCATGAAGTACTGGCCGTACCCGGCCTCCGTGAGCAGGTCCCGAGCCACGGCATCCAGTTGCTCGCAGGTCATGCCCGGTAAGGCCGCGCGCACCGCCGCCTCCTGGGCCGACTGCACGAGGTTGTACACGCGCTCGGCCTCCGAGTTGCTTTCGGGGGCCACGCCCACAAACACGGTGCGGGTAATATCGCAGTAGTAACCCTGCAACGGTCCGCCGAAGTCGAGCACCACCGCGTCACCAGGCTCAATCACGCGGCTCCCGGCGTGATGGTGTGGGGAGGCGCTGTTCGGCCCCGACCCCACGATGGCGAAGACCTCGCCGTGCACGCCCTCGGCCTTCAACAGCCCCGCGATCTCCTCCGACACTTCCAGTTCGGTGCGCCCCGCGAACGGGCGAGTTATTATTGTAGCGAACACGCGGTCCGAGGCCGCCCCTGCCGCTTCGAGCAGCGCAAGCTCGGCGGGCGATTTCACCTGCCGCAACTCGCTGAGCACGCTGCCCGCCGGGGTAAACATAGCGCGGGGAAGTTCCACCTGCAAGCGCAGCAGGAACACCGACCAGAGCCGCTCGCTCGCCCCTACAGTGTAGTGCGCGCCCCCCGGGTGGCCGGTCGGCCCCGCCACGAGCGCGGCCACCAGACGCGCCGGGTTGTCGCTCTCCCCCCAGGGCACGACCTGCACATCCGCGGGCAGCGGCGGCAGGCTGGGGGCCTCGAAAGCGGGTAGCACGACGTGGGCAGGGCCTTCTTGCGGCAGCAGCAGCACGGTCAGGCGCTCGCTGGGCCGGTTCTGGATGCCGGTCAGGTAATAGAGGTCGGCGGAGGGGCCCACCACCAGGTAATCGAGGCCGTGGGCGCGCAACTGGGCCCGGGCGTGAGCCAGCCGCTCGCTGTGCAGGGCCACCTCGGGCGAGGGGTGCGAGAGATCGAGCGTCTCAGCCACAGGCTAGACCTGCGCCCCCGCACCCAGCCGCGTCTTGGTGTCCCCGTCGTCCGGTTTTGCAACCACCAGTTCGCCCGCTTCAGCCCTGGTTTGCTCGGCAGCGGCGGTAACCTCCTCTAGCTTCTCCTCGCTCTCGCGGGCCGCCTTGAGGTCAGCTACAACCACCTGAAGCGCCCCGGCCAGCGGCACTGCCACCAGCGCGCCCGCGAGCCCCGCCAGGGTCGCCCCGAACAGTATGCTGATAATCACCGCCAGTGGGCTGATGCCGACCGAGTTCTTCATCACACGCGGCACGAGCACGTTACCCTCAATCGTCTGCAAAATGATCGCAAAGGCAACTACCATGAGGGCCTTCTCGAACCCGCCCGAGGGCTGCGTCAGGGCCACCAGCACGGCGGGCGCGGTGCCGATATATGGACCGACCAACGGTATGGCTTCCGCGATTGCGATGAAGAGTGCGAGCGCGGGCCAGTACTCTATGCCTATGAAGAAGTAGCCGACCGCGCTTAACGCGCCCACAATCGCCATCAGGAACAGTTGCCCTCGCACCCAGCCGCCGACCTTCACCTCTATATCATCCCAGACGCGGCGCACCCGGTTGGCGCGGCTCGCGGGCAGCCAGGACATGATCGCGCGCTTTATGAGCGTGCGCTCGCTGAGCCAGTAGAATGCTACCACGAATATTGTGATGAACGCGAAGAAGATTTCGGCCAGGATAACGGCCGTCTGCGCAGCGGCCTCTACCGTCTCCTGGGCCGCCTCGCCCTCGGTAGGTAGGTTTGTAGGTTGCGCTTCAGGCTGGCCTATCTGGTTGCCTATAGCTTTCAGCGCGTCCGAAAAGAGCAGCCCTTGCTGGCGTATGACTCCTGGGTCCCACTTCTCGACCTCGACGTGCATCTGGTTCGAGGTCTGCGTCAGCGAATTACCCAACGCGCCGACCTGCTGGAAGATCACCGGCAGGGTGAGCCAGCCTATCAGGGCGATCACGAGGAACAGCCCTGAGTAGACGATGAGTATGCCCGTGCTCCGGTTGAAAGGGCCTCGCCTCAGCCAGTTGACTACCGGCTCGATAGCGGTAGCCAGCAGGATGGCAATGAACAGCAGCAGCAAGATGTGCAACATGCTGTAGAGCGCCCACGCCACGAACAGCGTCAATAGCACGCCCGCCGTAGCCAGCACCACCGAGGGTATCTTCATGCGGTTGACTTCCACGCCTACGTGCAAGGACCGCACCTTCCCATCGCTCGCTGAGTCTACTCCATCCGCATCCTTATCGTCCGCGGCGGGCGTTTTGACTGTGCTATTGCGCTCTTTGAGTACCTCGTCAGCCTTGTTGCTGTCGTTCATCTTCTGTCGTGTCCTCTCTCGGGGTGTCCTTCTGGACCAGCGGGTCGCCCGCCGCGAAAATCCGGTTGCGCCCGCCGCGCTTGGCCTGGTAGAGCGCCGCGTCAGCCTTGGCTATCAGCATCTCAGGGTTGCGAGCGTCATCGGGGAACGCGGCAAGTCCTATTGATACGGTAGGCACCGAAACCACCAGCGGCAGGTTGGTGGTCGAAAGCGCCTCCGTCGCGCCGCTCAACAGGTCCGTGGTGGCAACGGCCTGCCCCGTCTGCGTGACCACCACGCTCGCATTTTGCAGCGCCCGCAGGATACGCTCTGTCATGACTCGGGCTTGCACTTTGTTCGTCTCAGGTAATATAACGGCGAACTCGTCCCCTCCGTAACGGCATGGCACGTCGGGTTGGCGAGAGGAATTTCTGATTGCGGAGCCCACCGCCTGTATCACGGCGTCCCCCACCGGGTGGCCGTACGTGTCGTTGATGGGCTTGAGGCCATCCATGTCGATCATGGCAACCGTTAGAGGCTCGGCGTAGCGCACCGCCCGGCGCAGTTCCTCGTTCAACCGCTGCCGGAAGTAGTCTTTGTTGTAGAGCTGCGTCAGCGGGTCGTGAATGGCGCGCTTTTCGAGGTCGCGCACGGAGGCGTTGTAGTAGTTCTCCAGCGAAGCGAGGGACATTTCATCCAGCAGCCGGTCGAAGTACTGCACGAATTCGATAGGAATTGCCAGCCCGTGCGCCGCCGTTTCCACGCGCAGCACGTCCCACACGATCTGCCGCAGCATGATCCACTCGATGAGCACCTCGTGTAGCTCGTAGTCCTGCGTATGCCGCTGCTTACCCTGCGAGGCCGCCGACTGTTGCGCCCAGCCGAACGGCCCCCCGAGGGGCCTGGTACCACGTGGCCTGCGCGACTCGGAGGCGGGCACGGCGGTGCTGTCCGTTCCTGAAATAAGGAAGAGAGGCAGCGTCTCGTGGTCCGGGGCTTCGCGGGTTTCGATAGCCTGGGCGAGGTTCGCCAGGATCGCCTTGATACCATCTACGATCTCGGCGGTCAGCATGTGCTTCTGCACCTCGGTGCGCTGGCTCTGCCGCAGACCCTCCACCCAGCGTCGGGTAATCTCGTCTATATTGTGCGTGAGAATTTCGGCTATTTCTTGAAACATGGGTAATTCGCTAGCTGTCTAATGCGCCTACTAATGCTAGTAAAACGCAAGGTGCATGCCACGGGTTTTAGCAACATCTCTAAGACAGCTGGCAGCCCCGCTCGGAGGACCTGCTCTCACGGCAGCCAGTATTCAAGCTGGATGTTATCGGGATCGCGAAAGGCCACGTAATAATTGCCCGTGGGCGCGAACTGTTCCACGCCGTTGGTGTCCACCCCCGCCGATATGAGCCTATTCGCCAGCTCCTGTAGGGCTTCCATACTCGGCGCGGCGAATGCCAGGTGGTCCAGCCCGACCCGAAACTCGCTGAAACGGTCCCCCGGTGCCGGCTGGCGCGAAGGGTAAAGGAAGAACAGCACCCCTCCGGCTGCGAAGTAGAGGCCCCTTGGCGGGTCCTCGCCAAAGATAGTGACCTCGAAGCCCAGCAAGTCGCCGTAGAAGGCGCTTGACCGCGCTACGTCAGAGACGGTAAGAATGACATGGTTGAGTCCGGTGGTGTCTATTGTGATGCTCCTTGCATGCTAAAGTAGAGGTGACAGCTCGCCATCCTGGGCCGGGCGGTCTCCGGTGGCAGGCAAGTGGCGCGTACCTGCCGACCATCCCTACCCCGGCAGTTATAATACCTGTGCAGAAAAACCGCCGCGTACTCCGTCGCACCGGCTTAGCGTGCCACCCACATTCCGCCACTACCCTTTCTGACGCCCCATAGGGAGACCAGAACTTGCTTTTCCGACGTAGGAATAGGCCCGCCACACCGGGTGCGCTCATGGTGTTGCTATCTGCGGTCGCGTTCGGGCTGATGCCGGTATTCGCCAAGCTCGCCTATGCGGATGGCGTTAACCTTAACACTCTACTGGCAATAAGGTTCACCCTCGCCTCGGCAAGCATGTGGGCTATTTGGGCTGTGGCCCGCAGGCGCACGAGGTCCGCAGCCGAAAATAGACCCCTGCTAGGGACCAGGGTGGTGTTTCCCCTGGTCGCCCTGGGCGCGATAGGCTACGTCGGGCAGTCCTTTTCGTACTTCACGGCCCTGAACGAGATTTCCGCATCCGCCACGGGCCTCCTGCTCTATACCTACCCCATCATGGTCACCCTGCTGGCCTTCCTCGTCTACCGCGAGCCGCTCACCCGCCGCAAGCTCTTCGCGCTGGCCCTGGCGAGTGCGGGCGCGCTCCTGGTGCTGGGTATATTCTCCTCGCTGCTGGGGTTGGGCGGCCCCGGCCTGGGCACCCTTCGGCCCAGCGGGGTGGCCTGGGCGCTGGCAGCGGCGGCTGTGTACTCGCTCTACATCATCGCGGGCACCCGGCTCACTCGCGATGTAAGCCCCCTGTTCGCCAGCGCGGTAATCATCACCTCGGCGGCCGCTGTCTACCTCCTGGGGGGCGCGCTCTCCGGCACGTTGCGGTTCGACTTCTCCTCACCCGGCTGGGCGTGGGCGCTGGCTATTGCCCTGGTGTCTACCTCCCTAGCCATTACTGCCTTCTTCTTGGGCCTGCCTGAGACCGGCCCCTCCCGCGCGGCCATCATCAGCACCCTCGAACCGGCGGTCACGGTCTTCTCTGCCGCGCTCGTGCTCGGGGAGAGCGTCAGCCCCGAACAGTTGCTGGGCGGGGCCTTCATCCTGGTATCGGTGCTCGTCCTTCAATTCCGGGCAAGGCAGGTGCCACCTCAAGCCTGAACCTTGAATATTACTTGAACAAACTATTGACAAAGCTTCTTCTGTGTGCTAGAATAGCTTCGCAGGGAACGGAGTCGTGGTGCTCGCCCTCCACTGAAGATCACGGCTCCGCGCCTCGGCCTCCTTTACGGAACGTCCCGGTATCTCAGGTCGCTCCACTCGCAAGATGAGACCTGCACCGGGCACGCAATTTGCCTAATAAACTACCCTCTGTAGTTAGTTCGTTCGGAACTGAAAAGGTCGTTCTCATGGCAGACGCATATGGCCGCCTCCTCGTTATGGAAGGCAAGCAAGTAGTAATCGCGGGAGCCGGCCTGGCCGGCCTTTCAGCCGCCAAGTTTCTGGTGGACCGGGGTTTCAAGGTCACTCTTCTCGAAAAGCGCGCCCTCGCGGGGGGCAAAGTCTCCTCCTGGCAGGACGCCGACGGCGATTGGCTGGAAAGCGGCCTCCACGTCTTTTTCGGGGCCTATCACAACCTGCTCGCCTTCCTGCGCGATATCGGCCTGGACGACGCCCTTACCTGGATGCCCCACGCCCTCACCTTCTCCCAGCCCGGCGGCAAACTCTCCCCGCTCGCCTTCCCAGCACGCATACCGGCCCCCTTCCACGGCCTCACCGCCATCGCCCGCAATCGAGGCGTGCTCACCAACCCCGACAAGCTGCGTACCGGCCTCGGCCTACTCTGGCCCATCCTCGGCAACCAGGCTTACATCGACCGCCAGGACGAGCTGACGTACGAGCAGTGGCACGTGCGACACGGCCTCAGCCGCCGCTCTATTGGGGACTTCTTCGATACGATGTCACTGGCGCTGAATTTCAGCAAGAGCAACGAGGTATCCGCCAAGCTCCTGCTGACCGTGCTCAGCCACTTCGGCAAAGAGACCGGGGCCTCGCGGGTGGCCTTCCTCAAGGGGCCTCCCGAAACTCGCCTTTTCCGCCCCCTCATCTCCCACCTGCGCACGCGTGGTGTAGACGTGCGCTTCAACGCGAAGGTGAAGCAGGTCCTCTACAAACCCGTGGAGGGCGCAGTCGAGGGTTTCGAGCTTGCGGACGGCACCACCGTCAGGGGAGACATCTACGTATCCGCCATGCCCGCGCACAACCTGTGGAAGTCGCTGCCCCCGGCTATGCGGGAGACGCAGTCGCTCTCCGGGCTGCGGCACCTCCACGGCGTGCCCGTGATGACGGTGCAACTTTATTTCGACAGGCCGGTGACCGGCGTGAAGAACCTCGTCTTCTCCAACCGCTCGCACATCTCGGTGTACGCCGAGCTAGGCCAGATTTGCCCCGACTTCTACGAGGGCGAGCGCGGCCGCTCGATGGTGGAGCTTGTAGTCGCCCCGGCGGCAGCGTGGTTCAAGCTACCCGATGACGCAGTGGTGGCAAACGTCATGGAGGAGTTTGCCGAGCGGCACCCCCTCTCACGACAAGCCCGGCTCCTCAAGAGCACGGTCGTGCGCATCCCCCAGTCGGTATACAAGGCCCGGCCCGGCATGGACCGCTTCCGCCCCGACCAGGCCACGGGCATACCCAACTTCTTCGTCTGCGGCGACTACACAAAGCAGGAATACCTCGCCAGCATGGAAGGCGCGGTGCTCAGCGGCAAGCGTGTTACCAACAGGATCCTGCAAAGTGCGGCCGGGCTGCCGCGCGGCGAGGTGGCCCTTGGAGTCTAACGCCGCCTGGCCCTACCCCATCGTCCAGCCGCTATCGCGCAGGGAGTTCTCCGTGGCACCCACCGAGACGCACCTGCACCCACCGGCCAGTGTGCCCGTGTTCGAGCGTCTTGCCGAGTACCTGACGCCGCCCTACAGCCTCGCCCGCTCCGGCCAGGTGGCGCGGGGCCACGGCTACGACACGCCTGGCTCGCCCTTCCTTGCGCTTCGGCAAAGGCCGGCCCCCGACAAGCTATGGGCGTACAGGGCGTGCGCCGAGTTAATCAAACACCATTCGAAGAGCTTCTACTTCAGCGCCCGCTTGCTCCCGGCCGCCAAACGCTCCGCCATCATGGCCCTTTACGCCTTCTGCCGGCTCAGTGACGACCTTGTGGACGAAGCCGACGCTGGAGGCGACACACATGCGGCCCGGCTCAAAGCGCGCCACGACCTCGACAGTTGGTCCCGCCTGTGCGACGAAGGCAGCAACCCGGCGCACCCGGTCGTCCATGCCTGGCTGGATACCCGCGCGCGCTACGGCATACCACGCCAGCTACCGGAGGAGCTACTCGCGGGCATCAGGATGGACCTTAGCATCGACCGCTACGCCACCTGGGACGACTTGTGGGTCTACTGCTACAGGGTCGCCAGCACGGTGGGCCTCATGAGCATGTACATCACCGGCACCCAGACGATGAAAGCGGTGCCCTACGCCGTTCAACTGGGTGTCGCATTGCAACTGACCAACATCCTGCGCGACGTGGGAGAGGACGCCCTCTCGGGCCGCATATACCTGCCCGCCGAGGATATGGCCCGCTTCGGCTACACCGAGGACATGCTGCTTTCGGGTGCCCTCAACCGCAACTTCGTCCGCCTCATGCAGTTCGAGATGGCCCGGGCGCACGCCCTCTACGACTCCGCGTGGCGCGGCATAGCCATGCTGCCCGCCGACAGCCGCCCCGCGATTGCGGCCGCCGCCACGCTGTACCGGGGCATCTTGCACAAGATCGTGGACCTGAAATACGACGTGTTCAACAACAGGGCACACCTGAGCATGGGTGAGAAGGCCCGCAGCCTGCCGAGAGTCTGGTGGCGGGCACGACGCATGCGCAACCACACGGCACAATGACAAAACGGGTGCAGACCACACTTACAAGAAACCGACTTACAGACGCGCAATATCACAGCACGAGCACAAGCCACAACGGCCGACCTCACGACCTGGCACAGGAGAGAACGATGAATGAACCGGTAGCTACAGATAATATGTACAGGGGTTACGCAGGGGAAGACAACTCGCAAGCCATCCCCGAAAAAGAGGCCCCCGCCCCGAATCCCTCACAATTTACGGTAGCCCCGCAGCCCGACATGCGAGAGCTAAGCGCCTGGCCCGACGAGACTCTCATGGAGCAGATAGCTCGGGGCAACACGCAGGCTTTTGAAGAGCTTTACGACCGCTACGTGCGAGGCTGCTTCGGGCTGGCGATGAAGATAGTGCGCGAGCCTACCGTGGCCGAAGAAGTGGTGCAGGACGTGTTCATGAAACTCTGGAGCCGCCCGGGCATATTCTCGTCCGAGCGGGGCAAGTTCTCGGGCTGGCTGCTGACCCTGGTGCACAACCGCTCCGTGGACAAGTTGCGCAGGCTCAAGGTGGGTGCCGCCGGCCCTCCCCTGCCCCTAGACGGCACGTTGGACTCGGACCTCAACCTTGCCGACGTGCTGGCCGATACCGCCGCCGGCCCCTACGACCAGGCCTGGACCGAGGAGCAAGGCCGCATCGTGCGCGAGGCGATAAAGGCCCTGCCCCACCCGCAGCGCGAAGCCATCGTTCTGGCCTACTTCGGCGGGCTGACCCAGAAGGAAATAGCCGAGCGCCTGCAAGAACCACTTGGTACGGTCAAAACCCGCACCCGCGCCGCTCTGCAACAATTGAGGCGGGCGCTGGCTGGTGGCGGCCTCATGGGAGAGGCCCTGTGAAAGCCATTGTCGTGGGCGCGGGCCTCGCGGGGCTGACCGCCGCCGCCGACCTGGCGGACGCCGGGGCCGAGGTGCTTGTGCTCGAAAAGCGCGACGTGCCCGGCGGCAAGGTATCCTCCTGGACCAAGGGCGACTACCCGGTCGAGTCGGGCCTGCACATCTTTTTCGGCTGCTATCGCGAGCTATTGGGCATGATGAAGCGCGTCGGTGCCTACGACCACATCAACTGGAAGGAGCACACCATCCACGTCGCCCAGCCCGGCGGCAAGGTTTCGAAGTTCCGCTTCCCGAACGTGCCCGCCCCCTTCAACGGCATCGTCGCCTTCACCGGCAACGACCTGCTCACCTGGCGCGAAAAGCTGACCAACGTGCGGGCGCTGATACGGCCCTGGCTTACCCCTCTCCGCAAAGTCGCCCGCTGGGACGACCGCACCTACGCCCAGTGGCACCGCGATCACGGCATCGCGGACGGCGTGCTTACGAAGTGGTGGAACCCCATCGCGCTTTCGATGGGTTTCCTCGACGCGGAGGAGATGTCGGCGCGGCCCATGACCACGGTGTTCCACCATTTCTCCCGCAAGGCTGACGCTTCGCGGGTCGGCTTCTTGGATGGCCCGCCCGGCGAGCGCATGCACAGGCAGTTCGTGGCGTACATCGAGGCGAGGGGCGGCGAGGTGCGTTGCGGCAGCAAGGTAGAGCACCTGGAGCTAGACTGGGACGGCGGCAGGCCCACCGTTTCGGGCGTGCGCCTCACAACCGGGGAGGTGCTCCAAGCCGGTGCGGTGGTGCTCGCCGCGCCCTTGCACAACACTCGCCGCATCGTCCCGAAGGTGCTCAGGCATCACCCTTATTTCGCCGGCCTGTGGCAGCTCAAATCCGTGCCCGTGATGAACGTGCAGGTCTGGTTCGACCGGTACGTGTCGGAAGCCGACAATCTCTTCTTCACGGCGCACGCACCCTTCTCGGTGTTTGCCGACCTCGCGGTGACAAGTCCCCTGTTCGACCGCTCGGGCGGCTCTCTGGTGTCCATGGCGGTGGCCCCGGCCCGCGACCTCTGGCACCTGTCAGACGCGGAGATAGTTGGCCGCTGCGTGCAGGCCCTTGGCGCTCTATGGCCCCGGACTCGTGCGGCCCGCATCGTGCATTCCACTGTGGTGAAGATACCCAACTCCATCTACCGCGAAGTGCCAGGCAGCGACGCCCTGCGGCCCACGCAACGCACCCCCATAAGCAATCTCGCCCTCGCCGGCGACTACACCCGCCAGGACTACATGGCCTCGATGGAGGGAGCCGTGCGCAGCGGCCACCAGGCGGCGCGCGCGCTCGTGTCGCAACTTGGACTCGCCGGCAGCTTGCGAGATGGTAAAATTGAAGCGCACCACGTTGTGCGCAGCGGAGAGAGGTAAGACATGCAACTTGCAGCAGGACAATACAGGCGGCTCACTGTCGATAGCCGGGACCTCGCCGCCCGCCACGCGCCCCGGCCCTGGATGCAAGACCTGTGGCTGTGGATTCTGCTGCTGGGGCCGCTCGTCGCGCCGGTGTTCGCCCTTACCGGGCAGCCGCTGTTGCAGCTTATCGCTGACGGCATCTACTTGCTGGGCGACACGGTGTGCCCCAAGGTGGACTTTCACTTCATGTTCCTCGGCCAGCCCCTGGCGGTCTGCTCGTCGTGCTGGGCGGCCGTATTCGGCCTGTGGACGGTGCGGCTGCTCTACGGGCGTGCGGGCGAGGGCCTGGGGCCTTTTTCCCGGCTCAACCTGTC
>DASVQO010000167.1:0-2439 GCA_036389075.1 Chloroflexia bacterium | reverse complement strand
GCCGCGGGAGGCTTTTTCTTGCTGACGGCATTCGGCAGTGCCTGGTTCGCCAGGTCCACGGACAAGTGGTATGAAGAACTAAAGGCACAAGCGAGAGAAGTCGTAGTTACGCCCATTGTGATAGTTATTGCGGGCACAGCGCTGCCCCTGTTGCGTAGCGGTGTGTCTCTAAGGCGGGCATGGGTCGGGTTTGCAGACCCTCCCCGGAACACGGTCCCTGTCTTGAAGTTCCAACTGGAGGAGTTAGGAAATAGGAGAGGTCCATATGAAGTATGGGTACCGGTGCCTAGGGGTAAAGAAAGCGAAGGGCGTGAGTTGGCGGAGCGGTTCCAAAGGGAGATTGTGCGGCCCGCACGTAGGACTTCGCGATAAGAGCATTATGCTGAGGGATACATCTTGCAAGTAGCGACCAATTAGGCGACCAGGTGGGCCCTTGTCATCCTGAGCGTAGCGAAGGATCAGGTGGGTAGGCCAGAGTTTTCAATGTGTAGCAGGATGGGGGCTAGAGACACATTGTTGCTCAAGGAGGGAGAGTCAAACACGGGACACTGATCCTTCGCTACGCTCAGGATGACAAAGGGGGACTCTGGTCCTTTATTAGTCACCTACTTGCAAGATGTACCATTGAGCGTAACCCGTCCGGCATGCGGGTTTGGTTGAATTGCAGGGCTGGGACCGCTGCAACTAGAGCACAAATTGACAACGAGGTCTTATGAGCGAGTTATCAGACAAGATCAAGAATACCGCGGATGCGGTGCGGGGGCGATTGCCCGATGGTTGGCAGCCCGACGTGGCTATCATCCTCGGTTCGGGGCTGGGTGGGTTGGCTGATGAAGTGGACGCGGTGGCCGCCATCCCATACGGGGAGATACCGGGCTTCGTACAGTCGTCGGTGCAGGGGCACGCTGGGCGGCTGGTGCTGGGCACGCTGGAGGGCACCAGGGTGGCGGTGATGCAGGGGCGGGTCCACTTCTACGAGGGCTTTACCTTGCAGCAGACCACCTTCCCGGTGCGCGTGCTGCGTGAGCTTGGGGCGCACACCCTGCTCGTGACCAACGCTGCGGGGGGCCTCAACCCGGCCTTTACGCCCGGCGACCTGATGCTGATAGAGGACCACATCAACATGCTGGGCTGGGGCGGCCAGAACCCTCTCACCGGCCCCAACGACCCCGACCTGGGGCCGCGCTTCCTCCCGATGGACCCCGCTTACGACCCCGGCTTGCTCCTCAAAGCCGAGGAGGCCGCGCGCGAGTGCAACCTCGATCTGAAGCGGGGCGTATATATCGTGCTCGCCGGGCCGAACTTCGAGACGAGGGCCGAGATGCGGGCGTTGCGGCAGTGGGGCGGCGACGCGGTGGGCATGTCCACGGTGCCCGAAGTCATCGTGGCCCTACATGGTGGCATGAAGGTTGTAGGCATATCGAATATCACCAACATGGCGCTGGCCGACAACACGGAGCCGGTCAACCACGAGGACGTGCTGAAGGTCGCCGCCGAGTCGGGGCCGCGGTTTATCGGACTGATGAAGGCGTTAGTAAAGCGATTGCGCGAGACGTAACTAGAAGGGGTGCATGGGGCACCCTGCCGGGGGGTTGGGGTGTCCCCAACATCTCTCTTTGCCCCTCCTCTCATGGTTTTCAAAGGCGTCTGCTAGTAAGAGTTACTCACTGATAAGGAGAGATTAAGATGGCCGACAATAAAGATGACGATGCATTGACGAAGGCGCTGGGCGTGGCTATCGCGCTGGGGGCGCTGGCGGTGGGCGTGGGCGCGGCCCTGGCGAACAACGAGCGCACCCGGCAGATGCGGGCCGAGATGAAGCAGCGGCTGGATGAGCTTGGCAGGCGGGTGGACGAGTTGTCGTCGGAGGCCCAGAAGCGCGCGGGCGGACTTGCCTCGCAGGCCCAGCACGCGATCGAGGAGCGGCGGCCAGAGATCGAGCAGACGATACAGCGCACCCGCGAGGTGGTGACGCAGGGCCTGGACAAGGCCCGGACGGCGGTAGAGCAGGGGGCGGAAAAGGCCCAGGAGTACGTGCAGCGGGTTGGCTCGCAGCCCGGCGACACAGCGGGAGAGGCAGTCGATACCGCGAGTGGCGTGGTAGGTGTGAGCGCGACAGACCTGGGCGACAAGGCGGGCGATCTGGCAGGTTCGGCCCGTGACGCGGCGCAGGGTGCGGGAGAGCGCGCCGGTGAGATGTTAGACGGCGCGGGCGACAAGGCGGCTGACCTGGTTGAGGGCGCGCAAGCCGGTTTGCAAGACGCCGGCTCCACCGTGCGAGACTGGACGGGCGAGGCCGGGCAGCAGCTATCCGAAATGCTGTCGGAGGCGGGAGAGCGCGCTTCGGACGTGCGAGAGCAAGCAGGCAGCACGGTCCGCGATTGGACCTCCACCACGTTCGAGGCAGAAGATACAGGTGAGGCCCAGGCGGGCGGGGCA
>DASVQO010000166.1:0-9943 GCA_036389075.1 Chloroflexia bacterium | reverse complement strand
CCAGCGGGGGTTCCTCAATGCTCCCGAATTGATAGCTGCCAAGCCCCAAGGCAGGGAGTTCCGCCAGGGTTACAGGGCGCGTCAGCAGCACTTTAGGTGTTCCACTCAGTGAGGGATATTTTGCCTGGGTAAGGTTGATTGCCACCTGGGCAATGTCATTGGCCGAAGCATTCCCCAGAGCATGCGGGTTGAATTCCGGCTTCGTAGTTTGCGCTCCGGTAACACCGGAAGTGGTGAAAAGCACTATTGCCACCAGTAGCAGCATCAATACTACGGATAAGCGGCGGAACATTATGTCAGATACAAAATACATTAGTTTCGCTCCTTAGTAGCTGGCGTATCGACACGCGCCCAGCTTCCGCAGATTCTTAAGCGAGGCGGATCAAGCGGGCACCTCATCCGCCGCTTCAACCTGCCCCGTGATGCTGTTCACATCGAGGTACATCCGCTCCCCCATGATCTCGCCATCGCGGAAGGGGAAGTAGATCACCAGGTCGAACTCGATGTAGCGGCCGCTGGGCGGGATGCCGAACAGAGGGCCGGTGTGGGTGCCGTGTACGTGCGACTCCTCCACCACGTAGTGCTCGTCGGCCACGCGCGAGCGCAAATCGAGCTTCACGTCGGGCAGGGCCGTCCACAGCATGTGGTAGAACTGCCGTATCTCCTCCTTGCCCCGCCAGAACAGCTTGAGCGGCACGATCTCGTACACCGCGTCCTCGGCCAGCGTGCCAATCAGCCGCTCCAGGTCGCGCCGGTTCTCCGCCAGCACGTGCTCCATCCACTTGCGTAGGTTCTTCTCGGTAGTGCTCCTGGTCATTGTGGCCCCCATTTCGTACTGCAAGTGCGTCTTGCAACCTCCAAGCCAGCCGTCGCTAGACCAGCGTGACGACTACCGGACGCCCCCTCGCGATTATGACGGTGTGTTCGTACTGGGCTGTGAGGCTGCCATCCGGGGACTTCAAGGTCCAGCCGTCTTTGGCCTCCAGCACGAAATCAGCCCCGGTCGAGAGGAACGGCTCGATAGCAAGCACGAGGCCCTCGGTGAGTTTTCTCTTTTCCAGGCCGCTGTAATAATTGAGCACCATATTCGGCTGCTCGTGTATATGCCTGCCAAGCCCGTGCCCGGCCAGGTTCTGGATGATGGTGAAACCACAACGCCGGGCTTGAGTTTCCACTGCCTGCCCTATCACGCTCAGGGAGGAGCCGGACCTGGCTGCGGCGATGGCATTGTTCAGGGCAGCCCTGGTGCAGTCCATGAGCTTCTGTTTGGTCGGTGACACGGGAGGCACCGCGATAGTTGCCCCGGTATCGGTGACGTACCCGTCCAGCTCCGCCGACACGTCTATGTTCACCAGGTCGCCGGGCTGGATGACGCGGTTGCCCGGCACCCCGTGCGCCGCCTCGTCGTTGACGCTGATACAGGTCGCGCCGGGGAAATTGTAGGCCAGTTGCGGGGCGGAACGCGCGCCGTGCCTGCGGAGGAACTCCTGGCCGATCCTGTCAAGCTCTCCCGTGGTGATGCCCGGCCTCACATGGCGAGACATCTCCCGGAGCGTCAGCCCTACCACTCTCCCGCATTTCTTCAGTCCTATTACGTCTTCTTCAGACTCGATAGACATAAGCTCCAACCCTTTTATTAAAACTGGAAGTCATCTAAAAACAAGACCGCGAAACCCGAGTACCCAAGCCCCGCCCTTGTCATTCTGAGCCCTTCGGCTACGCTCAGGGTAAACTCCGCGAAGAATCTCGTCCTTCAGCACCCAGGTAGCCCCTTTCCTACTGCACAGAGTCTCGTGAGAAGAGGGGAACATCCCGGTGAGGGACGAGATCCTTCGCGGAGTTTACCCTGAGCGTAGCCGAAGGGCTCAGAATGACATAGGTCGGGGCTTGGATGCCGATTTTCTACATAGTCATTCCTGGGGTGACTCCTGGTAAGGCAGGCTCATTCAGGTGCGGCACCAGGCAGTTGGACCCGAATGCGGAATTGCTCGCAATGCGGAATTGCTCGCATTGTACTAAAAGCTGCTGAGAAAATCTAAGCGGTACTGCAAACTATCGCGAACCCTGTTTTGCCCTGGCGAGGATGTCTTCCACCACGGCTGTCTTAGCGTCGGCGTAATTTTGCACGTACTTCCAGTCCCGCGCCGCTAGCTCTCGTTTTGTGCGTTCGTACCGTTCGCGGTCCTCGGGGTGGGTGCGTAGCCAGTCGCGAAACAGCAGCATGCGCTCGATTTCAGAACAACCGGCGGAGAAGGTATGGACGTTGACGTTGGTATCGGGCCCCTTGAACAGACGGTGCTCGTACCAGTTGGGTTCGCGGATAGTGAGGGTGTATCCGGCTGCCTCCAACGCGGGTACATAGGCCGATTCGTCAGCCGAGTTCGGGACGACCAGGACGATATCGATGAGGGGCTTGGCCGCTAAGCCTGGGACAGAGGTGGACCCGGCATGCTCCACCTGTAACGCCTGGCCCCCAAGTGCCCCACGGATGCGGTTGGCTTCCCGCTCAAACAGGCGCGGCCAGTCAGGGTTATATTCTTCAAGGCGGATGCGACCAGCGAGCGGGGTCGGGGGAACGACCGAAGAAGCTAAGATTTGCTCCTCGGTCATTGCTGCGCCACTACCGGGCGTGGCTTCAGTACGCGGGTTACTCCGTGCCCCCGGTGCGGCACCGTCCGATTCGTCGGCGCTCACCGGGTAGCCCCTTCTCTAAACCTCAAGAGCTTATACCGGGACAAAGGCGTTCACCTGTGCCAGGAAGTTGGAGAGCAGGGCTTTGCCCGACTGGGTAAGCATCGACTCCGGGTGGAACTGCACGCCTTCGATGGGGAGGCTCTTATGCCGCAGGCCCATGATGAGGCCGTCGCCGGTCCAGGCGGTGACCTCTAGCTCGCGGGGGCAGGTGGCGGCGTCCACGATGAGAGAGTGGTAGCGGGTGGCTACAAAGGGGGAGGGCAGGCCGGTGAACACGCCCTTGCCGGTGTGGTATATCTCCGAGGTCTTGCCGTGCCGTAGCTCCGGGGCGCGCACTATTTTGCCCCCGTATAGCTGCCCGATGCACTGGTGCCCCAGGCACACGCCCAGCACTGGCACCTTGCCCGCGAACGCCTCTATCGCCGCAAGCGACACTCCCGCGCCGTCGGGCGCGCCGGGGCCGGGGGAGATTACCACCCCGTCGGGGCGCATCAGCTCCAGCTCCGCGACCGTTGCCGCGTCGTTGCGCACCACCTCCACGCGGCTGCCAAGCTCGCCCAGGTACTGGTACAGGTTGTAGGTGAACGAGTCGTAGTTGTCGATGAGAAGTATCATTTGCTTGCTCCCTCCGGTTCCAGTTCGTCTTCGGTCGCGTATTCGAGCGCGGTATGCTCGCTCTCCATCTCCTCCGCCAGGTCTATCGCCGCGATCAGCACCTTCGCCTTGGCAAGCGTCTCGCGGTACTCCATCTCAGGCACGCTGTCGGCCACGATGCCCGCGCCCGCCTGTAAGTGTGCCATGCCGTCCCTCACCAGGATGGTGCGGATGATAATCGCCGTGTCGAGGTTGCCGTTGTAGCTGATGTAGCCCGCCGCGCCGCCGTAAGGTCCCCGCCTGTCCCGCTCGAGCTCCGAGATGATCTGCATCGCCCTCACCTTGGGCGCGCCCGAGAGCGTACCGGCGGGCAAGCAGGCCCTCAAAGCGTCCACCGCTCCAAGCTCGGGCCGCAGGTCGCCCGTGACTTCCGACACGAGGTGCATGACGTGTGAGTACTGCTCCACCTCCATGAAGCGGGGCACTTTCACCGAGCCGATGCGGGCGATGCGGCCTATATCGTTGCGCCCCAGGTCCACCAGCATGACGTGCTCGGCGCGCTCTTTCTCGTCCGAGGCGAGTTCTTTCGCAAGCCGGGCGTCCTCCCGTGGGTCTTCGCCCCTGGGGCGGGTGCCCGCGATGGGGTGCATGGCAAGCTTGCCCTCCTGCACCTGCACCAGCATCTCAGGCGAGGCGCCCACAAGGTACGTGTCGCCAAATTGCAGGAAGAACATGTAGGGCGAGGGGTTCACCATGCGCAGGGCGCGGTAGATGCTGAAGGCGTCCGCGCCGGTGGGCCTGTCGAAGCGTTGCGATACGACCACCTGGATGATGTCGCCCGCTGCGATATGCTCCCTGGCTGCCTCCACGATGCCCTCGTACTCGGCCTGCGTGAAATTGCTGCTGACCGGCGACTTCGCCGCTATCTCGCCGTGCCGCCGGTGCCCGTTGCTTTCCGGCAGGGGCCTGCGCAGTCGCCTGACTACCTGCTCTATCCTCTCGACCGCAGCCGTATACTCAACTTCGTGGTCTCCAGTGAGGGGGGCGAGACTGTACACTCTCGCGCTGCGTTGCGCGTGGTCGAACACCAGGAACGTGTCGTAGAAGGCGAACGCCATTTCCGGCAGGCCGAGCACGTCGTTGGGTGCAGGGCGCACCGGCTCCAGCGTGCAGGCGGTCTCGTACCCAGCGTAGCCAACCGCCCCTCCCGCGAACCGGGGCAGCGGCATACTATCCGGCACCACTAGCCGCCTCTCAGCCAGCAGCGCGTCCAACTCGCCCAGGGGGTCCACGCTCGCGGCTGAGAGGCCGGGCCCCTCCGGTGTATCTATGCGCGACAGCCCGTCCTTCACCGTAAAGACGGACCTCGGACCCGTCCCCAGGAACGAGTAGCGCCCCACCTGGCTGCCGCGCTCGACGCTCTCCAGCAGGAAGCAGTGCTCCCCACGCCGTATCTTGAGCAGGGCCGACACAGGCGTCTCCAGGTCGGCGGGTATCTGCCTGCTGACGAGCGTGTACGGCTCCGCAGCGCCATCGGCCTGTTGCTCTTGTGCAAAGGCGCGGAACGCCTCCCTGGTTGGCGAAGATGCTTGCGACACGGCTATCCCCTTTCTTCATCCGTCTATCTGTCTATGCGAGCGGCCTGGCACGCCCGCAGCCAATTCCGAGAATCAAAAAAGCCCAACGTCCGCAAGGGACGAAGGACTGAGCTTCGTGGTGCCACCCTTTTTCCGCCGTTGTGCGGCGCTCCGCGGATACCTAGTCAGGACGCGTGCGCGCCATGTCTGCCGATATCCCGCTCCCAGGTAACGGTGGAGTCTCCGGCACAGTCTACTCGCACGCTCTCGCGGCTTTCGGTGTGCAACTCACAGCTCCATTCACAGGTCGCGCCGCCGTTGGACTTTCACCGCCGCCAACTCTCTGGGGACTCGCCTCGCCTGCTACTCGTGCTGGTCGTAGTCGTTCTGCCTATTCGGTTATTGTGTAGTCTACAAGCAAACCGGGGCGCTGTCAAGATGAAATTACGAATTACTTTCCCTTCGGGAATTACTCCGTCATACCTTGTTGTAGCTCACCCTGGGGTCGATGACCGTGTACGCTATGTCGGCCAGGGTGTTGAGCACGCTGATCGTGGCAACCGCGAGCGTGGCGGCCTGTACACCTATGGCTGAGGCCCCGCCCTTCACGATATGAATGGTGAAAAATGCGCCTATGCCCGGGTACGCGAACACATATTCGACGATGCCCAGGGCGGTGATGATAAAAGGCGTTGTCAGGCCGATTGCGCTTATCAAGGGCAACCCGGCATTTCGGAGGGCGTGCCCGAAGAATATCCTGAAGGGCCGTACGCCTTTGGCCCTAGCCGTGCGGATGTAGTCCTTGCCGAGCGCGTCCAGCATCGAGGTCCGCACGTACCTGGAGAAGCCGGGAGCTACCACCAGCACCATCGTGGCGAGCGGCAAGACCATGTGGTAGATATAGTCGAGGAACCCCCCGTCTTTATCGACGCTATGTCCCCCACCCACCGGCAGGTATGGGAGCCACGTCCAGCCGTTATTGGTGTGTAACTGGTACGGTACGATGCCCAGAAAAACGATCAGCATGAAGCCCGTTACGAAAGGCGGCGTGGACAGCCCCGTTGTGGTGAAGAACGTTACGGCATGGTCCGTATTCGTATCGTGTTTGACCGCCCCCAATACGCCTACCGGCAGAGCTATAAGCACCGAAATGAACAATGTCAGCACCAGGAGCAGGAGAGTATTCCAGGCATTAGTGCCAACCGTTGACTGGTACCTGGGGTTGGTCGATCTTACACCACCCCAGTCTCCGGTCAGCAGCCCGGAGCCGGTTACGTGCAACGGGCCTACCCAGAAGTCCGCGCCATAGGGTATGTCCTTGCGCTGGATCTTATCATAATACGACGTGTCGGCCGGGTCGTACACCCAGGCAAGGAAGCTTAAGGGCCAGGGCTTATCCAGGCTGTATATTTGCTCCAACTCCCTCTTGAAGATCTCATCTTGCTCTTTTTGGACTCTCATCCGGTTGTAGCGGCTTCCGGTATCCGCTCGTTGTTCGATAGGTAGTTCGTCCATTGACTTCGCAAGCTCGGCCACCTGAACAGACATGAGTGCGTACACCCTGGCCGGGTGGCCCAGGTAAGTAGTCACGCTCCACAGGGTGAACAAAATAATAAGCACCGTGAGAAAGCTCTGCGCGAATCGCCTGATAATGTAGCCAGACATGAGCACTCCAGCGGACGATGGACGACCCCTAATTAAGAATTAAAAATTAAAAATTAAAGATTGGGCCTCCCTACTGCATTCGGCGCGGGTCGAGCGAATAGCGCAGGGCATCTCCTATGTAATTGATGGAGAGCGTCATGAGGACGATGCACAGGGCGGGCAGGAAGACCATGTAGGCTCTCACCGATTCGAACGGATTGAGGTTGATGGTGTAGAGATTGCCGAAGAACTGGCCCAGGGCTATGAGCGTGCCGAGCGAGGGCTGGCTGCCGGTGCCGTTAGATAGCGTACCCACGCCCAAAGCCGAGTCTCCATAGGCTCCACCGGCATCGATGTAAGAAAGTATAGAAAGGCCGATAATGAAGTCGGCCAGGGCGAAGGTCATAGCCACCAGCACGGGACCGGCGGCGTTGGGCAGCAGGTGCCGGAAGATGATGCGGGTGTTGCTTGCTCCTAGCGCCCGCGAGGCCTCGACGAACTCCTGCTGCCTCAACGACAGCACGGAAGCCCTAGTGACCCTACACACCCCCTGCCAGCCGAACAGCGCGAGCACAAGGCCCGTCACGAACAGCGAGCCTGTGAGGTTGGCGTTGATCTGGTCCTGCGTGCTTGCATTGTCGCTGACGGACTGGAAAAGCTGCCTGAAGATAGGAGCGAAGATACCAAATGCCGGGATGATAGGCAGCGTTAGCATCACGTCGGTGAAGCGCATCACCACCGCGTCTACCTTGCCGCCCAGGTAGCCCGCCGCCGCTCGCAGCGCGCAGCCGAGTACCGTGGCAACCAGGGCAGAGGGTAGCGCCACAGACATGGTGATACGTAGCGCCCAGAAAAGCACCGTCAGCAGGTCCCGGCCGTACGAGTCGGTGCCAAACAGGTGTATGTAGCCGCTGGGGTCCACCGTGCCCATTGGCTTGTTCCACATGAGGGGCGTCTGGTTCTTGGTGACATCGAAGGGTGAGACCTGGGGCACCACGATGGAAAGTACCGTCATGACGGCCAGTATCACCAGCGAGGCCATGCCCGTGCGCCGCTTGCGGAAATGCCCCCAGGCTATAGCAACCTGGGTCGTGCCTCCGTGTTCTGTGGGTCCGCCCCACGGCAACCTGCGGCGTTTCTCAGTGGATACTGCGACAGCCATAACGCTCCTCTCGGCAAGAGGCCCGGTGCCCTGGTGCCCTGCGCGCTGAGACGTAACGGGGAACTGAACGACGGCAGGCCATATAGCTCCGTCCGTCAGAAGAAGCGAACCAAATAAACGAACCAGTGCGGCTGCTGTGAGGTTGCCTGCCTGCGCAGGAACCCAGGGCCTACACTGGCTATAGGGTGCAAGAGGCTTTAGCTTACCACCGAAGGCAAAAGAGGGAATACACCCTTTCCTAGCTATACAACCAAAAGGCCAAAGAGGTTCAGTATGGCAGGACTTCCGATACTCAGTTGGGAGACAAATTGCTATACCTTGTTGTAGCTCACCCTCGGGTCGATTATCGTATACGTAATGTCGGCCAGCATATTGAGCAGGCTGATGGTTGCCACCGCTACCGTCACCGCCTGCAAGATGGCGGGAGCACTACCACCCCGCACCGAATCTATCAGGTAGGAGGCCACCCCCGGATAGCCGAACACGTACTCAACTATGCCCAGGCTGGTGATGATGAAGGGAAGCGAGAAGCCGATGGCCGTTATGAGGGGCATGCTGGCGTTGCGTAGAGCGTGGCGGAACAGTATCTTGGACGGCTTGGCCCCTTTGGCCCTCGCGGTGCGGATGTAGTCTTTGCCCATCACGTCGAGCATCGAGGAACGCACGTACCTGATAAGGTTCGGGGAGACTATCACCACCATGCAGAACAGGGGCAGCGTCAGGTGGTAAACAAAGTCCAGCAGGTCGCTCCTGTCGAGACTGTTCGCCCTGCCCACCGGCAGGTATGGCAGCCACGTCCACCCGTTGTTGGTGTGCAGCTTGTAAGGGATGATGCCGAGGAACAGGATGAGCATAAAGCCGGTAATGAACGGGGGCGTAGAGAGGCTTAGCGAGGTAAAGAAGACCAGCGCGTGATCGGTCTTCGTGCGCTGCCGCACCGCCGCCAGCACGCCCAGGGGTATGGCCAGGATTACCGACAGGATGAGGGTAAGGGCCAGTAGCAGGATGGTGCTTCCCCAGTTGCCCCGCACGCTAGAGTTGAAGCCGGGGTCCGGCACTCTCGATGCGCCCCAGTCCCCGGTCAGCAGGCCGGAGCCGGTAATATGGAGCGAGCCAAGCCACACGTCGATGCCGTAAGGCACCTCTTTATCGAGGATAGGGTGGTAATAGGAGGTATCGCTCGGGTCGAACAGGGAGGCAAAAAAGCTAAAAGGCCAGGGTTTGTCAATGCTGTACTGCTGTTCGATGTACCTCTTGTCGCGTTCGAGCCTCGACTTCTCGATGCGCAATCTGTTCCACCGCGTGCCCGTCCCCTCCCGCAACTCGGGCGCTATACTATCCATCTCAGTGGCACGCTGTTCGATCTGCCCCTGTATATACTGGTAGACCTTGACAATGCCACCACGCGCGCTCGGATAGTCCCGGCTGATGCCCCCGCTTGCCAGGTAGACCTGCACCGACCATAAAACCGAGACAATACCCAGCACCGTGAGCACGTTCTGAATCAATCGCCTAATAATGTAAGTAATCATACCGCCCCCAGCAATGGACGACCAACGAAATCAATCCCCAATTAAGAATTAAGAATTAAAAATTAAGAATTAAAAATCGAGAATTCCTACTGCATTCGCTGCGGGTCAAGGGCATAGCGGAGAGCGTCGCCTATGTAGTTGAGCGAGAGGGTCAGGAGGACGATGAGCAGGCTTGGCAGCAGCACCATGTAGAGCCGGACCGACACGAAGGGATTGAATTCCAGGCCGTAGAGATTGCCCACAAAGTTGGCTATGGCTATTACGGTGCCGAGGGAAGGCTGAGCGCCGGTGCCGTTGGCAAGGCTGCCGGAGCCTGTGCCCGAGTCGCTGTAGAGGCTGCGCACGTCGAAATAGGATAGGATAGACAGGCCGATGATAAAGTCGGCAACGGCGAAGGTGGCCGCCACGAGAATGGGGCCCGCCGCGTTTGGCAGCAGGTGCCTCAGCACTATGCGGCCGGTGCTTGCCCCTAGCGCTCGCGAGGCTTCGACGAACTCCTGCTGGCGCAACGACAGCACGGAAGCCCTGGTCACCCGGCACACACTCTGCCAGCCGAACATCGCCAGCACCAGGCCCGAGACGAACAGCGAGCCTGCCAGGTTGGCGTTAAGCTCGTCTATCGTGCTGGTATTGTCGCTGATCCCGATCAGGAAGCTCCTGACCAGTGGTGAGAATATCCCGTAAGCAGGGATTATCGGCAGGGTCAGCATTACGTCGGTAAGGCGCATAATTACGCCATC
>DASVQO010000165.1:0-4809 GCA_036389075.1 Chloroflexia bacterium | reverse complement strand
TACGACGGCTCTATCAAGAACCCCAAGGAGCTTGGGCAGGTCCAGGAAGAGGTGGGCCATCTCAAGACGCGCCTCAAGCAGCAGGAGGACGAGCTAATCGACCTCATGCTCTCCGTGGAGCGCGCCGAGGAGGCTAGCCGGGAGAAGCATGCTGCCCTGGAAGCTGTGGAGCACGATACGGAGCAGTACAGGGCCGGGCTGACCGAGGAGAAAGACAAGCTGTTACAGCAGGCCAAGGTGCTACAGGTCAAGCGCCAGCGCCTTGTCAAAGAGGGCGTGTGGGCCGATTTGCAGACTTACGAGAGGCTGCGCCGCGCCAAGGGGGGCCATGCCGTGTCCGAGGTGCGCGACGGCAAGTGCGGGGGCTGCGGGGTGCGGGTGCCCGTCAACGTGGTGAGGGCGGCCCGCGCCGACACCGAGTTTGCCTACTGCCCCACCTGCGGCCGTATGCTCTACCCCATCGGCGACCTGCGCTTCCAGGAGTTCGACCACAACCTTGACAACGTCGATAGGTGATTTGGAATTTCGAATTGCGAATTTCGAATTTAGCATGTATCCAACAAATTCGAAATTCGCAATTCGAAATTCCAAATGGAGGAAACATGCGTAATCCCGCCCTGGTGGCGGCTGTGGCGGCGGGCAAGGCTTCGGCGCTGGCGACCCGGCTGATGGGTAGAGGCGGGGGCACGGCGTTGCCGGGGTTGGTGGCGCACACTATTTACCCGAGCGTGTTGCGCGCCCTTACCTCGCAACTGCCCGAAGGCTCCATCATGGTCACGGGCACCAACGGCAAGACCACCACCGCGCGCATGCTCGGCTCGATACTTGAGGCCGCCGGGCTGGACCCCCTGCACAACCGCTCCGGCTCCAACCTGGAGCGCGGACTAGTGTCCACCATGGTAGACGCGGCTACCCCCGGCGGTGGCTTGCCAGGCAGCTTGCGGGCGGGCCTGTTCGAGGTGGACGAGGCCGCCCTCCCCGGCGTGCTCCCCGCCATCCGCCCCAAAGTGGCCCTGTTCAACAATCTCTTCCGCGACCAGCTAGACCGCTACGGGGAGATAGACACCGTCTACCGCAAGTGGCGCGACGCCCTGCCCGCCATGCGGCCCCGCTCCACGGTGGTGCTCAACGCCGACGACCCTGCCATAGCCGCGTTGACCCTGGCCCCCGACCTGCGCGCTACCGTCTTCACCTTCGGCATTGACGACCCGCGCTACTCCCTCGACGCGCTGCCCCACGCCGCCGACTCGATCTCGTGCCCGCGCTGCAACAGCCGCCTGGAATACAGCCTGATCCTGCTGGGGCACCTGGGGCACTGGCGATGCCCGAGTTGCGGCCTGGCACGTCCCCGGCTGGACGTGGTCGCGAAGCAGGTGCGGCTGCACGGCACCGAGAGCAGCGACCTGGAGCTTGAGACGCCAGTGGGGCCTATGCAGGTCACCCTGCGCGTGCCGGGGCTGTACAACGTGTACAACGGCCTGGCGGCGGTATCGGCGGCGCTGGCGTTCGGGGTTTCGCCGCAGTATATAAAGGAAGGGCTAGACCGCTTCACGGCTGCGTTCGGGCGCATCGAGCGCGTGCGGATACCGGGCAGCAACGACAATGCCCTGCTGATGGCGCTCGTGAAGAACCCGGTCGGCTTCAATGAGGTGCTGCGCATGCTCTTCCCGCTTGAGGAGCGCGAGGGTCTGGCCGCAGCCACGCCCAAGCACCTGATGATCGTCATCAACGACCTGTTCGCGGACGGGCGCGACGTGTCGTGGCTGTGGGACGTCGATTTCGAGATACTGTCGGCCACGCCCGACCTGGTGGGGCGGGTGGAGGTATCGGGCATCAGGGCGGGGGACATGGCCGTGCGCCTGAAGTACGCCGGTGTGGACCCCTCGCTAATCAAGCTGGATGTGGACGTAGCCGGGGCGTTGGAGGCTGCGGTCCGCGCCCTGCCTGCGGGCGAGACGCTGTACGTCCTACCTACATATACGGCGATGCTGGCCTTCCGCAAGATGCTTTATGATAAGGGCTGGGTACAAAGCCAGTTCTGGGAGCAGTAAGACCTATGGACCTGCGAATTGCATTTCTCTATCCTGAGCTAATGAACATCTACGGCGACCGTGGCAACATCCTGGCGCTGAGCCGCCGCGCGCAGTGGCGGGGCATCGACGTGAGTGTGGACAGAGTGAGCATAGGCGACCGCATCGACCCCGGCTATTACGACTTCTACTTCTTCGGCGGCGGGCAGGACAAGCAGCAGATTGCCGTCTCGCACGACCTCCAGGGGCAGAAGGGCGATGCGCTGAAAGAGGCGGTCGAGCGTGGGGCGGTCATCCTCAGCGTGTGCGGCGGCTACCAGCTACTGGGCCACTACTATCGCCCGTTCGACGCGGACGATCTGCCCGGCATCGGCCTGCTGGACGTGCACACCGACGCGAGCAATACCCGCTACATAGGCAACGTGCTCGTCGAGAGCGACCTGCCGGGCGTGGGCTTGATAGTGGCGTTCGAGAACCATTCGGGTTGCACCTTCCTCGGCCCCAACGTGAAGCCGCTTGGTAAGTCGCTCATCGGGGGCGGCAACAACGGCAAGGACGGCACGGAGGGCGCGCAGTACAAGACCGCTTACGGCTGCTACCTGCACGGCTCCCTACTCCCCAAGAACCCCCCCCTAGCGGACTACCTCCTCACCCAGGCCCTCACCCGCCGCCACGGCCCCGTCCAACTCGCCCCCCTCGACGACAACGCGGAGAACCTCGCCCACTCGCAGGCCACCGAGCGTGCCCGCCTCACGAAATAGGAGACGGAACCGCCAAGACGCCAAGAGCCTGCCCTGAGCGCAGCCGAAGGGACGCCAAGAGCGCGCCAGGTTAATAACGGTTCACCGCAGAGACGCAGAGGACGCAAAGGTACGCAGAGAAGTATTCAGGGTGTTATGCACGAGGCAGCATCTTAGAGAGAGATGCTGCCTTTACTTTCGTGTAAACAACCGCAATCTCAGCGCGTCCTCTGCGCTCTCTGCGCCTCTGCGGTGAATAATCTTAATCTTCTTGGCGCGCTCTTGGCGTCCCTTCGGCTGCGCTCAGGGCAGGCTCTTGGCGTCTTGGCGGTTCCGTCTCCAAACAACCCACGATATTCGCACTGTGCATATCCTTGCAAAGCGGGCAATCCACTGTAAAATGTGGGAAAGTGTGGAAAAAGTGGCGAAAAGTGGGGAAAAGTGGGGAAGATTGTGGATAACTGTGGAAAACCTGGGTAATTGACAGGGTAGTTACACCCCCGATTTGACAGGACAAATGAAGCTTGGGTAAATAATGTTCCTCGGGCGATTTGAGCACTCCGTCGATAATAAGGGCCGCGTGGCCGTTCCTGCGCGCTTCCGTGACAAGCTGTCCGGCGAGCTTATTATCACGCGCGGCAACGACAGGTGCCTCTACCTGTTCACCGAGGAAGCCTGGGGGCCACTGGCCGACAAGCTAAACGCCCTCCCCACCGGCGACCAGGACGCCCGCAACATGCGCCGGGCCATCTTCTCTGCCGCCGAGCCTGTGGAACTCGACAAGCAGGGTCGCATCATCATCCCCGACCACCTTCGCCAGTACGCCAGCATCGATGGCAACGTGGCGGTAATCGGCGTCGGCAACTATATCGAAATCTGGGACCTCCAGTCATGGAACACCCTCGATGATACGATAGAGCGCAACGTGGACGTGATTTCCTCCCACCTTTCGGGACAATTCTAGTGATTTTGGATTTTAGGTTTTGGATTTTGCATTGGACGATTTGATCCCTGCACCTTCCCCTGGGGATGCCCCGCACGTTCCTGTCTTGCTGGAGGAGGTGCTGGCGGGGCTGAATTTGCGCGCGGGTGGGGTGTATATCGACGGCACTGTGGGGGCAGGGGGGCACTCTGCGGCGATATTGGAGAGGGCGGAAGGCTCGCGGCTGCTGGGGCTGGACGTTGACCCTACCGCGCTGGAGATCGCGTCATCGCGGCTGCGGCCCTACATCGAGGCGGGGCGGGCGAGGCTGGCGCGGTCTAACTTCGAGCGGCTGGACGAGGTGACGGGGGCCGAGGGCTTCGGGGAGGCCGATGGCGTGCTGCTCGACCTGGGCGTCTCCTCCATGCAGCTTGACAGGCCGGAGAGGGGCTTCTCCTTCCGCACCGAGGGTCCGCTCGACATGCGCCTCGACCCCGGCCTGCCGGAGAGCGCCGCCGACCTGGTGAACACCCTGCCCGAAAGCGAGCTTGCCGACCTGATCTACAAGTACGGCGAGGAGCCTGCTTCCCGGCGCGTCGCCAGGCGCATAGTCGAGGCGCGGTCCAGGCAGAGCATTGAGACCACTTCCCAGCTAGAGAGCATCGTCTACGGCGCGCTTGGCGGCAAGGTGCAGGGCCGCTCGCGCAATCCCATCCACCCCGCGACCAAGACGTTCCAGGCGCTACGCATCGCGGTCAACCGGGAGCTTGAGGTGCTAGAGAGCGGGTTGGCCGCCGCCGTGAGGGTGCTCAAGCCTGGGGGCCGCATGGCGGTGATCTCGTTCCACTCCCTGGAAGACCGCATAGTTAAGCTCTTTGTCCGGCAGGAGCAGAAAGGCTGCATTTGTCCGCCGGAGTTTCCACAATGTGTATGCGGGCGCACGCCCACCCTGAAAGCTGTAAACTCGAAACCGTTGGAAGCCACAGCCGAAGAGGCCCGCCGCAACCCCCGCAGCCGCAGCGCCAAGCTACGCATCGCGGAAAGGATATGACGAGTGGTTAGTGGTTAGTGGTTAGTGGTTAGTAAAGAAGCGAAAACCGCGAAGGCACAAAGAACA
>DASVQO010000164.1:0-12109 GCA_036389075.1 Chloroflexia bacterium | reverse complement strand
GCGTAGCGATGGATCGGCCGCCCGTTCTTGACTCTTACTGTTGACACACCGATGTGCCCCTAGCGGCCAGCAACCCCTGCGTTGTAGAGTCTGGCCTACCCACCTGATCCTTAGCTACGCTCAGGATGACAAGGCCTCTCTTGGTCCCGTATGGGTTGTTTACTTGCAAGATGCACCATTGAGCGTAGCGAAGAGTCTCGTCCTTCAGCACCCAAATTTCTGGTTTGTTTATGCCGGCGCTTGTGCTCACGAAAAGGGTAACATCAGGGTAGAGGACGAGATTCTTCGCTGCGCTCAGAATGACAAAGGGGAGCTAGGTTTTTAGAAGCCACCTGTTTGCCGCCGTGTACCTTCAGTAGCGGCCGGAATCATCTTACAGATTTCTTTCTCATCTTCTTATCGAATAATGTCTCGTACAACTCCTCGACGTGTTGGACCATCTTGTCCACGGTGAAGCGGTCGCGCACCCTGGCCTGGCCGGATGTGCCGAGGCAGCGGGCAAGGCCGCGGTCGGAGGCGAGGCGGGCGAGGACGTCATGCATGGCTGGCCTATCGCCGGGCTCAACGAGGAGGCCGGTTGTGCCTTCCTGTACGACTTCGGGCACGCCACCCACGCGTGTGGCTACCACGGGTAGGCACATCGACATGGCTTCCAGCACGGCTATGGGCAGCGCCTCCATGTGAGACGGGAGCACGAACACGTCCATCGCGCCCAGGAGGCGGTCTACGTCGTTGCGGGTGCCGGTAAAGATCGCGGCCTGATTGTCGAGCATGCCAAGTTGGGCAGCGTATTTCTCGAGGTCGGGACGTAGCGGCCCATCTCCTATTACCAGCAGCCGGGCGTGTGGGTGCGATTTTCGCAGTTCTCTCGCAGCCCAGAGCAGGTCGTCCTGGCCTCCCTTGTCGGCGCTGAGGCGGCCCACGGTGCCGACCACGAAGTCCTCCGGGCCCAGCCCCAGTTCTTGCCGAACGCCGAGGGAGCCGGCATCCTGGCTGAAGCGCGAAATGTCCACTCCATTATAGGTCACGTCGAGGTAGGGCGCGGGGATTCCCTCCATCTGCATAACGAGTTGCTTGCTGGCGTGGGAGGGCACCAGTATGAGGTCGGTCAGGCGGTAGAGAAGGCGGTCCACCCAGACCTCGCGGTCTGCCTTGGACGACCAGTGCTCGTGCGCGACGATTACGGGCACCCGCGCCAGCTTGCCGAGCACGCGGCCCCAGGTGTTCGCGCCGAAGAGGTGGGTGTGGAGGATGTGCACGGGCTGGCGGCGCATGAAGCGGGCGAGGCCGAGCAGCTTGTAGCTCTGCCAGCGGCTGTCGCGCTCGATTACAAGAGTGCGCACCCCGGCGGCGTCGAGGAGGGGCTGGTAGTTGCCGATGGCGCGGGTGGCGACCACGGTGACGTTGAAGCGGGTGCGGTCGAGGCGCAGGGCAAGGTCCACCAGGGCTTTTTCGGCGCCGCCCCGGCCAGTCACATCGGTCATTTGTACCACGTTCAATTTTTCTGGCAAGCCCTTATCCTTCCACCGGAAGCGCGAGCGCATGGCCTGCGCTGGCTACTCTACCATGAGACTTCAGCACCTGCTCGTAGAGGCGTTCGAGCCCCTCGGCGTGGCCCTCCCACCGGAACTGCCTCTCCACGAAGTCGCGGCCCGCCCTACCGAGCTGCGCCCGGAGCGAGGCGTCGTCCATGAGCCGGAGCACGGCAGCGGCAAGGTCTGTGGGGTCGTCGGCAACGAGGAGGTCGCGGCCAGGGGTGCCACCAACGCCCCGGTTGGCGGTGGACGTAGCGACCACGGGCGTGCCGGTGGACATGGCTTCGAGCACCTTGTTCTGGATGCCGGAGCCGGTGTTCATGGGGGCTACCGAGGCGGCGGCCCTGCCGAGATAAGCCGCCACGTCGGGCACTTTGCCGACTACCTCTATGCCGTTGGTGCCCGACAGGTCGCGCACCCGCTCGCCGGGGTTGGTGCCGACCACCTGAAAGCGGGCTTTGGGGCGGGCGGCGCGGACGAGGGGCCATACTTCGGCGGCGAACCAGGCCACGGCTTCCTCGTTGGGGTGGTAGCCCATGTTGCCTGTGAAAACCACGGTGCTGGGGTCGCGGCCGTCGGGGGCGTAGAAAGGGAAGCCTTCCAGGTCCACGCCGTTGGGCAGGACGGCCACCTTGTCGCTGCCGAGCACCTGCCGGTCGGCTGGAGAGGACACAACCAGGCCGGGGAAATGCCTCACGACCTCGCCCTCGTAGCGCCGCACGCGGGAGTACTCGACCTCGTAGCCAAGACGTAACGGCCAGCGTACTTTAACTCGCCTGTCCTGCAAGTTGAGGGTGAGGGAGTCTATCAGGTCCACCGCGACGGGCGTGTGGCGCAGGTCCCAGACGTAGGGCAGCACTCGGATGAGAGTGGCGTGCACGAGGTCGAACCGGCCTTCCGCGAGCAGGTTGTGGAGGGCCTGGCGGAACTCGGCGGAGCGGAAATAGCTCACCTGGAAGGGAGCGCGAGAGGGGAGGCCCGCCAGGAGGTTCAACCACACCTGGGCGCGAGAGAGGGGCACGACGGTCACGCTCTCGCAAAGCTCCACCATGCGGGCGCGCTCGTCCTTACCCACGGGCGACGTGGACATCGACAGGAGGGAGACCTCGTGCCGCCTGCTGAGGGCTCGTATCTGGTGGTAGGAGCGCAGGCTGTCGCCTTTGAGGGGTGGGTATGGAAATCTCGGCGTTACGAAGAGAATGCGCATGTAGCCGGTACGAAACTCCTGGTGACGAATAATTGCCGGGTGCGAGCGGAGCGGCCGGTGGAAAATGGCGCGTGCGGGGACCGGGCCGGTAGTCTCTATAACATGATAAACTACGCGGCCTGCGTTGGCTATTACCCGATGGGATAAAGCGGCGGGGACTAAAGTACCGTGCGTGTAGCCCGGATGTTATCGAAAGAGGTATGGAACTGGGAAAGTGTTGTGTATGGAGACGCCGTGTGGGGGTGCCCTGTGGGGGTGCCCTGCCAGCCCCGCCCTGCCAATGAATTGGCGGGCTGACAAGGGACAAAGTCTCCTTCGGAGACTAAGAAACATCATGTAGTCTCTGTAGGAGGCTTCGCTACTTGTAAGCCCGTGGCTCATGAGGATTAACAACGTAATAAGGTAATGGCTGTAGGGGCAGGCACGGGGGTCCACCCTTGTCCGAGATTTGCACATGGTACGCGGGCCACCAGGGCAGGCCCCCGTGCCTGCCCCTACATGGCCGATCTTCACCTCCTGACGATTACCTCATTAGCCAGCTAATCTTCATTAGCCATAGGGCGGCTATGAGGGTCTGACTTTGTAGGGAGTGCGGGTGTTTTATTGCCGGGAATGAACGTCATGGCCTTGAGGTGAGAGGGTTGGCATAACTCTTGCCGAGTCTAGCCAATTCAGCACGGTGTATACTGTAAGATGTACTAGTTACTCTTCCCAAGACGGGAAATTCTGCTATACTACTGCAACAGGATTGCGACACGCGTTGAGTAGGGTTGCCTTGTAGGCTCTCCATTACGCACGAGCCGCAACGTAACCCTAGAAACCGGAGCAGATACATGCCATTCGCGAGCGGGCTACCTCTTATCGGCGTTTCAACGATGGACGACAACGATGCGGCGGGCGTACACGCGCCTCGCTTCAGCATCAACCAGAGCTACTGCAAGGCGGTAGAGGCCGCGGGCGGCGTGCCTATCCTCATCCCGCACCAGGACGATGCGGATGCGCTGCGCCGCATCTACGAGATGCTCGATGGCCTGCTTATGCCGGGCGGACTCGACATCCACCCGAAGCATTACGGGCAGGAGCCGCACCCCGCGTTGGACCCGACGGACCACGGCATGGACTTCCTGGAGACGACCATATTGCCCTGGGCGATAGCGGACGACCTGCCTATCCTGGGGATTTGCCGGGGCGAGCAGGTGCTGAACGTGATCACGGGGGGCACGCTCATCCAGGATATTTACTCCGAGTACACTACGACCATCGACCACCGCGAGTCGTTCAAGCGCCGCATACGCGACTTCCTGGCGCACGATATTTCGATTGACCCCGGCTCGCGCCTGCACTCGCTGGTGGGCCAGGACCGGGTGTGGGTGAACACCTCGCATCACCAGTCGGTGGACAAGGTGGGTAACGGGCTGGTGGCTACTGCCTGGTCGCCCGATGGGATAGTGGAGGCAATAGAGCACCCCGACGCTCACTACCTGGTCGCGGTGCAGTGCCACCCGGAGGAGTTGTGGCGCAAGCACGCCTGGGCGCGCAAGCTGTTCAAGTCGTTTGTGGACGCGGCCATCGAGTCGAAGCGGGGGATGAGGCGGGCACCGGCCTCAATATCCCTGCCACAGGGCCAGCCCCAGGTCACAGCGATAGGGGCGTAGACCGGAACGTTAGACATGGCGGGCGGCATGGGAGCATTTAGAACCTTCCAGCCACCCGTCGTTTTTATTGCATGAAAGCTATGGCAAGAAAAACGGCAAGTCTGATAATACACTCGGCAGCGGAGCTTGTGACGTGCGGGGCCGTTAGCTCGCCGGATGGCCCGCGCGCCGGGGGCGGGCAGGCGGAGGCCGGTATTATCTCCAATGGCGCGGTGGCGGTGAGGGACGAGCACATCCTGGCTGCTGGACCTAGCGACGAGATAATTGGCAGGTACCGAGGCGAGGACACCGACCTGATAGACGCCACGGGCAAGACCGTGACCCCCGGCCTCGTGGACGCGCACACGCACCTCGTGTGGAGTGGGTACAGGGACGAAGAGTACGAGATGCGGCTGCGAGGGGCGAGCTATTTGGAGATCATGGCGGCGGGCGGCGGCATCATGTCCACCGTGCGGTCCACACGCGTAGCGCACGAGGACGAGCTGAAGAGCAAGACCCGGGAGCGGCTGCAACGGATGCTGGCGCATGGCACCACTACGGTCGAGATCAAAAGCGGCTACGGGCTCTCGGTGGAAGACGAGTTGAAGTGCCTGTGGGCGGTGCGCGACCTGAATATCGAGTTGCAGAAGTCGGGAGCGGGGCCGCGCATCGCCGCCACGTTCCTGGGGGCGCATGCGGTGCCCGAGGAGTACGCGGGCGACGCGGAGGCTTACGTCAGGCTGGTGATCGAGGAGATGCTGCCCACCGTGGCCGCAGAGGGACTGGCCGAGTGGTGCGACGTATTTTGTGATGTGGGGGCGTTTACCGCCGAGCAGACCCGGCGCATCCTGCAAGCAGCCATCGACCTGGGCATGGGCACGCGGCTACACGCCAACGAGTTCGAGCGGGTGGGGGCGGTGCAGGTGGCAGCCGAGATGCGTTGCTCGTCGGCGGACCACCTGCTGGTGATGGAGCCGGAGGACATCGTGGCGCTGAAGGACGCAGGCACGGTGGCGGTGCTGCTGCCGGGCACGCCGCTGGGGCTCGGCCTGGGCAGGTACGCCCCCGCCCGCGCGCTAATAGAGGCGGGAGTGCCCGTGGCCCTGGCGACCGACTGCAATCCCGGCACCTGCCCCTCGGAGAACCTGGCGCTGATGATCGCCCTGGCTTGCTCGCAGATGAAGATGAGTCCGGCGGAGGCAATCGTGGCCGCTACCATCAACAGCGCCTACGCCCTGGACCGGGGACACGTGCTGGGCAGCCTCGAAGCGGGCAAGCTGGCCGACATCGTCATCTGGGACGCCCCCAACCACCGGCACCTGGCTTATCACTTCGGGGTGAACCTGGCGGAGCGGGTGTTCGTGGGCGGTATGCAGGGATAGCGGCGCGATTCAAAGGACGGAACTGCCAAGGGGAATAAGAACGGTTCACCGCAGAGACGCAGAGAGCGCAGAGGTTACGCAGAGATTAGAAGGGTTTATGCGGTGCAAAGAGGAGCAGGGTACGATATCACGTACCCTGCTCCTCTTGCTTAGTGCGCGTATCGAATCTTGGCGTGCTCTTGGCGGTTCCGGATACTTTGCGGGTGGGCTCAGTCTCCAGGCACGGAGAGGGTGAAGGCAGGGCGGACCATGCCGACTACGTCGCCGGGGCGGTTGCGTATTTCCTCCACCCAGTATGTTTCCAGCTTGTTGAGGGCCTCCTCGGTGAGCATGGCGGTCTGGCGCAGGCCCTCGGTGACGGAGGGGTTGCGGGCGCGCAGTGAGTTGTCGCCGTCGAGCACCTTGAGGGCGAAGCCGAGGGCTGGACGGTCTTCCTCGGGGAGGAGAGCGGCGCAAAAGACGCCTTCCGCGCCCACTTTGCTGATAAGGGTGCCGCCCGCAGCCCGCATGAGGTCGGTGTCGAAACGCTGCTGGCGGGCGGCTACGTATTCAGGGTAAGCGATCATCGCCCGGGTGATGCGGCGCACCGCGCTACGGCGAGGCTCGGGCCAGTAATCGGCGTTGGCGAGGCGGGCGAACGACACGGCCATGCCCTGTATGGTGAGGCCAAAGGTGAGCACGCCGCAGCCGTCAACGCCGACGGGCACGTCCTCGGGAGCGAGGCCCGCGAACTCGGCCACGACTTTGTGCATGGCGTGCTGGACTGGGTGGAGGCTGCTTTCGTAGCCGCCTACGGGCCAGCCGTGGAAGCGGGCCAGGGCGAGCATGCCCGCGTGCTTGCCGGAGCAGTTGTTGTGCAGCACGGTGGGTGGGCCGCCGCGCTCTGCGAGCAGGCGGGCGGCTGCCTTGTCGTAGGGGGCGTGGGGGCCACAGGCCAGGGCGTCGGTCCCGAGGCCGATTTTGTCGAGTATGCTGAGCACGGCTTCTTCGTGGATGTCTTCCCCGCCGTGGGAGCCGCAGCAAATGGCTATCTCCCGCTCAGTCAGGCCAAAGTGGTCTGCCGCGCCGCTTTCCACGAGGGGCACCGCCTGTATCGGCTTAGAGGAGGAGCGATAGTAGCTCACGAACCCCGGGTCGCCAAGCCACGCGAGCAGGTTCCCCTCTGCGTCAGCCGCCGCGATGACCCCGTAATGCACCGACTCGACAATAGGCCCGCGCGTGACCTCCACCAGCACCGCCGGGCCGGGCGCGGGGCTATGTTTGGGATCGATTGTCATTATTCCTCCTGTGGCGATTTTAGATTTTAGGTTTTAGATTTTGGATTTGCAGTTAATCCAAAATCTAAAACCTAAAATCTAAAATCCTTTCACGCTCATGCTGAGGCCGTCGCGTATGGGGATGATGGTGCTGGTCAGCCTGGAGTGGGTGAAGATTGCCTGGTTGAAGGCCGCGATGCCCTGGGTTGAGGGGCTATGGTCGTGGGGGGCGAGCACCTGGCCGGAGCGCAGCGCGTTGTCGGACAGGAGCACGCCACCGGGCCGCAGGCGGCGCACGCAGAGGTCGAGCAGCTCAAGGGCGGTGCCAGGGTGGTCGAACTGCGTCAGCACGTCCAGGAACAGCAGGTCGAAGCTCTCCTCCATGCCGCGCATGAGGACCAGGGCGTCTCCCCGGCGCACGGCGCACACGCCGGACAACCCGGCCTGCCGCATATAGGCCTCGGCCCAGACCGCGCGAGAGTTGTCGCGCTCAATTGTAACTACGCGCCCCTCGACCTTCTCGGCGGCCATGCTGATCCACATGGCTGAATAGCCAATTGCCGTACCCACTTCAAGGATGTCTTTGGGCCTGAGGGCCAGCACCAACGTGTAAAGAAAATGCCCTTGCAAGGGGCCGATAATGCCCAGCCCCTCCCGGCCGGCGTGGGCTTCCATGTCGGAAAGCACGCCGTCACGTGGAGGGAGCAGGCCCTCCATATAGTCTTCCAGCCGGGGGTCCGTGACGCCGAAGTGCTTCATGGCTTCGGCTGCAAGAGAGGAAGGTTGTCGCTGAGGGGTGGAGGGGCTTGCGACTCGTGTAGCACGGGCACTTCTTCGCCCAGGAGCCGGCACACGACGGGGGCCACTACCTGCGGGTCGCCACTGGTATAGACCGTCAGCCGCCCGGTGTGATCGTCATCGCGCAGCAGGTAGCGGGCTTCGAGCACGCGGCGGGTCTGCAAGGCCACGCCGCCACTGGAATCTATCAACCGCACGTCCTCCCCGGCAATCCGGCGCAAGACCGCATTGAGGAACGGATAATGGGTGCAGCCAAGCACAATGCAATCGGCACCTGCCTCGAGCATAGGGGTCAGGGCCGCCTCCACGGCTTCTTCCGTAGCGGGGGAGTCAAGCTCGCCCCGCTCGACCGCTTCCACCATGCCCGCGGGGGCCGTCGTAACGACGCGCACGCCCAGAGGGGTGGCGAACCGCTCGATCACGTCGGCCAGCAAGCGCCCGCGCAGGGCGGCGGGGGTAGCGAGCACGCCTACAGTGCCTGTCCTGGTCAGCTCGACGGCGGGTTTCACGGCGGGGACGAGGCCCACTATGGGTGCGGTGAACCTGGCGCGCAGGTGTTCCAGCCCGGCAGCGGAGGCCGTATTGCAGGCGACCACAATGGCCTTGGCGCCCTGGTCGAACAGGAAGCCAGCTATTTCGAGGGAGCGATTGCGCAGCCACTCGTCGGAGCGACCGCCGTAGGGACAGTAGGCGTTATCGCCGTAGAAGACGACGTCCTCCTGGGGCAGCAAGCGGCGTATCTCGGCCAGCACCGAGAGGCCGCCGAGGCCGGAGTCGAACACGCCGATGGGACAGACGGAAGCGAGTTTGGAGAATGGCCCGGGCACCTGCTCTATAGGGCTGGAGCCTACGGCGTTTCGGATGGAAGGCGGGAGCGGAACGTTCCGGGCCGCTGCCGCCGCGTCCGTTCCTGGGGAGCTCACGCCCGAGGCTGAGCTAGGCATTGTGGTGCTCCTGATGTGTCATGCGCTAGCTAGTATCGCGCCCATAAGCATGCTTGTCAAGCATGGGGAATTGTGTGGATCGAGGCGAGGGAGCTTGCAGAAGATGGAAGTGATATGGGCAAAGAGACCCACTACATGCGGTGGTGGGTCTCTGCCTATTAAGCTACCTACGGCATGAGGGCCTGGCCGTTGAGCAGGCGTTGCACGTCGAAGAAGGTAATCAGGGCCATGAGGGCGAGCAGGACGACCATACCCGCGAAGTGCACCAGCGCCTCTTTCTCGGGCGCGATGCGGCGGCCACCGCGCAGCAGCTCGATGAGGATGAACAGCAGGCGTCCGCCATCGAGGGCGGGCAGGGGCATCAGGTTTATCATGAAGAGGGATATGCCAAGCAGCGCGGTAAGGGTCAGCAGGCCGTTGATGCCGGTCTCCTGCGCTACCTCCCCGGTGAGCTGGCCGATTCCCACGATGCCGGTGACGCTCGGACCTGATGCCTTCCCGGCAAAGGCCTGGGCGATGCCTCTAGGGATGCTCGCTACCACATCCCAGGTATTGCTCAGGGCGCGACCGAGCGCTTCGGAGGGGGTGTAGTAGACAGTGGTGATAGGGCGGTGCACGGTGAAGCCGAATTCCTTAGGTTGGGCGCCACTACCAACGGCCAACGTGAGCGGCCCGACTCGCTGGCCGTTGCGCTCCACCAGAACGGTGGGGTTTTTCTTTGCCAGCCTGTCGGTCTCCAGCATGTAGCTCACCTGAGCGTCAATGGTCGCTTTGGTGCCATTCACCTCAACGATAACGTCGCCAGGTTGCAGGCCCGCTTGAGCGGCCACGCTATTGGGGCGCACTTCCACTACCCTGACAGGGGAGATGGGGTAGCCCAGGCTAACACCAAGCGGGGCATCTCCCTCCTGGGGCGTGATTGTAAGATCGACTCGCTGGCCGTTGCGCTCGACGGTGTATTTAGTGGCCCTGCCAATATTGGAGCGACTGGCCCTTCGCAGGTCGGCATCGTTGGTGATAGGCTGCCCGTTGACCGCCACTATCAGGTCGCCGGGGAGTACGCCGCCTTTCTGTGCGGCAGAGTCCTTGAGCACGCCGCCAACAGCGGTGAAGGGGGCATCGACCTGCTGAGTACCGGCCACCGACATGCCGGTAAAGATGATAATAGCTAGCAGCAGGTTCATGGTGGAGCCTGCGGCGAGGACGATGATGCGTTTCCAGGCGGGGGCTTTGCCGAACGACCTGGGGTCGTCCGAGTCGCCGTTCTCGCCGGTGATTTTCACGAAGCCGCCGATAGGCAACCAGTTCAACGAATAGTCGATGCCGTTGCGGCGTATGGCGAAGGCGCGGGGCGGGAAGCCGATACCGAACTCCTCCACCTTGATACCGAGCCAGATAGCCGTCATGAAGTGCCCCAATTCGTGCACCACGATGAGCACGCCCAACACGGGCACGACCCATAACCAACCGAAATCCATTATCTACTCCGTTTTCTGAAAGGTGGAACGTGACGAGTTGTTAGTTGTTGGTAAAGAGACGTAAACGCAGAGGCGCACAGAGCGCCCGAAGGTCGTTGTTGTTCTAGAGGTGTGCGATTTGAAACTTGCCCTCGTCACCTGTTACGTTCCACAAGACCAAGCGCCGTCTGCCTGGCCCACTCGTCGGCCCACTTGATGGACTCGATGTCGGGCCGCTCTAATGCGACGACGACGTGCTTTTCAAGCACACCCTCTATTATACCAGGAATATCGCCAAAACGTAGTTGACCGGCGAGGAAGGCAGGTACGGCGACCTCGTCAGCCGCCGCCAGGACGGTAGGGTAGGTGCCGCCCATGCGGCCCGCCTCGTACGCCAGGCTGAGGCACCGGAAGCGGCCCATGTCTACGGCCTCAAAGTGGAGCGCGCCGATGCCCGCCCAGTCGGCGCGGGGGTGGGCGGGGTTATGGTATCGCTGGGGGTAGGTGAGGGCGTACTGGATGGGCACGCGCATGTCGGGGATGCCAAGCTGGGCCTTGGCCGAGCCGTCGATGAAGCGGAGCATGGAGTGGATGATGCTCTCCGGGTGGACCACGACCTCGATATCATCGAAAGGCACGCCGAACAGCCAGTGGGCCTCGATCACTTCGAGGCCCTTGTTCATCAGGCTGGCCGAGTCGATGGTGACTTTGGCGCCCATGTTCCAGGTGGGGTGGTTGAGGGCCTGCTGGGGCGTGGCGTTGTAGGTGCGCTCGTCGTCCCAGGTGCGAAAGGGGCCGCCCGAGGCGGTAAGCACCACTTTCTCTATCACGTCCCACGCGCCGCTCGCGCCCCTGGTAGCTTCTCGCTCCGGGGCTTCCGGCTCACCGACCAGGCACTGCCAGATGGCGCTATGCTCGCTGTCGATGGGGCGAATGCGGATGCCCTTGCGGCGGGCGAGCGCGGTAACGACCTCCCCGGCCATGACGAGGGCCTCCTTATTGGCGAGGGCGACCTGTTTGCCCGCTTCGAGGGCCGCGAGAGTGGGGGCAAACCCGGCATGCCCGGTGGTGGCGACCACTACAATATCGACGTCGGGGTGGCGTGCAAGCTCGACCAGGCCAGCTTCTCCCGCGAGCAAGCGCGGGCCGTCCGCCGGGGCCGAAGCCGCGGCCGCTTCGTCGGCAAGGGCGAGCAGCAGAGGAGGTTCCGCCAGGGCCTGGGCCTGGGCCAGCAGCGTGTCGCGGTCGCGCCCGGCGGCCAGCCCCACGACCCGCAGACGGCCTCCCAGGCGACTCACCACGTCGAGCGTCTGACGACCAATCGAGCCGGTAGAGCCGAGCAGGGCGATGTTTGTGGGGGGTTTGTCGGGGGTGTTGGGCATAGTGGTTAGTGGTTAGTGGTTAGTGGTTAGTGGTTAGTGGTTAGTGGTTAGTGGTTAGTGGTTAGCGCAAATAGCATATTGCAATTCTCAAACTATTTTCTTCTTTGCGCGTTCTTTGCATGTTTGCGTTTCCGTCTATTACCTGGCACGCGGTGACTTCATCTGAGGAGGCGCAAGGGCAAGTAGAGGGCCAGGGAAATCAGGATGGGGCCATGGCTGAGTTCGACCAGGGCGCGGCCCAGGTCTATGGCGCGAGGGTGGAGGCGGTGAGCGCCGGAGGCGGCTTCCATCAGGGGGCGGGTGAGATAGCTGACCACGAGGCCCGTGCCGATGAGGGTGGCTATGATAAGGTTGAAGAGCAGAAGCCAGGCCAGCTCGGTTGATTGGTTCAACAGGTTGAGCGAGACTACCACGGTGGACAGCACGGTTGCCAGGAGCAGGGCCACAGAAGGGGGCAAAATGCTGGTGGGCCTGCCGATACGTCTCAGGGCCAGCAGAATGGCCTCGAACAAGA
>DASVQO010000163.1:0-14485 GCA_036389075.1 Chloroflexia bacterium | reverse complement strand
CGTAACCGCTCAGCCCGGGGAGCTTTGGGGCCGCTACGTGCCTTTCCGTGAGTATTCCAGGCTGCCCGATTTCCCCGAATATAGCAGCCTGCCTCCCAACGACCCGGCGCTGCTGGATCGCAAGGGGTATGAATATGGCTTCAAATTTCTCACCACACAAACCGGGCAGGTCCCGATGTTGTTGCTGGGGAAGCTACTGAACTTCTGGGAGCCGGAGGTAATGACCCACAGCGGCTACCATGTTGTGCCTCTGCTGGGCGTGATTGTCCTGCCGTTGTACCTGATAGGGCTTATAAAGCACTGGCGCAAGTCGTTGCAAACGAGGCTGGCAGTGGTATACGTCGCCGCGGCGCTCGCCGTAGCGCTGACATTCTGGGGAGGCGCTCGATTCCGGGCACCGGCGGAAGCTTTCTTCGTGCTGTGCTTGACGATAGGGCTAGTGCAGATTTGGACCTGGGTGAGGCAATTCAGACCATCAAATCAAACGCACGGCTCACAAGTGTAGCAATTTCCACAAGTATTGGTATAATAACTTCAGTATCAACGCAAGCGTGTTCGTGCGAGGGTCTGAAGTGTGAATCCTTCTACAGGTCCCACTGTCGCGCATCCCGGCATCCGCCCCTATAGGATGCCGGGTGTTGTGCTGCCTTTCGCGCTGCCCCTGCTCGTAGCCGTGCTGCTAGCGTTCAGCATGCCGCTCGTCCTCAGCGGCATAGTGCCCCCCACAGCCACCCGGAGCGAAATGGGGGCCTCCCCCGCGCTTGACGAGGCGCTACGGGTGCCCTCAAACACTGCCTTCGGCTTCTATCCCGCCGAGACCCTGCCTGACGGCTTCACCTACAGGTGGACCGGGTCTCACGCCAGCCTGACGTTCCCGTACGAGGCAAACCTCGGCAGGCACGCGACCGTGTCTATCCGTATGGCTACCTCCGGTTTTCCCGGGGCCTACCCGCTCGCGGTTAAGATATCCCTGAACGGCAGCGAGATGGCGCTGGTGAACGTCACGCCCACGTATGAGGTCTTTTCGGCCAGCGTGGACACGCAAAAAGCGCCCAATCCCTACCTGGACCCGGCGCACGTGCAGGTGGACCTGGACAGCCAGACGTTCGTGTCTCCCAGCGACGGGCGCACGCTAGGGGTGGCCGTAGACTGGATAGAGGTGCGGCCGGAGCGCAGCCGTGCCGAGGTGCTGATCGAGGCGCTGGGCTGGGCGATGGGGGTCGCGCTGGTGGCGCTGGTCGCGAGACGAAGGCTCGGCGGGCGGATGCCGGTCTTGTTTGGGGGCGGTCTATTGCTCACGCTCGCGGCGCTGCACTGCACCTACATAGCCCGTGAATTACCACTCGTTGGTGAGGTTGGCATGGCAAGTCTCGCCTGGTTGGCCGCTGCCTGCCTGGCACCGCGCGAGCGGCCTCTATGGGGGCTGGCGCTGGCGGTTTGCGGCACCTGGGTGGTGGTAGCGGGGCGGTTGCTGGGCGAGTGGCAGTTGGACGACGCATACATCTCCTACCGCTACGCCTGGAACTTCGTGCACGGGAGCGGGCTGGTCTACAACCCCGGCGAGGTCGTGGAGGGCTACACCAACTTCCTCTGGACCATGCTGGCCGCAGCTTCCATTGAGGTGGGGCTTCCCCCCGCCACCGTGGCCCTTGCCGCCACCGTGGCGCTGAGCATCGCGCTGCTGTCGCTGGTATGGATCGCCTGCACGCGGCTGTCGGGCAAGCAGTACGTGTGGCCCGCTGTAGTGTGCCTGCTGCTGGCGGGTAACTCCGCCTTTGTCACCTACGGGGCGCGTGGCAGCGGCATGGAGGCCATCCTGTTCGCGGTGCTAGTGATGCTGACGGCGGTGCTGCTATATCACGGGCTGGCGAACACCCGCTGGCACTGGTTGGCGGCTGGGGTAGCGCTCGGCCTGGCTACGCTCACCCGGCCTGAAGGGGCGTTGCTGGCGGGCGTGTTCGTGGGCGTCCGGTGCGCTCAACTGGTCGCGGCTAAGAAGGCGTGGTTCGTCCCGTTGCTCTACAGTGTGGGTGCGTATGCCGCTATCGTGGTGCCTCACGAAGTATGGCGCGTGCTCTACTATGGCTACCCGCTACCCAACACCTTTTACGCCAAGATGGGGGAGGCCACGCCGGAGGTGCTGGCGCGCGGCTGGGTGTACTTGCGGTTTTTCCTGGCCGAGAACTGGCTGCCCGCGGGGCTGGGGCTTTTGGGGCTGCTGGTGTTCGTGGTGGGGTGGCGCAGGAGCGGGGTGCTCGCTGCTTTCGCCCTGTACGCCGCGCTCCAGGCGGGGTACGTGCTGTGGATAGGCGGCGACCATTTCCCCGGCTGGCGGTTCTTTGTGCCGGTGATCGCTCCGCTGCTCATAGTGGGGCAGGAGGTGGTGCGGCGGCTGGTCGCGTGGCTGCCCGCGCCTTCCAGGTTGCGAGCGGCTACTTATGCGCTGCTGACCCTGGCCGCGCTGGCGTTTTCGGGCAGCATGGTGGCGCAAGAGGAGCCGGACAGCTACACGATGGAGACCACGCGCCTGCACGCCGCCTACGTGGAGCGTTGGGGTTCGGCGGGCCTGTGGCTGAGGAACAACACGCCCCCGGAGGCCGCGACGGCAGCCAAGGGCGCGGGGGCTATCGCATATTACAGCCAGCGCCCCACGATAGATATGTTCGGCCTGAACGACCTGCACATAGGGCACTTGCAGGTGGCGGGCCTGGGCACCAGGGAGGCGGGCCACGACAAGGCCGATCCCCGGTACGTCCTCAGCCGCAAGCCCGCCTACATCCTCCGCGAGTGGTCCGGCTACTTCGACCCGGTGAAAGCCGAGTTGGACCGGGACTACGTGCCCATCTCTGCCCTAAGCCCGACGGGCATGCCCCTGGAGTGGGTGACGACGAGATGAATTGGAATTTCGAATTTCGAATTTCGAATTTGCTTTTAGTTCATCTAAATTCGAAATTCGAAATTCTAATTTCCAAATTCCGTCATGGTATCCACCCCTTCCCCTTCATCGTGTCCACCCCCAGCAGGCCGAGGAGCACCTCTGCGGGGGTGCCTTTGTACTCGGGGTGGTATTCGAAGCGGGCGCGCTCGAAGTATTGCACCGTGTAGGTCTTGCCGTCGGTGGGGCTGACTTCGCGGATTTCCTCGGAGAGGGGGTAGCCGAACTGCGCGAGGCCGCCGTTGCGCTGCCAGTAGCCGAGGAAGGCGAAGTGGAGCGAGTGGCCCGTTTCGGGGAAGTAGGCGTGGCCGGGGGACGGCTCGAAGGGCTGGACTGCATCGAAGGTACGGGCGGTGGTGAGGTCGGCCCCCAGCCTGCCGAGGAGTACGTTGTAGGGCGGCTGGTTTTCGGGGTGTAGCTCGAAGCGGTTGCGCTCGAAGTATTGCACCGTGTAGCCGCCCTCGGTGAATGGCTCGGTGAGCGGGTAGCCGAAGATGGAGAGGCCACCGTGCGCCTGCCAGTACTTGAGGAACTCGCCCGTGAGATTGTGGCCGGTCTGCGGGAAGTAGACCGTGTTGGGATCGGCCTGGGCGGGGGCGTGCCCCACGGCCCTGGGCACCACGGTGAGGCGGTAGCTGTAGAGGGGCGCGAGGTTGAGCCTGAGCCAGTCACCGCTCAGCGAGGGTTGCGAGGGCGTGGAGGGCCGCCCGGCGGGGTCGAGGCCGGTGAGGGTCACTTTGCCGAGATCGGCGGTGGCAATGCCGAACACGGTGGGCAGGTGTAGCTCGGCGGTGGCTACGTCGGTGGCGAACAGGGTGACGCCGCCGCCCCTGGTGCCCACCACAAGTTGCGATGGCACGTTAGACTGGAAGGTCAGGTTGGTGCTGGTGTAGACCTTGCCGCCCGCTACGAGGGCGTCGTGGGCCTTGTAGGCGAAGTTGACGGCGGATGAGGCCTCGGACCGGAAGTCGGAGAAGGTGCCCGGTGCGTGGCGGCTGAACAGGTCGGCAAGCTGGCGCATCGCGTGGGCCTGGAGCTTGGGCTTGCCGTCGTTGTCGAACAGGCCGAACGAGTTCTCGGCGGGGTTGTCGCCCTGCGGGAAGTTGTTGAGCATCCACTTGGCCCCACCCGCGAAGCCCCGGCTGTAGAGATAGGTCCACACCGCGCTCTCAAGGTTGGCGGTGGTGCGGGGGTCGTAGCCCGTGACGCCGCCGCTGCTGTTGCGCACGGCCCCCGGGTAGCCGAACTCCTCCAGCATGACGGGCTGCCCCGCGAAAGTGCGTTGCAAGTTCTCAAGCACGAGGAAGGTGCCGTTCAGGCCGGAGTAGCCGTGCGAGGTGAAGCGGTGCACCGACTGGAAGTCGAGCTGGCGGTTGGAGGGCATCTTGGCTAGCACTACGTTGCTGTAGCCCGTCGTGATGGGCCTGCCGGGGTCGGCGTTGCGCACGGGGGCAATCTGCGACGACACCCAGGCCCCGAGCGTCTCGTCCAGGGCGCGCAGGTAGGGTGCCCAGGAGATAGCTTCCGCCGAGTCGATGTAGTCCAGCGTGGTGGTGTTCGGGTGCTGTCTCACCCAGGCGGCCCCGGCGTCTAGGAACTCCAGGTAAAGCTTGTAGTAATTGGCTACGGAGTAAGCCTGGTCCTCGGTCATGCGAGCGGGGATGATGGCCCTGCCCTCGCTGCTTTGGCGGTAAGCGGCAAGGCCATCCCGTGTTACGCGCTCTCCATAGGTGGCTACCATCTCGGGCACCTGCAAGGGCACGGTCAGGCCGACGCTTGAGTAGAGGGAGCCGATAACATCGCTGAACTGCGGCTCGTTCTTCACGTCGTAGGCCAGGATTGAAGGCTCCGCAACGAAATGTGCGGCTATCTTGCCGTTCAGGTCGGCGGCTTTCGCGAGGTCGGGTTCCGCCCAGTCGGTAAAAGTGAGGACCAGGTAGAGGTTGTGCTTGCGGGCGAGGGAGGCTACCGCGTCCAGCTTGGAGAAGTCACCGGCGTTGATGTCGTCGCGCAGGGGCTTCTGCACGAAGATGCGCAGGGTGTTGATGCCGAAGGCGCGGGCGCGGGCGAAGTCTTGCTCTATCAGGGCGGCGTCGAACTTGTCGTCCTCCCACATCAGCCAGCCACGGTCTACCGGCCCCTCGTAGTTGGCCCCCATCACAAATAGAGGCTCGCCGCCTTTCGGGGTGACCCACAGCGTCTGCCGCGACTCCTGCTGGGCCTGGGGCGTGGCAATGTTCACCTGCCGGGCGGACGCGGGGAGGAGGCTAGCCGTCACCAGCATTAGAGCGGTGAATGTGGAGAGAATAGCGCGTGTGGTTATTCGCGAAGGGCTGCTGCGAGGCATAAGCGGTACCTGATTGTTTCTGGACCTTGTATAGTCTTATAAGTAGCTGCAATCAGTGGGACGCAAGGAACCAGAGATGGCCCTGTCATTCTGAGCGTAGCGAAGAATCTAAGCTGCTGGCTATACCGCCACTTTGAACGTCGGCACCATCCTACATATTGTTCAACAGAGTCCCCTTACCCACTTCTTTAGATTCTTCGCTGCGCTCAGAATGACAGAGGCCGCTTTGGTTCCACGTGTCCAGCATTTTGGATATACGCTCTGATTTGGCCGTACCGCGTAGATGTATCTTATCAGAGTAACGTGCGTGAGGCTGCCCGGTTGCGATACGCGCACAGACGGCAAGGACTGGGAGCGGAGCGGTTTAGTGCTCCCCTTCCAGTCCTCGACGCGCCCGGCCCCCGGTGCTTCTACACGGGTATCCAGTAGCCGCAGAACTCTTCGTCAATTCCCCGGCAGGACACCTCCTGTATTTCGAGCGCCCGCCCCGTGGCCCACTCGATACCCGCGGCCAGGAAGCCGGTGGTAACGTTGCAGTGGGCATTGGTCAGGCGGCCGTAGCAGTAGGGGCAGGTCTCTATTCCGAACAGGTAGCCGCCCTCGCGCTCCTCGAAGTAGGCTTCCATACCCATGCGGGCGTGCGCGTCGGCAAGCTCCATCAGTATGGTGCGCAGCTTCTTGTCGGGCGACATGAGCTTGAAGGTGATGCCTTTCATAGCCACCATCTTGCCCTTCATGGCAAGCTCCTGCCGGAACATCTCTCGGCCCACCTTGTACTCCATCGTGTCGACAGCGTGAGTGTAGAACTCCTCCATCGCCTCGCCGAAAGCGGAAAAGCGAGTGTAGTTGATCGCGGGCGTCTCGTCGGGTTCGAGGTCGAGGCCCTCAAGCTCCTCCAGCCCGGCCAGGCGCAGCATCGCCGCCAGGCCGCTGGCACCCGTCACCTTGTCCACCGCTTTCATCAGGTTGTGAAGGGCGATGTTGGTGACGAAGCGCGGGGCCAGCTCGTCGTCGGTTTCCAGCACCTCTTCGCGGTACTGGCGGTCGTTGACGGGCGCGGCCTGGGGGTTGCGCTGCAACCGGTCCAGCGTCTCGCCGGAGACGGGCATGGTGGGCATGTTGGCGCGGGCTACCCTGGTGTTGGGGATGCTCGCGCCGACGGAGGCCCAGCTGGCGGGCTGCTGCTGTTGCTCGTCCTGGCCGCCCGAACGGGGCAGGGGCACGGGGGTGCCCACCGAGGCGGCGTTGGACTGGCCTTTGATCAGGTTGAGGAGCGGCTTGGGCTTGGAGGTCTGCCAGTAGGGTTTCACTCGCTCGGCGGCGGCACGGGCCTCGTCTATCTCCTTCTGGCGCGAGTCCAGCCACTCGACGCCACGCAACGCTCGCGAGTTGTGCGGCTCGATGCGCAGGGTGCGTTCCAAACAGTAACGCACCTGCTCCGGCTGGTCCACCACGCCCGAAAGCCAGAGCCAACCCTCTGCGTTGCCCGGGTCGAGGTAGACCACGTGGGCCAGCGTCTCGCGGGCTAGCTCGCGCTGTCCGCTCATGGCTGCCTGCTTACCCCGCACCAGCAGGTCGGCTATAGAAGGCATCTGGTTCGATTGGGCCTGTAACATCTCCGTGCTCCCCTATTCTAGCTCCGGGGTTGGGGCCACCGCGTTAGCTGCCGCCCGCAAACCCACCCGCGCACCTTGCCACTCCACCTGATCTGCGTAACGCCGCGTGCGTTTTGTGCCCGTTCGGTCGTTACAAAGCTATATTAGCACAGGGGAGCGGACATGTGCGGATTATGCGCATAACGTGGGGAAAGGCAGTGGACGTGCTGTGCAGACGCTGTTTTGGACCGCGAATCACGCGTAGAACGGGCTGTCATCGGCAGGTGAGTTTTCCACAGTGAGCGCTGCAGGTGTGCCCGAACGTCAAGCTGAAGTCAGAAGTTATCGAAAACTGAGACTATGGAATATGAGCACCCAGGCTCCTACATTGTCATTTCGAGCGTAGCGAGAAATCTCGTCCTCCACCGGGATGTTCCTTTTTCTCCTGGGACACTGTGCTGTAGGAAAGGTGTTGTTTGGGTGCTAAGGGACGAGATTTCTCGCTACGCTCGAAATGACATATAAGGGGCTTGGGTGCTCACTTTGGACGGTATTCTTCTGAGAAGGCTTCTGGGAAAGTGGAAAGATGGAAGCAGTGGTGGTCATGGTGCTAAGATTTGGAAGCACAATGTTGTAGTTCTTGAGCGATAGCATGCGGGGGGTGAAACCGATGCGGAGGTATGCAGCCAGCCTGGCCCTGGTGCTCGTGTTGCTGGCGGGGTGCGGCCAGCAGTCTCCCCAGGAGACGTTGCGGAGCGAGTTGCAGGCCGTGAAGTCCAACACGGCGATTGTGGAGATGGTGGCCCGCAACCTGGCGCGAGGGGCAGTGCCCCAGGCGTACGCGGGCAATGCGATTGAGGCGGCCAAAGGCAACCTCGACGGCTCCATTCAGGCCCTGTCCGAGCTACCCGAGGTAAAGGGGAACGGCGCTCAACCGGGCGGCCTCTTGCCTCGCCTCCAGGCCGTGCAGCGTGACACCGAAGGGCTGCTGGACGTTGTGAAGAAGGGAGACCTGTCCAACCTTACGCCGCTGGCCGAGCAACTGGCTAAGGAAGAGCAAGCGATAGACGAGATCGTCAAGGGTATGGGGATAGAGCTATGAAGAAGGCCCTCAGCATAGCACTTGGCATCCTGACCAGCATCGGCGGCTTTCTCGACGTGGGGGCCATCGCCACCGCCGCGCAGGCCGGGGCGGCTTTCGGCTTCCAGCTCATCTGGGCGCTGCTCCTGGGCACCCTGTGCGTCATCTTCCTGGTGGAGATGTCGGGGCGGCTGGCGGCAGTGAGCGGGCACACACTGGCGGACGCGGTGCGCGAGCGGTTCGGGTTCAGGTTCTACTTCCTCCAGTACGTTATCGAGATTATTGTGGACTTCCTGGTGCTCGGCGCGGAGATAGGCGGGGTGTGCATCGCGCTGCAACTGGTGACGGGCATCAGTTTCCAGTGGTGGGCCTTGCCTGTGGCTTTCGTGCTCTGGCTGCTGCTCTGGAAGGGCACGTTCGGGCTGATCGAGAACGGGGTGGCGCTCCTGGGGCTGGTCACGCTGGTGTTCGTGGTGGCCGTGGTGATGCTCAAGCCGGACTGGCCGGCGGTGATGTCGGGGGCGCTGCCCAGCCTGAGCAGGCACGACACGGCGCACTACCTATTCATAGCGGTGAGCATCATCGGGGCGCTGGTAAGCCCGTACCTGTTCTTCTTCTACTCGTCGGGGGCAGTCGAGGAGAAGTGGGACAAGAGCTACATCGGGCCGAACAGGGCGATTGCGGTAATAGGCATGGGCTTCGGGAGCGTGGTGTCGCTGGGGGTGCTTATCACGTCGGCTATAGTGCTTTTCCCGAAGGGCATACAGGTTGAGAGCTACGACCAGGCCGCGCTGGCCCTCGTCGCGCCGCTGGGGTTCCTGGGGTTCGTGCTGTTCGCGGTGTCGCTTGGCATAACGTGCTTCGGGGCGGCCATGGAAGTGGGGCTGGACCAGGCGTTCATCACGGCGCAGGCGTTCGGGTGGAACTGGTCGGAAAGCCAGAAGCCCGCAAAGGAAGCCCGCTTCAGCTTGATCTACACGGTGATGATCTTCCTGTCGGCCCTGCTCATGGTGGCGGGCATCGACCCGCTGCAACTGACGCTCTTCACAATGGCCCTCACGGCTACCATCCTGCCGGTAGTGATCGTGCCGTTCCTGGTGCTGATGAACGACGAGAAGTACGTGGGCAAGTTCCGCAACGGCATCATCAGCAACACGGTGGTGGTGCTCATCATCGGGCTGGCGTTCGTGCTCGCGGTAGTCGCGATACCGCTTGAGGTACTGGGAGGCAGCTAAGATGGACGAGGAACCGCTGGACCTGATCAAGGACGTGCTGGACAACCAGCTTGTGGACCTGCACGGCCGCAGGATGGGCAAGGCTGACGGCATTATCATCGAGCTGAGGAAGGACGGGCCTCCCAGAGTGGCCTACATCGAGGTAGGAGGGCCGACCCTGGCGGCCAGGCTGCACCCCAGGATAGGCAAGTGGGCGACGAGCCTGGCTAAGAGATTCGGGGTTGGGGCGGAAGCGTATCGCATCCCGTGGTCCAAGCTCAAGTCGGTGGGCATCGACATCGTGGTGCTGGTGGATGCCGAGAAGACCCCCGTGCTGGCGTTCGAGCAGTGGCTGCGCGAGCACGTAGTCAGCCGCATCCCAGGGGGCAAGACATGAGCGACCGTGAGGAGGACAAGAAGGCGGGAGGCACCCGGGAAGTGCACCTTGAGCTACTCGTCGGCAAGGCGGTGCGCGACCCCAACGACAAGCGCGTGGGGCTGATTGAGGAGGTGCTGGCGGAAGAGCAGCACGGCGAGTGGGTGGTGAAGGAGTACCTCATTGGGGCGGCCGCGCTATTGGAGCGCTTGTCGGCGTGGCCGGTGGGTAGGGGCATACTGGGCCTGATACGCAAGAAGGAGTACCCGGGCTACAGGGTGCCGTGGGACAAGCTCGACCTGAGCGACCCCGGACGGCCTCGGCTGACTTGCGCGGTGGAGGAATTGGAGAAATTTGCGCCCCGGTGAAGCAGGGTGCAGGCTGTTACGATGGCGGTCGAACGTCTCAGCGTTGAAGCAGATGTGCGGCGGGTGCCTTGCGCGTAAGGCTGAAACGCTTCAAGGTGTTACCTGGGAGGAAAACCATGTACCATACGTCTCTGTTCGGACGGTTCGCCAAGTTGACAGCCCGTGCAATGGGGCACCCGGCGGCGTTCGCCGTGGCGTTGCTGACGATTCTCGTTTGGGTAGTTACAGGTCCAATCTTCGGCTTTAGCGATACCTGGCAGCTTGTGATCAACACCGGGACTACTATCGTGACGTTCCTCATGGTATTCCTGATTCAGAACACCCAGAACAGGGACAGCATAGCGATGCAACTGAAACTGGATGAGCTGATTCGAGCGATGTCGGGCGCTCACAACGGCCTGCTTGACCTCGAGGAATTGACCGAGGGTGAGCTGATAAAGATACGGAGCACTTACGAGGCGCTGGCTCGCAACGCGAAGCAGGACCTGGAACGCGGGCTGATAGACACCGGGACGCCTAACTTATAGAGCAACCAGAGGTGCCGTTAACCTGGCAGCATGGGTAGGTCCCAACTGAGATGAGGGAGCTACTCGAAGCTATAATCGAGCGTATACGGTACGTTGCTGGTGCCATGCTGGGCCGGGAAACCGCCCTCGCCCCGCAGGCCGCGCAACTCCCCCGTTCCCGAACCGGGCACCACCGACCATGTGGCCTGCGCCAATCCTCCCTCGAACGTGCCACTCACCTGGAGCACGAAACTGCCGGAACGCCCGCCCAGGCGGCCAACCACACGTTGCATACCGACATAGCTGGCGGTGGTGGCATCGAGGTACATCATGAGGAACTCGACCGTGCTTTCTCCCTCAATGTCTCCCTGGAAGGTCTCGGTTACGCTGGCGCGGGTGAGTTTGGCCCCCTCCTCAAGCTCTTCGTAGGGCTTCTCGTCCCAGCTTTTTACCTCGTAAGTGCCGGTGGCGCGGGTCGTTGGTGTGTTGTGCATAGCTACGTTCGTACCTCCAACATGTAAGTTCAAAGTGTGAGTTAGCTATGGCTCCAGGCCAAAATGGGTTAATGTCGCGCCGTGTATGGCTTATTAGCTAATTTTGCATCGTGTTAATAGTCCCCACCGCTACTTATCGATGCTCCGTAGGAAGTCGAGCACCAACCTGTCAAACTCATCCGGCCGCTCCATGTTGGGAACGTGGGCAGTGCCTGCGATGACGACCTTGCGAGCACCGGGGATGCGGGCAGCCAGGGCGTCGGCGTTGGCCTGGGCTTCGGAGACATCGTACTCGCCCACCATGACGAGCGTGGGCACCTTTATCTCGCCCAGCCGCCCCGCCGCCGGGGGGTCGAGCACCACGGGTTGGCCACTGCCGTAGGGACGCCTGTAGTTCTCAAGGCACATCTGCCGCACTTTCTCACGCACGTGCTCGTCGCCACGCCCACCGGGCCGCCCGAAGCCATCCACCCACACCCGCACGTCGATCTCGGCCAGGCCCTCCCAGTCCTCCTTCGACTCGGCTGCCTCCCCCTCCTCGAACGCCTGCGCCTCCTCAGGGGTGGGCTCAGGGCCATCTGTGAGGCCGCCAATGCCCGCGCCCACGAGCACGAGGCCGTCCACCATCTCAGGGTGCTCCAGCGTGAAGTCGGTAGCAATCTGGCCGCCGCGAGACACGCCCACGATGTAGGTCTTGTCCACACCCAGGTGGGAGAGCAAGTCGTGAATGTCCTGGCGGTTGCTGTAGTCGCGGTCGAGTATGGGAGTGCTGCCGAAGCCGCGGGTGTCGTAGCGGATGACTCGGTAGCGACTGGAATATAACTCCCACTGGTCGTCCCACATGCGGTGGTCCGCGATGCCCGCGTGGATGAGCAAAAGCGGGTGCCCCTGCCCCGCTACCTCGTAGTAGAGGGGGCCAGCCGCTGCCTCAATCGTTCCCGACTGGCCGTGGCTAATGTCAGACATTCGCGGCCTCTTCCGCTCGCCTAGCCAACATGTAGCTCCACCCGTCGAGGTCAGGAGGTGTTACGCCCTGCTGCGTGAGGATGGTCGAGATGTGGGCGCGGTGCTCGGTGGCGTGGTTGATCGCCTGGACGAGTATGATGCTGGCGGGGAACTCGTTCGTCTGGCCCTCCCACTGCACACTCAGCGTATCCGAGGGCTGCACTCGGGGGGCCTCTCGCAGCAGACCTTCCCCCGTCCAGCGCACGGCTGCCTTCAGCTGCTCCAGCGTGGGCGCGTCGCCCCAGCCGGAGCGGTCGAATTCTTCACCAGTTAACCGCCGGAAATAGCCCGCTTCAGCACGCACCAGGTGGATGAGAGTGTCGCGTATGCTGCCGTAAGTGCCCGGCACGGTGGCGTCGAGCACCGCGTCGTCCAGGCCCTCACAAGCCTCGAAAAGCTTCAGGTTGGCCCATAAGTTTTGATGAAACATTGCCTCTATACTTTGCACGTTAGACTGCTCCTTTCATGAGCGCATGCACGCCGGCTGCGCCTCTCATGACAAGCGCTCCCGCTATTCAGCACCCGTGACCGGGGACCAGCCAACGGGATCGTAGATGCGGCTGGACACGCCGCCAGTCTAACACAAGTCACCCGCTACTTGCCGACTATCACGTAGCTGTTGCCGTCGGGGTCTTTGAACTGGGCCTGCACGCCCCACATCTGCTCGTTAGGCTCCTCGGTGATCTCGACGCCCTTCGACTTGAGGTCGGCCACGGTGCCCCTTACGTCGTCCGAGTGGAAGACCAGGCCCGCGAAGTTGCCGAGCGTCATGCCGAACTCGGAGGCTTTAGAGATGGTGATAGAAGTCTGTCCCTCCGGCGTCTTCACCTGGACCCAGCGCTGGCCCTCGCCAAACTGGTCGTCGCTGACCAACTCGAAGCCGAGCTTGTTGACGAAGAAGTCGATGGCCTTGTCCTGGTCGCTGACGTACACGGAGACGACGGAAATGTGCTGAAGTGCCACTGTCTTGCTCCTTAGGGGGATATTTGTTGGAGATGGGCAGGGGCGGAGTAGTAGAACGTTTGTTCTAGAGCATTATACCTCAGATAGCACCGGAAGACAATGGTCAGCTTATAAGTGTTTCCTATGTCGCAAGCGTAATTTTTGCGGTCTGCTATTAGAAGTGCTAGAAGCCATATCAAAACGAACAGTGTCAGATAAGGTGGAAGACCCCGCCCCTGTCATTTCGAACACAGTGAGAAATCTCGTCCTTCAGCACCCAAGTATCCCCTTTCTTACAATGCAGAGTCTGATGGGCAAAGGGCTATATCACGGTGGAGGACGAGATTTCTCACTGCGTTCGAAATGACATGAAAGGGGCTTGCGTGCCCGTGTTCAACAGTCGTGTGCTTAACGTGCATTGCAGGGCCTGCTGGCGCAATTCGGGGACTTTGTAGAGCAGATATCGGCCTTGTAGGCACAAACGTGGAGGTAGGGCACCGCGCTCTACCTCCACGTTTGATGAACCTAACGAAACTAGCTACAACCAGTCGTGCTCCCGCAGCTATCGCACTTGAGGCAGGTGCCGTTGCGCACGAGGGTGAAGTTGCCGCACTCCGGGCAGCCTTCGCCTTCGTAGCCCTTGAGCTTGGCCTCGGCCGCCTGCTCCGAGCGGGTTGGCTCGGGCTTGACCATCACCATCGTCTGCGTCAGCACGGCCGTGGGGGCCTCGACTTTGGCGGCTTCGGCGTGGCCGTTGGTGTGGCTGTGACCGTTGCCGTTACCGTTGCCGTTCTTCAGCGGCTGGAGGTGCGGCGACATGCCTGTGACGGTCGTTGGGCCAATGTTGACTTGCGGCTTCTTGGTCAGGTCGGGCACCGTGTCGCCCCTGTTGGCCTCGTAGCCCTCCGGCAGGTGCGCCAGGTCCAGGCGGTCGAGGTAGCAGATGGCTAGCTCGCGGAAGATGTAGTCGATCACCGAGGTGGCGTTCTTGATGTGGTCGTTGCCCATCACGCGCCCGCTCGGCTCGAACCGGGTGAGGATGAAGGCATCGACGTACTCGTCCAGGGGCACCCCGTACTGCAAGCCGAGGGACACCGCTATCGCGAAGCAGTTCATCACCGAGCGGAAGGCCGCGCCCTCCTTGTGCATGTCGATGAAGATCTCTCCGAGCCGCCCGTCCTCGTACTCGCCGGTGCGCACGTAGACGTTATGACCGGAGATGACCGCCTTCTGGGTGTAGCCGGAGCGGCGGTTGGGCAGTTTCAGGCGGCGCACCTCGCGCACGGCCGCCTCAGCGCCCGTTGCGGCAAGCTGCTGCACGCGCTGCACGATTGGGATACCGGCCGCGACCTCCTCTTCCTCCTCGTCCTCATCTTCAGCGGTGAAGGAGTTGAGGGGCTGGCTCAGCTTGGAACCGTCGCGGTAGATCGCCACCGCCTTGAGCATCAGCCGCCACGACTTCATGTAGACGTCTTCAACGTCGCCAATCGTGGTGTCGGCGGGCATGTTGATCGTCTTGGAGATCGCGCCGGTAATGAAGGGCTGGGCGGCGGCCATCATGTGCAGGTGGGATGACGGGCTGAGGAAGCGGGTGCCTCTGCGTCCGCAGCGGTTGGCGCAGT
>DASVQO010000162.1:0-16526 GCA_036389075.1 Chloroflexia bacterium | reverse complement strand
CACTGCCCCAGGTATCTGCCGCTCTTGTTTTGAGATGACTTCTAGACCGGCTAATTTTGTCCGGCGCACAGCCTCCCGGTGAATTGTGTGTATTTTTGTGTAACTAATCATGGCCCTCTTACCTTTACCCTGTAAGTGGCCGGCATTTATGTGCCCGCTAGACTCGGTAGAGAAGTAGGAGGACCGCGCCATGTTCATCGTAAAGAAGCCCATCTCCAGCCTGTTAGTGGCTATGCTCGGGTCGCTGCTCCAATCTCGGCGCGTCAGAGCCCTGGTAGCAACTTTAGCAGGCATGGCGCTGCTGTGCAGCCTGGCTACCGCGGGCCCGGCATACAGCGAGCAGGCACCCGGCGGCTTGCCACCCAAGCAGGGGCCTGAGAGCGCAAACGCCTGTGCGACTCCCAGCTTTGCACAGGCTACCTACTACGACGCTATCGAAGACGCGTACTCGATGGTAGTAGCTGACCTCAACAGGGATAACTGGCTTGACCTTGTGGTGGGGACCGGCACCGGCAGCGCCGCGAAGTGGTTGCCGGGGAACGGCACGGGCGGCTTTGGCCCTGCGGTTGACATCACCCTGGGAGATAGCCCCTGGGAGGTGGTGGTGGCGGACTTCAACCATGACGCCATTCCCGACGTGGCATCGGTGGTTACCGCGTACGAAGATGCAAGAAACCTGGCGGTGGCGCTGGGCGATGGCATGGGAGGCTTTGGTGCCCCTATCAACACTCCCGCCGGGGACAATGCGACCTCCCTGGCGGTGGCCGACTTCAACAAAGACACCAACCCCGACGTGGTAGTGGACCAATTCCTCGGCGTCAATGTGCTCCTTGGCAACGGCAACGGCACCTTTGGCGGCCCGGTGTTCTATGGGGGCGCTAACCCCTACTTTGTAACTTCCGCCGACTTGAACAAAGATGGCAACCCCGATGTCGTAGCCGCCAACGGCGATAGCGACGATATATCGGTGCTTCTCGGCAATGGCGACGGTACCCTCGGTGAAGCCACCATCTTAGATGCGGGAGAAAACCCGTTGCACGTAGCGGTAGGCGATCTGAACGGGGACGGCAATCCTGATCTTGTGGCCCCAAATAGCGGCTCGTCGAACGTATCTGTGTTCCTTGGGGATGGCGAGGGCAATTTCAGCGCCTCCACGGAGTACGGGACGGGCGACGAGGCCGAAGAAGGGCCGCGCGCGGTGGTTATAGCCGACTTCAACCATGACGCCATTCGCGATATCGCCGCTGCCAACACCGATTCCGACACGGTAGCGGTGTTGCTGGGTGACGGCGCGGGGGGCTTCGGTGCGCCTACCAAGTTCGCGGTCGCGGACAGCCCCCGGTGGGTCGTGGCAGGCGATTTCAACAGGAACGGCAGCCTCGACCTCGCTACCTCCAGCCGGACCAACGACCCGGTGTCGGTGCTATTGAACACCTGCACCGCTCCAACCCCGCCGCCGTGCAACATCCAGTTCAGCGACGTGCCGCCCGGTAGCACCTATTACCCCTATGTCACCTGCCTGGCCTGCCGCAACGTCCTGGGGGGCTACCCCGACGGCACCTTCAGGCCCGGTAACGATGTCACACGCGGGCAGTTATCCAAGATCGTTTCGAACGCGGGCGGCTACGACGAGCCGGTATCGGGGCAGTCCTTCCCCGACGTGCCCCCAGGCTCTACCTTCTATGAGTTCGTGGAGCGCATGGCTAAGCGCGGCATTATCGGAGGCTTCCCCGACGGCACTTTCAAACCCGGCAACAACGCTACGCGCGGACAAATATCGAAGATCGTATCCAACGCCAGGGGCTTCAACGAAGCGGTATCGGGCCAGACCTTCCCGGACGTGCCCCCAGGCTCCACGTACTACGAGTACATAGAGCGCATGGTATCGAGAGGCATCATCAGCGGCTTCGGGGACGGCACCTTCAAGCCCGGCAACAACGCTTCACGCGGGCAGGTCTCGAAAATCGTGGCTAACGCGTTCTTCCCCAACTGCCAGACACCCACCAGGAAGTAAACTGCCAGGCGAGATTTAACGGAGAGGGTGAGCCTCCAAGCTCACCCTTTCCATTCTTGCTGCGAGGTGCCGTCGGCGCGAAGAGAGTAGAGTCACTCATAACCTTAGCCGCATCTACTCAACATTAGGCCGCGTGCTTCCAGGTAGCACATCTGCGTGGGGACCGAGTAGCTTATAAGGGCAGTATGTTAACCCAGCGCATAAGCCATGAGCGAGTCGAAGGGCATTGTCCTGCCCCGCTCCCAGGCCTTGTGGAACGTGCCTGCGTCGAGCGCGCCGCGCGCCGTCGCCAGTGTCTGTTCGTAGTCGGGCCTGTCTACCGGCAGGATGAGCGCGCCACCGCCTTTTTCTATCAGGCTTTCAAGCGCGCCAAGCAAATCAACCGCGCGCTCTGCTTCGTTTTTCTGTGTGTAGAGGGCGGCGAGTCCTAGCAGGACCAGCCCTGTGAAGTAATCATAACTGAACTTCATCGATGATTGCAGCGCGACACCGTATAACTCGCGTGCCTGCTCGTAGCGGCCCTGACACCGGGCAATGTCACCCTGGCAGGTCCGCGTAAGCATGACGAGTACTCCGGTGCTATCCAGGTCCGCACCGAGGTCAAGGCTTTGATCGCAGAACCGGGCTGCCCGCTCGTAATCACCCTGCCTGCGCACCGCGTGCCCGAGGTTGCCAAGCACCATTGCCTGGCTCCACCTGTCTTCCAGTTCCCTGTACGACGATAAGCTCTCAGCGTATAAACTGGCTGCTTCATCGAGATCGCCAAGGTGCTGGGCCATCGATGCTAGATTGTTATAGGTGCGGGCCATCCCTGCTTTGTCGCCAAGCCCGCGCTGTAGTACCAGCCCCTCGCGGAGCAACGTCATTCCCAGCTCGTGCTTTCCAGAGTAGCCCATCAGAGTGCCCAGGCGGTTCAATGCCGAGGCTATGCTCTGAGGTTCGCCCTCCTGCCGGGCCAGCGCAAGGCTCCTGTTCAACCAGTCTCCGGCTCGGTCGTACTCACTCCTGGTCATAGCCAGCGCGCCCGCATCGTTGAGGGCGCCTATCAACAAGGAGGGAGCTACATAACTACCCTCGGCTTTGCGTAGCAGGAGATCGAACCAACGCAAGCCCTCCTCCATGTGGCTGTGCATGTACCAGAAGCGCCACACGCCGGAGGCGATGCGCAGCCCCATCTCTACTTCTCCGCGCTCCAACGTCCACCCCAGGGCTCCGCGCAGGTTGTCATGTTCGTCTTCGAGCGTTTGAAGCCACTGCTTCTGGTTAGGTCCTGTTATCTGTGATTCGGCCGCGCGTGCCAGGGCCAGGTAGTATTCGGCGTGCCACTCCTTTACCTTGTCGCGCTCGCCGCTCTCTTCCAGGCGTTCCAGGGCGTACTCGCGGATTGTTTCGAGCATCACGTACCGAGGCTCCTCAGCCCCTCCGGCCACGTCCTGGCGCTTGAGCAGGTTCTTGTCGAGCAGGGAGAGCAGTCCGTCCGCAACGTCTATCCCCAGGTCGTCCCGGGCGTTACATACAGCCTGGGCGGCCGCCGTGGTGCAGCCTCCCACGAACACGCCTAACCTCCTGTAAAGCCGCTGCTCAGCCGGGTTCAATAGCTCGTAGCTCCAACCTATAGCCGAGCGGAGCGTCCTATGCCTCTCCGGCAGGTCGCGCGCCCCACCTACCAGCAGGGGCAAGGCCGCACCCCCAGCGGCGGCAGAACGGCTTTCCAGCCGTGCGAGCAAGGGTTTGGGTGGCATGAGTCTCACTCGCGCGGCTACCAACTCGATGGCTAGAGGCAAGCCCTCAAGGTGGGCACATATGCCTTCCACAACGCTCCTATTTTCCGGGGTAATAGAGAAACCGGCTTCAACCTCTCGCGCGCGCTCCGCGAAAAGCTGGACCGAGGCATCGCCATCAAGCGAAGGTACCGGGAACTGGCGCTCTCCACGCACGTGCAGGGCCTCCCGACTGGTCACCAGCATCTTGACCTGGGGGCACCCCCACATGAGGTCCGCAACCGCTCGCGCCGCTTCCACTACCTGCTCGAAGTTGTCCAGCACCAGCAGCACCTTTTGCTCTCTCAGGTATTCCTTGAGGGTTAGTGACAGCGGCTCGGTGCTCTTGTCCCGCACGCCGAATACTGCTGCTATGCTGCCTACCACCAGGGTCGGGTCCCGCAGCGGCGCGAGCGGTACCAGGAACACCCCGTCCGCGAAACCGGGGAGGAGAGCGGTGGCAGCCTCCACGGCCAGGCGGGTCTTGCCGATACCGGGAGGGCCTGTCAGAGTTAGCAGTCGTACCTTGTCGCTTTCGACTAAGGCAGTAACGCTTTCCAGCACGTCATCGCGGCCGATGAGAGGCGTAAGTTGCGCGGGCAGGTTGTTGGGCGGGTGAGCCTGCTCCGTGTTCGCGCTCTCCACACCGGGAGGGGCTAATGCAAGGTCCATGAACCTGGCACGCTCTCTTGGAGGGATTTTCAGAGCTTCTACGAGTAGCTCCGTCACCTGCTGGGAGGGCCTGCGCTGGCCGCCCTCCAGTTTCTGCACCGCCGAAAACGACAGGCCGGTGCGCGCGGCTAGCTCCGTCTGCGTAAGGCGGAGCGCTTTGCGTCTGTCTCGGAGCGTCTGCGCGAAGAGATTAGGGTCGCTCATAGGTGTGCGCCGGTTCTTCCACAACCTGTGTGTATTTTTGTGTGCCCCATTATACCTACAGGCTCTTATTCTGTAAATGGCCGCATAGGCACACGCCTGCAAGCGGAAACGGTTTGATCTGTGAGGGAGGCGCGATGGAGAAGAATTGGAACGATGAGAAAGAAGGAGAGAGGCAGTCGGGACGGGAGTCTGCTACGTCGCAGCTTTTCCTCGTGAGACTCTGGAAAGGCAACGAGAACGGGGATGGCAGAGTGAGCGACGCGGAAGAGCACCGGGTGGAAGGAAAGGTACAGCACGTCCTGAGCGGGGAGGCCACAAGCTTCAACGACTGGCCCGCCCTCATGGAATTGCTGAAAGGCATGACGCATGTCGCCACCCGGCCACCGGCTCAAACCCGGGAGAAGCAGAGCAACTGAGCGCCAGGCGCCCCAACTGGACTGATAGCGTATTCGAAAAGCAAACTAAGGAGGCTCGGAATGGACCGGAAGACCGGCAAAGTGCATGGAAAAACCGCGGTGCAATTACCAGCGGGAGGTCAGAAAAGGCGTGGGCGCACTTTACGCGCAACTTTGGGAGCATTTTGGCTTGTGGCTCTCCTCGCCGCCTGGCTCGGCACAGGCATGGGCAGGGCCTACGCCGCCGACGGAGACCTCGACCCTGCGTTCGCGGGAGTCGGCGCCACTACCACTGACTTCGGCGAAAATGACATGGGCCATGACGTAGCAATACAGGCTGATGGCAAAATCGTGGTGGCAGGTGGGACCGGCTTCACGGGTGCTGACAGGTTTGCCCTGGCCCGCTATAACACCGATGGTTCGCTCGACACCAGCTTTGATGGGGATGGCAAGCTCACCACGGATGGTTTCAGCGAAGCCACGCAGGTTGCGGTACAAGCGGACGGCAAGATCGTCGCGGCGGGCATCTCCTTCAACATTTACCAGGACTTTGGTCTCGCACGCTACAACCCTGACGGTTCCCTCGACAACAGTTTCGCTGGAGATGGCACGCTCTGGACCGATATAGCGGGCGATAGCGACTACCTTAACGCTATGGTAATACAGCCTGACGGCAAGATCGTGGTGGGAGGTAGCACGCGCGATGACGGCGAGCAGCGATTTCGCTTTGCCCTCGTGCGCTACAACCCTGACGGTTCTCTCGACACCAGCTTCGACGGTGATGGTAAGGTCGTCACGACTATTGTACCGGGTCAAAATAGCGATGAGATCACCGGCCTCGCGATACAAGGGGACGGCAAGATTGTCGCAGCCGGGTGGACGGAACCGACCGACCCTTCGCAAGGGGTTTACAGGTTTGTTCTAGCACGTTACGGCAGCGACGGCTCTCTTGACTCTACCTTCGACGGAGATGGCATCGCGATCAACGGCTTTGGCGGCGAGGACCTCGCTCTTGCCGTGGCCTTACAGAGTGACGGTAAAATAGTGGTGGGCGGGCAGCACGGGGCGTCGGCAAATTACGATTTTGCCCTGGCTCGCTACAACGCCGACGGCTCTCTTGACAGCAGCTTCGATGGCGACGGATTCGCCACTACCGACATCTCAGAGGATGGCATAGAGATCGTCCAGGACCTGCTAATTCAGCCTGACGGCAAGATCGTGGCGGCAGGCGAAGGTTACGGCGACTATGCCATAGTGCGCTACAACACCAATGGCTCGCCGGACTCGACCTTCAGTGGTGATGGCATCATCACCACCCATATCGTGGGTGGAGACTATGCCCGAGGGATTGCTCAGCAACCGGATGGTAAGCTTGTAGTGGCAGGCTATAGCGCCGGCAACTTTTCCGTGGCCCGGTATCAATCGAGTGGCGGCGGACCGCTGCCCCCCGGGCAGAAGTTCTCCGACGTGCCCCCAGGCTCGACTTACTTCGATTACATCAACTGCCTCGTGGACCAGGGCGTCATCTCCGGCTACTCCGACCAGACCTTCCGGCCCCAGAGCGACATCACCCGCGGGCAACTCTCTAAGGTCATCGCCAATGCCGCCGGCTATAACGAAGCCGTGTCCGGGCAGCGCTTCTCGGACGTGCCGCCAGGCTCCACCTTCTACGAGTTCGTCGAGCGCATGGCCTCCAGAGGGGTTATCAGCGGGTACGGCGACGGCACCTTCAGGCCCGGCAACAACGCTACTCGCGGGCAAATATCGAAGATCGTCTCCAATGCAATGGGCTTCAACGAGCCTGTATCGGGGCAGCGCTTCTCAGACGTGCCGCCAGGTTCCACCTACTATGAGTTCATCGAGCGCATGGCATCTCGTAGCATAATCGGAGGCTACGGCGACGGCACCTTCAAGCCCAATAACAACGCTTCACGCGGGCAGGTGTCGAAAATCGTTGCAAACGCCTTCTTCCCTGACTGCTCCAAACAACCCGCCAGGAAGTAAGCTACCCTGGGAGCTTAGACGGAAAGGGCGGGCCTCCCGGCTCACCCTTTCCCGCTCTTGCTGCGAGGTGCCGCCTGCGCGAACGCCCGGTCGCGGGCAGCCCACCTAAATCGACCTCGCGTTGCGAAGGAGGAGACATGGAGAAGCAAAACCGGGAAGGGGAGGAGGTCGATACCTCGCAGTTTTTCCTGGTGAGGCTATGGCCCGCCAACTCGGACGGGGATAGCAGGTCAGGGGATGGGGAAGAGAGCCAGGTGCAAGGAAAGGTACAGCATGTTCTGAGCGGAGAAGCCGGGAGCTTCAACGATTGGCCTACCCTTATGCGGTTGTTGAAGAGCATGATGCGCTACGACGCCCGGCAACAATCCCGGACCCGCACGCACAAAAGCCCCTGAGCATGGGCCGGCGGGGGCACGGACAGGTCGGAGAGGTGCATCAGCCGGCATCTTGTGCTCGGGTTTAGGGCATTCTGCCTGTTTGTGCCCAAGGTGACGTTTCAGGAGGCATCTACCAGTCGTAAGCTCACCGGGTTGCGATCAGCAACTGTTCGAGGATAGTCGGGTCCTTAATCTCGGTGTCTCTTGCCAGCAGTAGCACCTTTGACAGGACCTCGGCTGTCTTGGGGTCATCGTCCGCGAATGGGAGGAAGATGCGGCCCCGGTGCTGTGAATGTACGGGGATGATGCACAGCGCCCCGCCCGGCTGCCGGTGCACGACGGCGCTGCCCAAATGTACCGAGTAGCTGCCCAGTTTACCCTCGACCAGGACGTGCTGCCCCCGCTCTTGCAGCCGCACGTTGTCCAGGCGCAGCATAGCGCACGCTTCGACTACCAGCGCCGCGCGCATTTCCACGGTGGAGGCGCTCGCCTCCGGGTCCACGCCGCCCCGGTGGGCCACGCTCACCATGAGGTCCAGGTCGCGCATAGCCTCGCTGAATATGCTGGGTGGGATGCTCTCCAGGGGGAGGGACTGCCACTCGCCGCGCCTGGTGAAACTCACGTGCTCCACCGTGAGGCCATCCACGTCAGCAGGCGTGTAGAAGCCCTCCAGGAAGGTTACCCACGCTGAAATACCTGCTTCGTGGAACGTGCGGCGCACTCCTTCTTCGGGATAGTTGACCCAGCCGCGGCTGCCCAGCAGCGCCAGCGCCTGCCTGGGGTTCACCTGGTGCCCTTCGTAGCGGCGTGATAAGTTGCCTTCAGCTTGCTCGGCGGGGGTGAGGGGATATAGCTCGCGGAACACCTGCTTGAACGGCTGCACCCGCTCCGATACGAACAGTTCGTGCTGCCATAGGTGCCACTCGCCCCTGGACCAAAGGTCGTGGGGGTGCGCGACACGCAGCCGGTCGTCTTTCTCCAGGTAGCCCAGCGTCCCGTCAAAAGAGCGCAGGGCCTTACCATTCTCTACGGGGAAGCCTATTGCAGGCGCTCCCGCTACGTTCTCTACGCCCGCTATTCCGGCGGCACCCGCGCCTGAGCTTGTCCGCTCGACCACGAACACCAACCGCTCAACCATGGGCCTCAGCAGGGGGTGCGCAAAGAAGCCGTGCAGCTCCGCACCCGTGAACTCGTCACCCCGGCACATTGCCTCCTCCAGCGACAGCCGCATGCGCGAAGCTTGCTTGTCCACCTCACGCTGGCGCTCTCGCAGGGCAACGACGGCCGGGTCCTTCTTTACCTTTGGAGGTATGTTCTTGAGCGGCTTGCCGTCCCTGGTGACCGATAATTCGGCCTCGCCCCAGTCATTTATGCCGAGTTGTATCGTCACACCGTGCGCCGTGGCGACAAGCGGACCCTGCGCCAGGTCCTCTATGGCCCTGGCCTCCATCGCCCACTCCAGCCGCACGGGGTCCTGGTAGCCGGCGGTGCGCGCCAGGTTCTCCAAACCAATGGAGGCGGCTAGCTTCTCGCTGGCCTGCCGCTGCGCGCCGAACTGCTTACTCGTGCGCATGAATTCCCGCAATACCTCATAGCGCCGGAGAATATCGTGCTCCCGAGCATCGCTGCCTGCTTCGGGCAGAGGCAGTAGCCCGAGGGCGCGGACCGCGTCCTGGTGGCGCTTGCCCCTTATGCGAGACACCAGGGCTTCCTCGTCCACTCTGCCCAGCATGGCGTCGGCGAAGAGCTGCGCGCGTTTGTGCCCCCCTCCGCCTGACGCGTACTGCGCGACGGAGTAGAGCTTCTCCCAGCGCTCTTGTTCGAGCGCCGAGTAGACGCGCCAGAACCAGGCAACATCGACGGCCCCGTCCAGCAGGCTCTGCGCTGAAAGTGGCGTGCGCTCGCTCGTGCGGGCGGTCCAGGTCTCGCGTACCTCCTGGTCCACGCTCCAGCCGGTGTCTTTGGTGTGGGCGTGCAGCCACCAGACCGCTTCCTCCAGCGCCTGCCAGCCAACCGCGTGCTCCACGTGCGCCGCCCACTGGGGCGCATACATCGCAAGCTCTAGCAATCGTTTTTCCGATACCCGGGCCGACTTCATCTCCCTCGCAAATCGCTCGCTGGTATCTTCTTGGCCCGGAAACGTCGCGCGCGCCAGGTGACTGAACACTGCGGCCTTGCCCAACCCGTCGTAGGTCCAGCCCCGCACAAAGGTCTCCCTACCCATCGCGGAGAGCACTCGCGCCAGCGTATCAAGCCCACCCGCATAGCGCAGAGACATCGCGGCGTGTGAGGCGGGCGTCGGCAAGTCGCCACGTCCCAGCTCTACATCCACGATACGCCTGCGGCAGCGCTCCACAGCGTCAGCCAGCCAGGGGTAGCGTGTTATTTGGGGCGCGGGTTTGCGGCCCGACAACTGGTACAACTCATAGAAGTTGCGCCCCCAGGATTGCACGGTGCGCGGGCCGATTAGCTGGTCGAGCAGGTCGGCCTCGGTAGGCCCCGCCATGTCACCCGCGCCCCCGGACAGGCTCGCCGCGTAGGCAGCCAGGGTAATATCGAGGTCGGGCCGCAGCCGCTTGATGCTGGGGGACGGCTCGTCCAGCCACCGCAAGAGCCGCCACATGCGAACTTCGTGTCTCGCCTGCCATTGCTCGGGGTATTGCGTGCGATGGTAGCGCGCCAGGTGCAGCCAACCCATCAACCGTGAGTTGTCGCGCCAGCCATGCTCCCAGGGGTTGAGGCTTTCATCCTCCTCGGTGTTCCACTGGCTGGGAGGTACAAGGGAGAAGGTGGTTTCTACGGCGTTCAGCAGCATATCGGGCGCGCTCCCGTGGATCGGGTGCAACTTCAGCAACCACGCGAGTAGCGCGCGCGCGATGCCGCCATAGCGTAGCTTCTGTATGTCGAAATCAGCATATAGCACCTTCAGCGCGTCCCGCAGCCAGGCCGGGTCCTTCCTTCTTGTGTCCAAATAGCCATAGATGCCCCAGTAGCCGGTCTGAAACGGGGCCAGGGCACGCAGGACTTCCATACCGTCGCTGTCCCTGGTAGACGCAGGCCGCCTCTGCCATTTGAGCCGCCACTCATCCAACGCCTCCCGCAAGGCCGTAGTCAAGCGGGCCGCGTCCTCCTCAACAGGTACGCCTGTCTCAGGACTGGGAAAGCCCCACCTAACGTTGCCCAGCAGTTCCTCCTCCTGCCTGCCGCTGATCTGCACGGCGACGGGCATCTCGCGGTGGGTATGCACGAACTCATCCAGCTCTCGGAGGAGGGCGACAGTCGCCTCGGTAACCAGCGGTTGAACGTCCTTCCTGCCCTTGAGTAGCCGGTCCAGGATACCCGCGGGCTGCTTTGGTGGGGCGGGTGGCGTGGGCGGGGTGCGCCGTGCCGGGTCGTATAGTCCCAGGCCGTTGTCAAGCGTTACCCGCTCCGTCTCGTGTGCGTTCAGGCTCTCAAGGAGCTTTTCTTCGTCGGTGTCGAGGGAGGGGCGGGCCTTGCGGTACTGAGCCGCTATTTCACGGCACTCCCTTTCAGCGCGCTGGGCCTCGAATAGCTGCCGGAGCAACTCCAGGCCCGCCAGGCGTTGGGGTGCGCTCTTGGCGTCCGCGAGACGCCGGGCGCTCTCTATGGCCCCACGGTCGGACTGGCCCAGCAGCAGCGAGATCACGCCCCGGCGCAGGTCGCCGGCCTTGCGGGCGAGCAGGGCCTCAAAGTGGAGAGCTTCGCTTGACGTAATGTTGAAGCGAGCCACGGCCTCCAGGGCTTTCTCCCGTACGGCGCTGCTGGGATCGCCTACCATGCTGAAAATGGTATCGCGCACTTCGGGGTCGCCCTTCTCCCGTTCCGCGAGCAACTCCACAACCTGCGCCCGGTTCCAGCTCTCCATGCGCGCAAGGTAGGGGATGAGGCGCTTGGGCGAGCGCGTGTCCAGGTGGGTTACCAGCGCCCTGGCAACGCTCTCCCCGTCAGCGGTGACCACCAGCCAGGGCCAGACCAGCGGCTCAAGCTGGCGCTTCTTGACCGGCAAGCGGAGCAGGAGGCGCTCGAACGCCTCGAACGAGGCAACTTCTTTCAGTTGGTCGCCACGTAAAGCCAGGGCGTCAAAGGCGCGCACTGCCACCCGCAGGTCCGCATCTTCGAGCGCGGGCACCAGCGCCTTGTAAGCTTCCTCAAGCCGCAACTGGGCGAGGAGGTGCGCGCCCACAAACCGCCTCTCGACGTCGGGGCTTGATAGTAGCCTGGAAGCTAAGGGCACGGCCGCCGGGGCGTCCTCGAAGGCAATCGCCCACAAGGCAAGGTATAGCGCCTCGGGGTCCGCTCCCTCATCCGCGAGCACTCTCACTGGCCGGGAGGGATCTTCGAGCAGGTCCAGCAGCCGCGCCAGGGTGGCATTTATCACGCGCCCGCCTGCCGTTTCCCAGGCCAGGCCGAACCACACGTCCACGGCGCGCACGGTGGCGGCGAAACGGACCAGGTCCTGGTCCAGGATGAGACGCAGCATGCGCCGGAACGCCTGCGGGTGGGCCTCGTCCACCGTCTCCAAAATGACCTGGCGCAACCCCTCCTGGCGCTGCGCGGCCAGCAGCAGGCGCTCGATAAAGTCCCACCCCTCGGGTCGCGAGGCCGCCAGGAGGGCGCGCGATACATGGCGGCCCATCGCACCCACCTCGTGCTCGCCACGGGCCGAGGCCAAGAGGATATCGAACACCTCATCTCCCACGGCATCGCCTGCGTCTATCACACCAGCGAACAGGATGCCGAAAGTATCCTGCCTCCAACTCAGGTAAGGCGCCCAGGCGGCGAACCACTGGATGCTCTGCTCGTACGGCCCGGTTTCCCTGAGCAGGTCTGCTAGCCACGAGTAGCGGGCAAAGCGAGTGGCCGCCCGTGAGTTGGGCGCGCGAAAGGCTTTTCGAGCGTAGCCGGTCTGGTAGGGGAGGCGGTAGAGGAGCCGGTAGCCCTGCTCCACGTGGGCCGCTAGCTGGCGGCCAAACAGGGTCGATATGAGAGCACGCAGCTGGGCCTCATCGAGCCCATCGAGCAGCGGCAGGATTTCCGACTGTATGCGGTCCCACCGCTTCTGACGTGCCGCCTCGTTAGGCTCGTTCCCCCGCTCATCCAGTCCCAACAGGGCAAAGGCGATGCGGCGCGCATCGGGGGGCAGTTGGCGGGTAGCGCGGACCCGGGCGTTTTCCCAGCCGGACCGTTGAAGTGGCTCCAGGGCTGCTTGTGCTTGTTCTCGGCTGAGCATGATTGGCCTGCTTACCCCGCTAGCGTGCCGGTCCTTGTAGGGCTCCGGGCGTGTTTACTTCACCAGCACAAAAACTCAGCCTCCAACCAGGGGCACGAGGCGCAGGAAAGTCACTGAGGAGCCTGGGCGCAGTCTGATCGGCTGGTCGAGCTGCTCGCCCTGCGCGTCGTCCACGAACACGTAGTAGAGCCGGTCCTCGAAAGCCTGTAGAGCGGCGGCAACCGCGGCGTCAGGGTCGGCCCGCCGCTCGGTTTGCGCGGGGTCCTGGGCGCTCATAGCGATTTTCCCGCGAGCCGTACCCTGGGCAATCTCTGCACTGGAAAGCACCCTGGTAAACCGCCTCTCTTCCTGTCGCTCGCGGTAGGCTTCAACTTCCTCTAGCACTATGCGCGTGATAAGGTCTCGCAGGGTCATCTGGCCGGAGCTCCATAGCTCCGGTGGCAGCGGCACGGCCCAGTCGGGGAACGGTGGTCTGCTCTGACCAAGCACCTTGCCCTTGATCATGATTGCCTGTGCTACGTCCATCCCTGTACCTCCATAGGAGTGCCATCTTGAGCGTCATTATAGCACTTTAGTTCTAATATTGGAATAGCCCAAAAGAGCTATTCCCGGGACTTAATCGTTCTCGGCACGAGACGCCCTGTGGCTAAAGCCACGGGCTGAGAAGAGGCAAAGTCCCCTACGGGGACTGAGGAACGTGAGGGTAGTCTCCCAGTCTCCGAAGGAGACTTCGCTACTTCCCAGCCCGTGGCTTTAGCCACAGGGCGTCCCCTGCCGGGCAGCCTGTCCTCCCTGCCGAGAATGAGCAAGCCCCATGTGCTATTCCCGCGCTTGCGCATCTTGCAGCGCTTTCAGGTACTGCTCGCGTGCAAAGGTGAAGGGGCCAAGCCCCTCATACGTCCACCCACCGTTCGGGTGGTCCGGGCTGCGGTGAGGTTGTTCGAAGTCGCTCCAGACAACCGTGTCAGCATCCACCGTAATCCTGGCAAGGAAGGGCCAACAGCCTGCCGCCCGGCACTCACAGTCCAGTATTGAGATCTTTCCACCGTAACGGTACACTTCCCATCTAGGTTCACCGAAGAAGTGCCTCGATGGGAGAAGCACGTCCTCCGGCGGCAAGCCCATATAACCGCCTGCGATATCGGGGCTTCCCTCGCCGGCGGCCATAGGCAGCTCGTACTCGCGCAAGATGTCAACCAGGTCCCGGCCATTCACTAGGATTACGGTCTCTTCGGCCTGGCCTCCGGACCCGTCGTCAGCCACCTTGCGCGCCTCGACCTAGAACGTATCCATACTCATCACTCCTCACGGCTTGCCTTACAAGCGAGGGTCCACAGGCTCGCTCTCCAGCGCCAGCACCCCGAAGACGCATTCATGCACGCGGCGAAGCGGCTCGCCCCGGACGAACCGCTCCAGCGCCTCAACACCCAGCGCGAACTCGCGTAGTGCGAGGCCCCGCTTGGCCGCGAGACCTCGCGACCGCAGCCGCTCCAGGTTACCGGGCGCTGTGTACTCTGGACCGTAGATGATGCGCAGGTACTCGCGTCCGCGGCACTTCACGGCGGGCTGCACCAGGCCCCTGCTACCCCGCTCGATGAAGCTGTAAGGCTTTACGACCATGCCCTCGCCGCCCCTGGAGGTCAATTGCTCCCACCAGGCAACACCCTCCTGCTGGCTCGCCTCGTCGGTGAGGTCCACCACCCTGTAGGGCGTCGCCAGCAGTAGTTCGGCATCCTCCCGGCATATTCGGCTGAGCGCCTCCATGTGCCAGACGTGGTCCTTGTCAGCGTGAACCCTCCCCTGCGTGGCAAGCAGGTGGAACGGGGCCAGCTTCAAGTCGCTCACGGAGGAGACGGGCCAGCAGTAGTGCCTGTACGCCTCCACGTAGCGGGTTGCCATCTCCATCTTAGATGTGAACTCGTCCAGGAGAGGCGCTGCCTCGGCAAGGCCGTGCTCCGACGCAGCCCGTAGCTCGCCTATTGTTTGCGTGAGGGCCTCACGGGAGGCAGCGCCCACCGCCGCATACTGGCCCCGCAACAGTTCCTGCGCCTTGGCCGACCAGGGCATTAGCTCGCAGTCCAGGCAGACCCAGTCGCTCCCGAACTCCTCCCAGGTACCCGCGGCGTCCAACGCCTTTCGCACCCTGGCGAGGAACTCGCCTTCAAGCGATGGGTCGCTGAAGAAGGGCCTACCTGTGCGCGTGTACACGACCCCGGCATTGTCGCTCGTCATGCCGAACCGGCGCAGAGCGGCCTCTTCGTCTCGGCACACGATGACTACGGCGCGCGAACCCATGTGCTTCTCCTCGCACACTACCCGCGGCACTCCCTCGTGCCTGTAGTAGGCAAACGCCTCCGAAGGGTGCTCAAGCAAGCCTTCCTCGCGGCTGGTGTCTGAAGGTGACATGGTGGGCGGCAGGTAGATGAGCCACTTGGGGCTGATCGCAAACCGCGACATCACTTCCAGGGCCGCAATCGCGTTCTCCTCGCGGATGAGCACGTTCTGTTGCAGCCGCGAGGAAAGGTAACGCTTGCCGAGCACGTCCGCGACGTCCAGCACATCGTCGTGTTGTTGCTGCTGGCTGAGGGCCGGGGCCTGTACCTCCTCTGGCAGGAAGGGCTTGGGCGACCGGTAGTAGGTGTGCAGGGCCGGCACCGAAACAAGCTCTCGCTCGGGGTAACGCAAAGCCGTCAGCCTGCCTCCCATGACGCAGCCCGTATCGATGTTTATCGTGTTGTTCAACCACTCAGGGTCGGGCACGGGGGTGTGACCGTAGACCACCGTTGCCCTGCCCCGGTACTCGGCGGCCCAGTTGTACCGCACCGGCAGCCCGAACTCATCGGTCTCGCCCGTGGTTTCCCCATAGAGCGCGAATTCGCGGACCGCGCCGGAAGCCCGGCCCTGCATCTCCTCGCGCAGTCCCGCGTGCGCTACCACCAGCTTGCCGTCGTCCAGGACGTAGTGGCCGACCAGCTTGTCTATGAAGTCGGCCACCTTCTGCCTGAACTCTTCCGTCTCCCCGGCAAGCTGGGCCAGCGACTCGGCCAGGCCGTGCGCCACCTGCACTTGCTTGCCGCGAAGCGCCCGCATCAGCTTGATGTCGTGGTTTCCGGGTATGCACAGCGCCGCCCCGCCCTCGACCATGCCCATGACCAGGCGCAGCACGCCGGGCGTGTCCGGACCACGGTCCACCAGGTCGCCCAGGAACACAGCGGTGCGACCGCCGGGGTGGCGCGTACGTACCTCACTGTCGGGTGCGTACCCCAGCTTGCCGAGCAGAAGTTGTAGCTCCTCCAGGCAGCCATGTACGTCACCGATGATGTCGAACGGCCCGCGCACGTGCTTGAGGTTGTTCCAGAGCGGCTCCCTCACGACCTCCACCGCGTCAACTTCTTCGGGTGACTTGAGCACGAAGATATGCCTGAAGCCCTCCCGCTTCAGGTTGGAAAGCGACCTTCGCATTTGTTGGGTGTGGCGGCGTACCACGTGCGGCCCGAAGTCGCGGTCGGGGCGCTGGGCGTTGCGTTCGAGGCACACCTTCTCGGGCACGTCGAACACGACCGCCACCGGCAGCACGTAGTGCTTGCGGGCAAGCTCCACCAGGGGCTTGCGGCTCTCGGGTGCGACGTTGGTGGCATCAACCACGGTCAGCCTGCCCGCGCTCAGCCTCTTGCCCGCTATGTAGTGCAGCACCTCGAAGGCATCATTGGTAGCCGCCTGGTCGTTCTCATCGTCCGATACCAGGCCCCGGCAGAAGTCGGACGATAATATCTCCGTCGGCTTGAAGTGCGTGCGCGCGAAGGTCGACTTGCCGGAGCCGGAGGCACCCACCAGGACGACAAGCGATAG
>DASVQO010000161.1:0-4436 GCA_036389075.1 Chloroflexia bacterium | reverse complement strand
GTCTACGGCTGCCGAGAACATCGGGGCCATGATATTGGGCGTGCTGCTGTACGAGATAACGGGGCGCACGAACGTGGCGTGGATATTGTTCCCGCTGGTGATACGTGCCTTCGGGTTGGTGGCCTCGCTGATCGGTATCCTGTCCGCCCGCGTTTCGGGTAAGGGCGGGCAGGACGTAACGGACAAGGCGGCGCTGGCGGCGCTGAACAACGGCTACTACATCATGGCGGCGGTGTCTGCCGTGGCGATGCTGGTGGTAAGCTGGATCATGCTGCCGGAAGCGGCCTCTAACGGCTGGTCGGCGGGCATCTGGTTCGGGCTGGCGGGCGTGATAGGCATATTGACATCTATCGCGTTTGTGTTCATCACGCAGTACTACACGGCGGGGTCGTGGCGGCCCGTGCGGGAGATCGCGGACGCGGCGAGGACGGGACCGGCGACGACGATCATCTCGGGTATCGCGGTGGGTTTTGAGACTACCTTCCTGCCGACTATCTCGATTTGTATCGCGCTGGGGGCTTCGTACTGGCTAGGGACGATGGGCAACCCGGCGACTACGGCCATCGTGGGTATTACCGTGCCGGGCGTGACGGGCGAGTTCGCGGTAGATACGGCGGTGGCGTCGGGCATCTTCGGGACGGCGGTGGCGACGATGGGCATGCTCATGTCGTGCGCGTATATCCTGGCTATGGACACGTTCGGGCCTATCACGGACAACGCGGGCGGTATTACCGAGATGTCGCACCAGGCGAAGGAAGTGCGCGATATTACGGACGGGCTGGACGCGGTAGGCAACACCACCAAGGCGCTCACGAAGGGCTACGCGGTGGGGTCGGCTGCGCTGGCGGCGTTCCTGCTGTTCTCGGCGTACCTGGACAAGGTGAGGCAGGTGCAGCCGAACACGGAGCTTGTGCGGGGGCAGGTGCCTATCAACCTGTCGCAAATAGAGGTGTTCGTGGGGGCGTTCATCGGCGCGATGCTGGTGTTCCTGTTCTCGTCGCTGGCTATACGAGCAGTGGGCCGGGCGGCCGGGCAGATGATCGAGGAAGTGCGGAGGCAGTTCCGGGCGGACCCGGGTATTATGCTTGGCACGTCGAGGCCGGACTACGCGCGGGCGGTGGACATATCGGCCAGGGCGGCGCTGCGCGAGATGATCGCGCCGGGCGTGCTGGCTGTGGCGACACCTGTGCTGGTGGGTATACTGCTGGGCTGGCAGGCGGCGGGTGGGCTGCTCATGGTGGGCACCATCGTGGGCGTGCTGATGGCTAACGTGCTGAACAACGGCGGCGGCGCGTGGGACAATGCCAAGAAGTTCATCGAGTCGGGCGGGTTGAAGGACCCGGACGGCACGGTGCTCGGGAAGGGCACGGAGGCGCACAAGGCGTCGGTGGTGGGCGACACGGTGGGCGACCCGTTCAAGGACACGGCGGGGCCGTCGCTGCACGTGCTCATCAAGCTGCTGTCTACGATTACGCTGGTGCTGGCACCGTTGTTTATCCGGTAGAGGCAGAGAATGACGGAAACGCCAAGACGCCAAGACGCCAAGGACCACGCCAAGGTTTGATAGGTGTTCTGGGAAGGGGGCCAGGGTACGATGTGATGTACCCTGGTCCTCTTTTTTGTTGGGGTGGGTATGGTGGAGGGTGGCAAGGGGACGGTGGGGCGTATTTGGTTGGGGGAGCCGTTGTAGGTAGTTTGGTGGGGTATGAGTGAGGGCCTCCGATATACGGTTTTGAACCTGATTGGCCTTGATGGGGGTAAGATGAGTAGGCTAATGGAGAGTGTATCGCTAGCCGCCAGGGTAGGATGGCCAAGGAGTGTGGAAGTGTCTGTTCAGCATGGTAGTGGGAACGGGAACGTGGAGGGGGTGCTGCCGGTGGGGGTTGCGCCTGAAGTTAGTAGTATAGCTACTCTGGCGGGGAGAATACAGGGGAGCGTGTCGCGGGTGATCGTGGGGAAAGAGGCGGAGATAGAGTTGATGCTGGTGGCGATGCTGTGCGAGGGGCACGTGCTGCTGGAGGACGTGCCGGGGACGGGGAAGACGACGATGGCGAAGGCGCTGGCGCGGTCGTTGGGGTGCACGTTCCACCGCATCCAGTTTACGCCGGACCTTTTGCCGTCGGACATCACGGGGACGTCTATTTACAACCAGCAGACGGGGCAGTTCGAGATGAGGCGGGGGCCGATATTCAGCCAGATCGTGCTGGCGGACGAGATCAACAGGTCGGGGCCACGGACGCAGTCGGCGCTGCTGGAAGCGATGGAGGAGCGGCAGGTCAGCGTGGACGTGGAGACGATGGCGCTGCCGCGGCCTTTTATGGTGCTGGCGACGCAGAACCCGGTGGAGTTGGAGGGCACGTTTCCGCTGCCGGAAGCGCAACTGGACCGCTTCTTGATTAAGCTCAAGATCGGCTATCCGAGCGAGGAGGATGAGAAGGCTATCGTGCGGCGATTCAGAGAGAGCAGCCCCTTGCTGGAGATCGAGCCTGTGGCGCAGGTAGAGGAGTTGTTGAGGGCGCAGCAGGCGGTGCGGAAGGTGTACGTCAGCCCGGCGGTGGAGGGGTACGTGGTGCAGGTGACGAGGGCTACGCGGCGGCATGAGGCTATAGAGCTGGGGGCATCGCCGCGCGCTACGCTGGCGTTGTACCGGACCTCGCAGGCGCTGGCGGCGATAGGGGGGCGGGGGTACGTGCTACCGGACGATGTGAAGAGGATGGCGGGGCCTACGCTTTCGCACAGGATCATGTTGAGCGCGCGCACTAGGCTGCGGGGGAGGGATAGCTCGGCTATCTTGGAGGACGTGTTGAACGGGGTGGCTGTGCCGGTGGAGAGCACGGGCGCGGGGAAGGCGGGATAGGAGCGAGGCTAGGAGGGGTTATGTCTAGCATGAGGGTGTGGGACGTGGGTAATCATGCGCCGCCTGTGTCAATTCGAACGCGGTGGGGAATCTCGTCCTGCACCGGGATGTGGCTCCATTCTCATGAGGCTCTGCATCGTAGGAAAGGTGGAACGATGTGCTGAAGGACGAGATTTCTCACTACGTTCGAAATGACATGAAGGGGCTCGGGTGCTCATATTTGGCGGTCTTGTTTTGAGATGACTTCTACTCAAATGAACGATATAGCGCCAACACCTTACCGGATACTCAATAGTGTCTTGATGGACCTGGCCGACAGCGTGCAAGAGGTCCTGAGGGGCAATTTCGTGGGTGCTTACCTGCAAGGTTCGTTCGCGGTGGGTGATTTTGACGCGCATAGCGATTGTGATTTTATAGTGGTGACGGAACAAGAGCTAAGCGATGATGAAGTTGCGGGTTTGCAGAGGGTGCACGAGCGTATCTACGGCCTGGACGTCGTGTGGGCGCAGCACCTGGAAGGGTCGTATTTTCCGAGGGCGGTTTTGAGGGACTATGGTTGCAGTGGTGGGCCGCTCTGGTACCTCAATCACGGTAGCAGCTCGCTTGAAAGGCACAAGCACTGCAACACGGTGCTTGTGCGTTGGGTGGTGAGGGAAAGGGGGGTTGTGCTAAAGGGGCCTCCTCCGGAGACGTTGGTTGATCCTATCCCTGTGGATGTGCTGCGCCGGGAGATCATGGCTGTGATGCGGGACTGGGGGAGGGATATCTTGACCGACCCGGGGCCGTGGAACAACCGCTTTTTTCAGGCTCTTATCGTGTTGAACTACTGCCGGATGTTACATGACCTGGTTATGGGACGGCCCGGATCAAAGCGGGGCGGGGCTGAATGGGCAAAGGCCAACTTGGACCCCAGGTGGGTGACGCTGATAGATAGGGCATGGGGTGGGCGACCGAACCCGGCGGTGTCAGTTCGGGAGGCTGCGGATCCGCAGGACTTTCAAGCTAGTCTCGAATTCGTCCGGTACATTACGGGGAAGGCTAGTGTGATGTTTCCAGAGCTTATTAGTGGGCCTTAGCCCTTTGGCCTGGATTGTTATTCAGAGTGCAGGATAGATCCTAGACGTGTCGCTGTGGTCATGAGGCTTTGGACGGTGGGAAAGGTGGTGTTTGGGTGGTGTAGGACGAGATTCTTCGCTACGCTCGAAATGACATAGGAGGGGGCTGGGTGCTGGTGAAGTTAGTATGGAACGAGGGGAGTGATTCTTCGCGGTGCTCAGTACCGTACTGACGAAGGAATGGCAGATAATGAAGTCACACAAAGTGCCGGTGGACGCCCCGGGATGCAAGTGACCAACATGAGGTGGCAGGGGACGCCCCACGATTGAAATCGGGGGTTACGCTTTGCAAAGTCCCTGCGGGACTGGCTGGGTGCTGAGGGTCTCTACCGGGAGAATAGGGGCTTTGGGTAGTCCCCTTGTGGGACTTGGTAATGTGTAGCCCCGATTTCAATCGCGGGCGTCGGCTGGTACCTTGTGTTGCTTTTGCCTGCACAATGAAGCGTCGGCTGCCACCTTATGTG
>DASVQO010000160.1:0-20028 GCA_036389075.1 Chloroflexia bacterium | reverse complement strand
CTCGACGCTACGATAGAATTGGAATTTCGAATTTCGAATTTCGAATTTGTCGAACTCCTACCAAATCCGAAATTCGAAATTCCTCCTTCGGAGGTCCCATGCACGGTGATGAGGCTCGCTGCGACCGGCTGCTGGCCCGCTACTACGACCTCGAATACCGCGACTACCGCGACGACCTCGATTTCTACGTGCAAATGGCGGAATGGACCGGCCCCTCCCATAATGGGGCGGTACTTGAGCTTGGGTGCGGCACGGGCAGGGTGGCGCTGGCTCTCGCGGAGGCGGGCTTCAACGTAACCGCCGTGGACGTGTCGCTGGGGATGCTTGAGGTGTGCGAGCGCAACGCAGAGAGACGCGGGCTCCGAGAGTGCATCGTGACGGCACGCCTCGACATGCGGGAGCTGTACGGCCTGCCCAGCGAGCGTTACGGCCTCGTTGTGTGCGCCCTCAACACTTTCAGCTACCTCCCCTCGACCACCGACCAGTTGCGCGTGCTACAGGGCGTGCGGCCCCTGCTTGGGTCCGACGGCCTGCTGGTGCTCGACCTGACGCCCCCCTGGCCCGACTACCTAGTGCCGCGCGATGGTGAGATGGTCCACCAGGGCAGCTTCCGCGATGAGGCGACCGGGTCGGTGCTGCACAAGTTCGTCACGGGCACCCTCGACTACCCCGCACAGACGCAGCACGTTACCCTCCTCTACGACCTGGAACTCGCGGACGGCTCGCTCACCAGGCTTTCCGAGACGGCGCTTTTCAGGTGGACCGGGCGCTTTGAGATGGAACTGCTGTTGCAGCAGACGGGCTTCACGGTGGAGCGGCTGTATGGCGACTACGAGCTTGGCGACTTTGCCGAGGGCAGCAGTAGGATGATTTTCCTCGCTCGCCCGACAGAGGAGTAGCGACGGTGGCACCCCCAGCCTACCACACAGTAGACATAACGGGACCGTGCTCACCAAGGAACCCTCGCCCTCCAGGGTAGGGCTGTGTCAAAACTGGACACCCGGACCCCTCTGGTCCTTGTCATCCTGAGCGTAGCGAAGGATCAGTACCCCGTTCTTGACTCTCCCTATTGAGGCATCACTGTGCCTTTAGCCACCATCATCCCCAGCGTTGTAGACTCTCACCTACCCACCTGATCCTTCGCTACGCTCAGGATGACGAGGGGGACTTTGGTCGCTGCAATCGTACTCGGCCCGTTGCCGGGGTGTGCCGTTTTTGTACCGCCGGGCCTCTTGTGCTTTAGTTCCGGTCCTGGTGCAATCTCACCAGCGCCTCAAGATCGTCCACGGTGACATCGGCCAGGCTGCCCACAACCCGGTCCGCGTCCACCGTCTGTAACGCCTCGCGGCTCTGCGTTGTGGTCACACCCAGCGTGGCTGCCCCAGCCCTGACGCCTGCCTGGATGCCCGCCGGGGCGTCTTCTATCACCACGCCGTTGCGCGGCGACACGCCCAGCCGTTCGAACGCGATGAGGAAGACCTGCGGGTCCGGCTTGCCCGCCGTAACGTCGTCGCCGGAGGCTATCGCCTGCATATAGGCACCCACCCCGGTTGCATCGAGCAGCACGCTTATGTTCGCCATCGGTGCCGAAGAACCTATCGCCTGGTACCAGCCCCGCCGCGCAAGCTCCTGCACCAGTTCGACCGCCCCCGGTAGCGCCTCTAGTTGCGCCGCCTCGCGCCTGAAGGCGGTCTCTTTGGCATCGGCCATCTCGGCTACACGCGCCGGGTCCGTGACCTGCCACAGCATGTTGATTATGTCCGTGTTGTGCTTGCCGAAGATGTTTGGGAAGTCCCTATCAGGGTCGTAGGCCACACCGTACCGCTCCGACATCACCTGCCACGACCTATTGTGCGCCGCCGCGCTGTCTACCAGCACCCCATCGAGGTCCCATACGACCGCTCTTGGCTCTTTCATCGTGCCTTTGCTAGTTGTCATAATGTTACAATCTCCGCCTTCGCCTTGCCCTCTTCCAGTGAGAGCAGGGCAGCCGTAAGCCCCCGGCCGAAACGGGGCCGGGTACCCGCCGCGCCGGGATTGAGGAACAGCACGCCGCCAAGAGACTGCAACAGCGGAATGTGGCTGTGCCCGCAGATAGCGACAGTGGGAGCAGGTACCGGCAGACGCGGTAGCCAATGCCCCGGCTTGCCACCGATGTGCGTCATGTAGATATCGACCCCGCCCACCTCGAAGCGCACTTCCTCGGGTAGCTGCGCCACCCCGCCCCTGGTATCGATGTTGCCCTTTACGGCAAGCGTGGGGGCCAGCGCCTGCAATTCCGCCAGCACGCTCTCCTTGCCGACGTCCCCTGCATGCAAGATGCGCTCCACCCCCGCCTCCCGGAACACGGAGAGCAGCCGAGGGTGAAGGGTCCCATGTGTGTCAGATAGCACGCCTATCAGCATATCACCTTGCTCGTTTCAGGGCTTGTACAGTTGCCTGCCCAGCAGCCCCAGCAATACATCGTACGGCGGCTGGTTCTCCGGGTGGTACTCGAAACGCTCCCGCTCGAAGTACTGCACGATATAAGTCTTGCCGTCGGTGCCGCGCTCCTCGAACTGGTCCGAGAGGGGCAGGCCCACCACCGCCAGCCCCAGCGTACGCCACCGCTCCAGGAACTTGCCCCAGATGCAGTGCCCCGTCTCTTTGAAGCACTGCGCATCGACGTTGGCAGGGGGAGCTATCGCCGGGAAGGTGCGGCCCTTCAGGTACTCCACGCCCAGGAGCCCAAGCTGCACCTGGTGCGGCGTTCCGGCGTGCTCCGGGTGGTACTCAAAGCGCGCGCGTTCGAACCACTGCACGATGTACTGCTTGCCGTCGATAGGGTTGGTCTCGTTGCGCTCGCCGCTGATGGGGTAGCCGAACAACGCAAGGCCCCCGTTGTTCTGCCAGTATGGCTGGAACCGCAGGGAGGCGCGGAAGCCGGTAGGTGAGGCGCGGTCTATGCTGGGGTCGATCTCCGCGCTCGTGGTGGGGTTCGACTCGACCACGTAGATAGGGTCTTCGCTGATGCGCAACGTGATAGCGCCGTTGTGCACCTGCACGTCCAGCTTCTCGCCCCGCGACGATACGACCTCCACGCTTGGCTGGGTAAGGGGCATGGTAACCGTCTCGGGTTGGCCCAGCTTCCATATCACGCTGACGTTCTTGCCCGACCTGGTGAACCTGTAGTGGTAGCGGTCGAACTGCGGCTGCCAGCGGTTCTGCACGGCTCGCATGAGCGGCCCCTGCCCGGTGAAGGTGGCCCCCTCGAGCGTGTGCGCCATGACCCGGTAGGCGACGTAGGCGGGCTTCTCGCTCATGTCGTTGCGCATGATAGCCATGTTGCCGAACATATCGTCGGGCGGGTGGTTGAACTTGTCCTTTATCTGGAAGTAGGTAAAGTGGGTGACGTTCGGCGCGGCCATAGCCAGCGCGTAGAGCCTCACCAGACGCCTGGCCTGTTCCTCCTCGCTCACGCCCAGGTTGCCGCACGGGTTGCAGGTTGAATAGCCAGTCTCGGTCACCCAGATTTCCTTGTTGGGTGCCCCGTGGTCTTGCAGCCACTTGTAGGTCATGTCGAGGCGGTAAGGGAAGTTTTGCACGACCGTCTTAGGGTCGGTGCTCTCAGGGTGGCGGTCGGGCATGTAGGGGTGGATGGAGAGCACGTCGAAGTTGAGCTTGCCGCCGGAGGCCGCGACCACCTGTTCCAGGAAGGCCATGCCCGCGTTGTTGCGGTCGTGGATAGAGAGGCCGCCCACCAGCACGGTGGCCTGCGGGTTGGCCTGCTTTATCGCCGCGTAGCTGCCCGCCAGCATCTCGGCGTAGACCTTCACGCGGTCGCAACCGTTGCACTTGAAGGTCATCTCCACGTCCTCTTCGTTCCAGATCTCCCAGACGTCTATCTTGCCCTTGTAGTGCGCCGCCGCCACGCCCGCGAAATCGATGAAGTCCTGCGGGTCGCGGGGCACGTACCAGTACCAATCGGGGGCCGAGTCCTGCGGCACGCCGGAGGCCCAGGCGGGGGAAGTCTGGATCGCGCCGATCACGTCGATGTCCCGCTTGACCAGCTCGTCAATCCAGGGGTCGTAAGCCTTCCAGTTGTACTCGCCCTTGCCGTAAGGCTCGAGGTTGGCCCAGGACATCTCCTCGCGGCTCCACTTGACGCCCAGGTCGGTGGCCGCGTTCAGCACGGCGGTCCTCTCGAGCTTGCTGCGCTCAAGGCCCGTCACGTACAGGTTCATGCCGAAGAAGGAGCGGTTAGGCAAAGGTGAGGCTACGGCTTGTGTGCCCCCAGGCAAAGTGCCAACCTGCGGCAGCATCGACAGGAGCATGGCTAACGAAAGGACAAGGCGCAGCGTGATAGGGAAGCGTTGTCTGCTCAATAGAGGACTCAGTTCTAGGAGAGTAGGGGAACGGGTACGTGGGGCAATTATAAGAAAGGGCAGGGCACGAGGTCAAACAGCGGGGGATTGAGGGCAAGGTGTAGCCACCCGGCGCAAGGAGGTGCTTTAGCACAGGCCGGTAGCCCTGTGGGGGGTGCCCTGCCAATAAATTGGCGTGCTGACAGGGGGCGAAGTCTGCTTTGGAGACTACCCCAGGTTCCTCAGTCTCCGAAGGAGACTTTGCTACTTGTCAGCCCGTGGCTTCAGCCACAGGGCTACCCCATAGGCCAATGGTGGCAGGACGCAACCCCTCTCATGATAACTGCACTCTAACCTACATCTGCGGGCCATTGACAGCAGCCGCCCGGCATGATATAAGTTTTCCACGGGGTTCCCTCCCGACTCTACGAAAGGGGGAATTGGCACATGGGCGACAAGAGTCCCAAGAACAATGACAAGAAGAAGAAACAAGTCGCTACCAAGTCTGAGAAGACTGCCAAGAAGTAGTTTGCATTTGTTCGAGTCTTCCGGTCCTCTGGAGGGGGCGGCTCTTGGCACGGCTTCCCCGATGCCGGTGTGTCGCCCCTCCTGCTAACTCTCTCCCAACAGGCCCATCGCGCGCAGCCATTCGCGCACGAACCTTTCCTCCTCCTCTTTGCCAGCTACCAGGCCGTCCAGCACCGCGTCGTGCAACGCCCCCAACGCCTCCCTGTATGCGGGGCCTTCTTTCACACCCAGCGCCCGCAAGTAGTCGCCCGTAAGCTGCGCCTTCACGTTCCGGGTGCGTGTCATGTACACCTGAAAACGCTTCCAACCAACGCTATCGGCTCTCAACGCCTCCAACCGGCCAAACGCTTCTAACGCGGCATCGCTCAGGCCGTTCAGCATGTGGTACACCTCGGATGGCCGCAACTCCTCGTTGCTGAGGCGGGGCCAGAGGCCGGCGAGCGCGGCGGCATCTCTAAACAGGCGCACGAGGGGTGCGGGCAGCCGCAGCCACCGGGCCAGGGCTTCTGCTTCCCCCGGTGCGCCCGCGTATTCAGCCGCCATTACCGCCAGGTACGCGTCCCTCCTCTGGCCCGGCGTCAGGTTGCTGTCGTCCGTGAGTCGCACCCTCCCCGGTGGATAGTGCCAGGCCAGGCCGGGGTGGACCGACGGCAGCACGCCCAACCGGGACCGGTCGAGCGCGGCCAGCATGGCCTCCGCACGCGGCTCCTCCATTATCGCGAGCAACTCCCTCACCGCCCGCTCGGTCGAGAGGGTGCCCAGTGCCCCGTCGCGCACCGCCCTCAGCATCAACTCCAGCGTATCGCGCTCGATCTTGAAGCCCAGCCTCTCGGCGTACTTCACGGCGCGGAAGATGCGCGTCGGGTCGTCCTCGAAGCTGCCAGGGTGTAGCACCCTGACCAATCCCGCTGCAATATCAGCCATTCCGCCATGCCTATCTATGAGCTTGCCGAACCCCGCCTTGTCAATTGGTGCGGCCAGGGCGTTCATCGTGAAGTCGCGGCGGGCGAGGTCATCTTCCAGGCTGCCAGCCTCCACGACGGGCAGCGCGCCAGGCGAGGGGTAGCTCTCCTTGCGGGCCGTAACGAAGTCGAGGTCCAGCCCTCCCCCGATGCCCACAGTGGCCGTGCCGAAGCGGTCCGCCACCTCAACCTCTGTGCCAAGCTCGGACGCAAGCAAATGAGCCAACGCTACGCCGTTCCCCACGACGGTGAGGTCAACGTCCTTCTGGGGTATGCCCAGCAAGGCGTCGCGCACGAACCCGCCCACGAGGTAGGCCGACCACCCGCGCTCCTCCGCGAGCGCGCGCACGCGCTGTAGCGGCCCCTTCACGCCTTCGGGGAGCGCACCTGCCAGGCGGTGGGGGGCCGACCGGGCTAGTTCTTCTGGGGAGTTGGTCATGGAGCAGAGGTGCCGGGCGCATGTGGCCGGCAAGCACACCTGGCGATGCCTGTGCCGCCACAGGAGGCGCTTCCGTCTTAGCGGGTCACAGCCTTGATCGCCTGGATAACGGCCTCGTTTTCCTCAATCGTGTTGTAGAAGTAGGGCGAGACGCGCACGGCACCGGGCCGGAAGTCCACAATGATCTTTTGTTGGGCGAGGGCTGCCACTATCGGCTTCGGCTGTTCGAAGTCGAGCAGCACTATCGGCGTGCGTTGTTCGGGAGTGGGGGCCACGCGGGGCTTCAATCCCGCCTCGAGCGCCCGGCTGATGAGGTCTTCCGTGAGGGCAATGTCGCGCTCGCGTATGCGCTGAGAGCCGATTTCGTTGACAATGGAGCAGCCCCCCAGCGCGGCGTACACGGCGGCCATACTGGGCGTGCCCATCTCGTAGCGCGTGGCTTCCAAGCGGAACTGGAGCGAAGTCACGTCGAAGTCGAACATGTTGCCCATGCCCCACCAGCCCGCGACCGTAGGTTCTTGCAGGCAAGCAGCCTCGCTCGCGTACAGGAATGTAATGCCGGGGCCGCCAAGCAACCACTTGAGGCTGCCCGACATGTAGAAGTCCGCGCCGAGGTCGTTGATGTCGGTGGGGATGTGTCCGGTGGCCTGGTAAGCGTCCACCAGCAGCAGCGCGCCCCGCTCGTGGGCCATGCGGGCCAGCGTCTTGATGTCCTGTATCGCCCCGCTGGTGAAATATACCTGGGAGGTAGCGACCAGGGCCGTGTCCTCGTCAATGGCGGCGTCGAACAGTTCGAGCGGCACCGTCACGCGGTCGGGGCTGCGCACGAACTCCACGTGCACGCCCTGGGGCCGCTTCGCGAGGAAGCCATGCCCCAGCGTGGGGAAGTCCAGGTCGGACATCACGACCTTCTTGCGCTTGCTGAAATCCAGGCCGCTAGCCACCCCCGCCACCGCCACCGAGATGGAGGGCATGAGGGCGATGCGTTCGGGCGCGGCGTTGATGGTCAGCCCGTAGGCCTGCCTTAGCTCGGCCAGCTTGCCCACCCAAAGCTCGTACCAGGCCGAGGCCCCCAGCTCCTCCCACAGGTCGAGGAACTCCCCCACGTTGGCCCGCGAGCGGCGGGAGAGGGCCCCCAGCGAGCAGGTGTTGAGGAAGGTCTTCTTGCTCAGGATGGGAAACTCGTCGCGATAGGCAAGCAAGTCGCGGTGCGGGTCGAGATTGCCGGTGCCCTGGGTAACGGTCTGCATGTGTTACACCCCACGTCAGCTCAGTCTGGTTGGTGCCCCAAATATAACACTCAAGGGGCAATTTGGGTAGGAGGCAGACGAGAGACGAAACCGCCAAGACGCCAAGAGCCTGCCCTGAGCGAAGCCGAAGGGACGCCAAGAGCGCGCCAAGAAGATAAGGATTATTCACCGCAGAGACGCAGAGGACGCAGAGGTACGCTGAGAAGTATTAGTGGTGTTCTGAGTAGGGCAGCATCGTACGGTAAGATGCACGCTCTTGCATGTTTAAACCTTTCCTAATCTCTGCGTCCTCTGCGTCCTCTGCGTCTCTGCGGTGAATTCTTTATTTAATCTTGGCGCGCTCTTGGCGTTCTTGGCGTCTTGGCGGTTCCGTCTCTTGTTCGCTGTGCGTTATGTTATAATGCAAGGCTACTATGCTACCCATGCACACGGCACGTGTGACGCGAGGAGATAATTGATGGCTGAGGGTCAGTCAGAGCAGACTTACTCGGACGACCAGTATGTCACTTACATTGTGACAGACGTCCTCAACTTCGGCGGCTTCTTCGGCGGCGAAACGGTGACGCTGGACGCTCACCCCCAGTCGGCCCCCGACACGTTCGCCAGCTTCATCATCCCCGAACACCTCTTCGACAACCTCACGCAACGCCACCTGATAGCGCCCGGCATGGCCCTCGGCCTCATCGTGGACGGCGGCGAGGTGCGGGCCGCCCGCGTGCTCGGCGCTACCACTCGCGAGCAGTTGAAAGAGATAGTGAAGCCCCCGCCCCCCTCGCTCGACGGTGCCCCCGGCCCCCGCGCCCTCTCCTACCGCTGCACTCAGTGCGACCTATGGGTCACGGGCACGCCCGATTTGCGCGAAGGGACGTATTATTGCCGTCTTTGCGGTACGAAGCTAGGTTAGCCCTGCCCGGCTTAGTCCCAGGCGAGAGACTTACGCGCGAAAACACCACTAGGGAGGACCCCACCGAAATATGGATGAACTGTTGGAGATGTTCAAGGAGCTAACCGAAGCCCCCGGGGTGCCCGGACAGGAAGGGCCGGTGCGCGACATCATGGCCAGGTACCTGGCTCCCCTCGGTGAGGTCGTCACCGACAAACTTGGCTCGATTGTGGCTTACAAGAGCGGGCAGGGCGTCAACCCCGACAGCGCGCCTCGCGTGCTCATGGCCGGGCACATGGACGAGGTCGGCTTCCTCATCAAGATGATCGACGACAACGGCTACCTCAAGTTCCAGACGCTTGGCGGCTGGTGGGAGCAGGTGATGCTGGCCCAGCGCGTGCTCATCAGGACGCATAAGGGCGACATCGTGGGCGTGTTCGGCTCCAAGCCGCCCCACCTCCTGCCCGCCGACGAGCGCAAGAAGATGACGCAGAAGGAAGACATGTTCATCGACATCGGCGTCACCAGCAAGGAGGACGCGATACAGGCGGGCGTGCGTCCCGGTGACTTCGCGGTGCCCATCTGCCCCTTCACGGTGCTAGCCAACGAGAACATGCTGCTGGCCAAGGCCTGGGACAACCGCTTCGGCTGCGCGCTCGCCATCGAGACGCTGCGGCAACTGGGCGACGACCACCCCAACACCCTCTACGCGGGCGCGACCGTACAGGAGGAAGTGGGCCTGCGCGGCGCGCAGACGCTGGCCCAGATGGTGCGGCCCGACGTCGGTATCGCGCTCGACGTGGCAATCTCCGGCGACACACCGGGCGTGAAGTCGCACGAGGCGCAGAGCAAGATGGGCAAAGGCCCCGTCATCTTGATCTATGACGGCACCCTCATCCCCAACCTGAAGCTGCGCAACCTCGTGGTCGATACCGCCGAGGCCGAGGGCATACCTTACCAGTTCGACAGCATAGCGGCGGGCGGCACCGACGGCGGCAAGTTCCAGTTCGCGGGCGACGGCGTGCCTTCCATCAGCATAGGCGTGCCCACCCGCTACATCCACTCCGCCGCCTCGATGATGCACCTGGAAGACTTCAACAACGCCACCAGCCTGATGGTAGCCGTGGTCAAGCGCCTCGACGCGGACACGGTAGCGGACCTGACACGTTAAGTGGTTAGTGGTCAGTGGCTAGTGGTTAGAAGCTCTTTACTAACCACTAACCACTGACCACTAACCACTCAAAAGAGGAGGACAACGATGAAGTTGAGACTCGCGGATAGAATGGCGCGCCTGGGCACCGAGACGGCTTTTGAAGTGGCCGCGCGGGCCAGGGCGCTCGAAGCGCAGGGCAGGCCGATCATCCACCTGGAGATTGGCGAGCCGGACTTTGACACCCCCACCCACGTGCGCCAGGAGGCCCAGCGCGCCCTGGACGAGGGTTACACCCACTACAGCAACTCCACAGGCATCCTCGAATTGCGCCAGGCGATCGCCGAGTACGCCGGGAGGAATCGCGGCCTCAAGTTCGACCCGGCCAACGTGGTGGTCACGCCGGGTGCCAAGCCCATCATGTTCTACGCGATCATGGCGCTTGTGGAGGAGGGCGAGGAGGTAATCTATCCCAATCCCGGCTTCCCCATCTACGAGTCTATGATCAACTTCCTGGGAGGAACGGCGGTGCCGCTCCAACTAAGCGAGCGCAACGATTTCCGCATCGACCTCGACGAGCTTGAGCGCAAGGTCTCCGATAAGACCCGGCTGATTATCTTCAACTCGCCCCACAACCCCACCGGCGGCGTGCTCACCAGGGACGACCTGAAGGCCATTGCCGAGTTCGCGGTGAGGCACGATATCATGGTGCTGGCCGACGAGATTTACAGCGAGATCGTGTACGAGGGCGAGCACCACACCATCCTTAGCTTCCCCGGCATGGAGGAGCGCACCATCCTGCTCGATGGCTTCTCCAAGACGTTCGCCATGACGGGGTGGCGGCTCGGCTACGGCATCTTCCCGCCTGAGATGATCCCGCACGTCAGCCGCCTCATCATCAACAGCGTGTCGTGCACCTCCACCTTCAGCCAGCGTGCAGCCATAGCCGCGCTGAACGGCCCGAGGGAAGAGGTAGACGCGATGCTCAAGGCGTTCGGCGAGCGCCGAGAGCTTGTGTACGAGGGCCTGAACAAAATACCCGGCCTGCGCTGCAACCGTCCCGCCGGGGCCTTCTACGCCTTCCCCAACATCACCGACACAGGTATGCAGTCGCGCGCCTATGCCGACTACCTGCTGACCGAGGCCGACGTGGCGGTGCTGCCCGGCACCTCCTTCGGGGCTTACGGCGAAGGCTACATCCGTATCTCCTTCGCCAACTCCGCCGACAACCTGCGCGAAGCCATGCGCCGCATCGAACAGGCCAACCTCCGCCTCCCCGCCCTCAAAGCCGAGGCAGGGGCCGCCAAGTAGCAACTAATCTAAACGCCAAGACGCCAAGACGCCAAGGACCACGCCAAGAGTGTGGATGGTGTTCTAAGCAAGAGGAGCAGGGTACATGATGTCGACACCCTGCTCCTTTTTGTACTCACTAACCTCAACACTCTTGGCGTGGTCCTTGGCGTCTTGGCGTCTTGGCGTTTAGCTCCCCTGTGGCTGGTGTGTTCAACGGTTGTTCCGAGGCAGCGGGTCTGGTAGAATCGGCCTATGCCTGGAGAAAATAAGGCGCAGTCCGCCGGCGCGCGGTCGTTTTTCGCCGGGAGGCCGGGTGGGTTGCTCATCGCGGGGGTTGCGTTGCTGTGCTCGCTTGCACTTGCGGCGGCCTCGCTGCGGCACACGGATTCTATCGCCTTCCCCATAGACGACGGCTACATTTATAGCAACTACGTGGCCGCGGGCGCGCAGGGGCAGTTCTTCACGTACAATCCGGGTGAGACGAGCGGCGGTATCACCGGCCTTGGCTGGTACCTGCTCTGCCTCCTGGCCTATGGGTTGCTCGCGCCCTTCCACTCCCTCCTTGGCGGCCTGGCACCCACATTGGTAGCGTCCGACGGCCCGCTGGCGGCCCAGGCGGGGCACCTCTACCTGGCCGCCTACGTGCCGGGCGCTGCTTGCCTGGTGGCAACCGGCCTGGGTGCTCGCAAGCTGGCCGACCTCGCGCTCGCCAACGTGGAGGGTAAGCAACTCAGCCGGGACGTGCTGTGCTGGCTGTTGGGCGTGATTGCCGCTGCCGACCTGGGCCTCACCTGGGGCGCTATGTCGGGCCTGGAAATCGCCCTGTCGTCGGCTGCGGTAGCGTGGGCACTTTGCCTGCTCCTGCTCGATTGGCGGCGTGGCGGGCACGGCTGGAGTCTCCTCCTGTGTGCCGTGCTGCCGTGGGCGAGGCCCGACCTGCTGGTATTCGCGGGCGTGGGCCTGGTGTGGCTGCTGCTCCGCTTCTTGCTTGCAAGGGACTCCCACGTGCGGGGGCGCGCGGGCCGCTTCTTCCTCGCCTATCTTGTGGCCGCTGCCGCCGGGGCCGGACTTATGTCCCTCACCTACTTTCTCGGCTGGGGGCGTCCGCTGCCAAGCTCGTTCTACGCAAAGGTGGGGGGTCTACGCCTGTTCAGCGGCTTTGGGAGCGCGGCGCAAGAGCTTCTGATAGCGGGCCGCTATTTCGCCTTTGTGATTGCGGCTGTTGCCTTGCTTGGTGGCCTCGTGTGGCTACTCGCCCCCTCAAGCAGGTCGCGGCATGCTGAAACGCGCTGGGCGGCCCTCCTGTTGCTCGTGTCGCTCGTTGGCTACGTATTTACTCTCATGCTCATCCAGCCCTGGTTCGGGCAGGAGGACCGCTATCTCCTGCCCGTCCACCCCTGTGCGGTTGTCCTCGTGGGCATGCTGCTATGGTACTTCGTGAGCGCGGTCCCGGTGGAGCGGTTACTTGCCCAGCGCTTTGTGTTGCCGGTGCTAGCGGGAGCAACAATAGCCCTGGCGGTGCTCACCAACTATGTCTGGGCAACGCGTACCTACGTCGTCTACGTGCGCAACATCACGGATGCGCACGTAGCGCCAGCCCTTTGGCTCTCGCAAAACACGCCCCAGGACGCCCTGGTGGCTTCCGAACCGATAGGGGCCGTCCGCCTCTTCTCCGGTAGGCGCACGTTCGACGTGGTGGGCTTGACTTCCCCCGCCGCGCTGGGCACTTACGGGGCCTGGCCGACGATGGAGGCCGCAATGCGCAAAGCAGGTGCAGGCTATCTGCTGATCTACCCCGTATGGTTCGATGACGGGGAACCGCACGAATGGGCAGTCGAAAAAGTGCGCTATTCGGTCCCCGATAACAGGATAGCCGGGCAAGACCTGATAGCCGTGTACGAGCTGCGCTTCGACGCCGCCACGTCTCCATAGGGGGAACGTGACCTTCGGCTGCCTCCACACAAACGATTCTCCCATTGCGCCCGGCATGTGCATGGCTTATATTTGCTTCGGAATCGGTGACTTTCGAGGTAAGTTGATTTGGGTTTCATCTACATCGCTATAGTGTTTGTGCTCGGCCTTGTCGCCGGGTGGGGCGTAAATCTCGTGGCCACCAGGCTCGCCGCGCAGAAGCCCATGTTCGGCCCCCTCCGTTGCACGCGCTCGCCCCACCCAATACCTGTGTCGCAGGCGCTGCCCGTCGTGGGCTACCTCATGCAACGCGGCAAGTGCGCGCAGTGCGGGCGCAAATTGCCGCTGGCCTTCCCCGCCACCGAGCTTGCTACGGGCGCGCTCCTCGCCGGGCTGTGCTGGCTGGAGGGCTTTAGCCTGTCCTTCCTGTTTCACTCGGCCTACGTTGTCGTGCTAATGCTCGTGCTGGTGATTGACTGGAAACACCGCGACATCTACTTCTCCATCATCATACTTGGCTCCCTGGTAGCCGTGGTGGGGCTGTTTGTGCTGCCGGGAATGGACCCGGTGGGCGGGCTGGTGGGCGGGGGGGTGGGGGGGGGTTTCTTCTTGCTGGCATACCTGCTGGCGCGCGCCATATTCCCAAAGATAGAGGAGCCGCTCGGCCTGGGCGACGTGCTGCTCGCGCTGATGATGGGCCTCATGCTCGGCTTCCCCAACATCGTGGGCGCGCTCCTGGTCGGGCCGCTCATTGCGGGGGCGGCGGCCATACTCCTGCTCGTCTCCCAGCGCAGCAAGATGGGCGACTTCATGCCCTACGGGGTGGCCCTTTGCGCCGCCACCATCCTGTTCATCATCTATCCCACACCTTTCGCGGAGGCCCTGCACTTACCTGCGCTCACCTATATCGTTGACGGCATCTTCAGGTAACCGCCATTTTAGAGCGCATCTTCAAAGTGCCGCATGTGCGGGACCAAGCCTCGCCTTTGTCATTCTGAGCGCAGCGAAGAATCTCGTCCCTCAGCACCCAAATTCCATCTTTCTTCACGCCTACATGTTGCCAGGTGTTGCCGTGTGCTTTAGAAAAGGGTTACACCTGCATGGAGGACGAGATTCTGAGCGCAGCGAAGAATGACAAACCCCGCCTTTGTTCGCTCATCTCCTTCACTTGACAGATAGGCCCTAGAGTGCTGTCAGCAAGGCGCGTTGGAAGCGGCCAATTCTTGACGGGCCAGTTTTTCATGGCGTATACTCCATTCTAAAGCCCTGTAACGCGGCATGTGCGATGATAAGCCGGTCCCCCTCCGTTTTCAGCTTAGAAGCCAGGATTATTTCATGTCTCAACAATGTCCCAATTGTGGCTCGCCGGTGCAGGCGGGTCACCGATTTTGTTCCAACTGCGGGTATACACAGGTAAGCGCCCCAGCACTCCCCATCGAGGCGGCCCAGGCTGCCGCCCCCGGCCCGGAGACCCCTTCCCGCAATGAAGGGGGAGCAGGTACCCCACCAACCGTGACCTACGTGGTGCAACGTCACGACCCCGCCTCTCCCGCCGGCCTAGCCCCGACCGTTGCGAATAATGGCCTCACCGTCCGGGCCGTTGGTACGGAAGCGCCGGGCCAGGCATACCCCGCGTTCGTGCCCCCACCATTGCCGGGCGACGTGGCAGGCGGTCAGCAAGCAGAGCTACCGAGGGGCACGCTGCCTCCTCCGCCGCCCCCGCGCGGCCTGGACCTCTCCCAGGTGGGCACCGGAAGCAGCACCTATGGCAACTTCTCCGCCGCGTCCGGGCCGAAATTGCAGGGTGGCGCGTTCGCGCCCTACGAGGGTGGCGCGGTCCGGCAGCTAGAGCGGCAAAGCTCGCAGCGGACCTGGCTGATGCCCGTGCTCGCCGCGGGGATAGCCGCGCTCGTTTTGCTCGTGCTGGGAGGGATATTTCTGCTCGTCAGCAAGCAGCAGCCTGCCGTCGTCAACCTCTCCCAGGAAGAGGAGCAGCTAAAGGAGACAGTACGCATTAGCAACGACGAGCAGATAAAGGCCTGGCGCGACCTGGACACCGAGGTGCTCAAGGGCACCCGCGTGGGGGACGTGCTCAAGGAAAACATCGACATGGTCGAGCTGCTCAAGAAGAACAGGAAGTACGCGGTGCCCGTCATCCAGCGCCTGGACTTCGTGGACGTCGAGGTAAACGGCAACACCGCCACCGTGCGCACGATAGAGACTTGGACGGTCACCTTTTACAGCAGCGACACCAGGGAAGTAGTGCAGAAGAACGGCCCCGACACCCTGCACGAGACCTACCATATGGTCAAGCAGAACGGCAAGTGGATGGTGCGCGAACTGGAAATCGACGAGACCCCCACCGACCCCGGCAGCACCAGCTAGAGCCGCTCATCTAAACACCAGGGGCCACACCAAGACAAGCATTGATTTTCACCGCAGAGACGCAGAGGGCGCAGAGGTTACGCTGAGATTAGGGTGGTGTTCTAAGTAAAAGGACCAGGGTACTCTACATGTACTCTGGTCCTCTTTGTCCTCTCTAAACCCTAATACCTTGGCATCCTGGCGTCCTGGCGTTTAGATGGGTGCCAACTACCTGCGGGTCTGCCTGGCGGCCAGTCTCCGCAGTTGCCAGCCGCTCAGCACCAGCATGACGGAGGAGATAGACAGCACCAGGGGTAGGGGCGATGGGCCTCCACCTGTACGCGGGTTCACAGAGGGTGTAGTGCCGCCACCCGCGTCCCCGCCATCGCTCCCCACCGCCACGCCTCCCTGGTCGCCGCCCGCGCCGCCCGGGTCGGTCACAATCACCGGCACGGCTGGCGTGGGGGTAGGCTCGACATCGGTGAGGCGCGTGGGAGCGGGCTGCAAGTCCTGGGTAGGCTCGGCTGTGGGTGTCGCGGCCTCCCCCGTGGGCACAGGTTCGCTGGTGCCTGTGGGTTGAGGGGTTTCCCTTACCGGTACGTCGGCCCTGGCGGTGGCCGTGCCCGTGGGAGGCGACGTTGGTGTGCCGGTCCGTCCGGCGGCGGGCCTAGTCGGGACTCCGGTGCTGCCCGGCGAGGTGGGGTTGCCGGTCTGCACGGGAGGAGGCGGTGGTGTTGCCCCGCTCGTTTGCACGGCAGGGGGCACCGCAGCCCTGTCCCCGGCAGCGCCGCCCGCCGTCTCTATCGGCCTGGGAGCCGTGGTAATTGTGACAGCGGGCGCGAGGGCTTCGATCTTGCGGCCCTGTGCGGCCTCGCGGGCTTTGGCTGGGGCCTCTTGCTCGGAAGTCGTCCCCTGGTCCTTCCCGGGCGCGGGTGCCTGCGTGTCAGCCTCAGCGCCGGTATTCGCGCCTGTATCGTTCCCAGCCGCCGGTGGCTGCACGCTGTTCTGCTTGCCGGTTGGGGGCTTGTTCTCGGAAGGGGCGGCGTTGGTCGCGTTGTTTGAAGCCGGGCTTTGCGCCGCATTGTCCCTGGGCACCGGGGCGCTGGCAGGCTGGTGGGCGGGCGGGCGGGCGTTAGGGGCGGCGGGCTTAGCAGGCTCGGCTGGGGTGGTGGGCTGAATGGTCGCCGTAGCGGTAGCTGTAGGCTCCTGCGTGGCGGTATCGGTCGGGACCAGGGTCGCCGTGGCCGTGGCCGTGGTTCCACCCTTCTTCACCGGGGGCGGCTGCTCGGTCGGGCTGGCTTCCTGCCCCGGTACCGCGCTCGAAGTTGCCGTGGCCTGGGACTTCTTAGCTGCCGGGGTGGCTGCTGCCGTGGTTGCGGTAGCCGTAGCGGTGGCCGCTTCTTCGGTGGGCGTGCTCTCAGGCACGTTTGGGGTATCGGTGGGTTGGGGAAGCGTTTCCTCGGCGGTTGGCGAGGGCTGGTCCTGTATCACTTCGCCCACGGCCCACACGAGCACGGAACTGGGTCCGCTGCCGAATATGGTGCCGTAGGGCAGGTAGACCAGTAGCTCCTGGTCGGAGGTGTTGGTCAGCGCAAGCGTGCCACTGCCCACGGAAGGGCTTTGCGACGTGGGGGCCAGCGCGACCTCGCCGATCCGCACCTGGCCGCTACCGGCGAGTTGGAGGGCCGACCTGCCGTTGGGACTCCAGCCTGGAACGCCCGGCGAGGAGGCGGCGGCAGAGTGTATCTGCTCGGCGGTGTCGTGCTTGTCTCCATGCCAGGTGCCGTCCTGGGCGTACCAGACCGCAAGCACCGCCTGCTGAGGATCGGTCTCCGTATAGCCCCAGTTGATGCCGTAATATAGAGTGGTGCGAACGTTATCAGGGGGCACGGCCTGGGCGGCCACGCCGGCCGGCGCGCCGGAGATGGTGGAGCCGGGTTGCAGCGACATTCCGCGCACCTGCAAAGTCGCGCTACCACCCGGCGGTATCATGACCGAGGTGGTGGGTACGGTGTACAGCGCCCCCGCCGAGGCAGCGCCGAAGCCGCCCAAATTTAAGACTCCGCCGGACAGGGAGGCGGCAAGCAAAGCTAAAAGTGCAAGGCAATAGCGAAGTAGAGTAGAGGCGCGCCGGGGCTTGCTCAATGTGGGGATCTGCCTTTCAGGAACGGGTAAGCTGCGCTGTGAGTATACAGCCTGCCGTGGCTATTTTCAAGCGCGGGGTATGCCGGGGGCGGGTGTAGTCGTGCTCAGTTGGGCGGTGTGGACGTCTGCTTTGCCCCTGTGCCCCTTGTCATTCTGAACGCAGTGAAGAATCTCGTCCTACAGCACCCAAATACCAGGTTTCTTTGCGCTAGTATGTCCCACGACTTTATGAGAAAGGGGTAAGATCCCGGTGGGGGACGAGATTCTTCACTGCGTTCAGAATGACAAAGGCCGCCTGTCGCCTCCTCATTCGACTTTGAGAAAGCCCCGGGACCCCTCAGGGCAAACGCATCTAAATAGGGGATAATGGTGGCAACGCTGATGAGGAGGAGGAGCCAGCATGTCCCCGGAGGTAAAGCCAGGTCCTTTAGAGCAGTTGGGCACCCGGTTTTCGGCTCTACAAGACCCAAGAGTAGAGCGCACCAGGCTGCACGAGTTGATGGATATTGTCACGATCGCAATATGTGCGGCCATTTGTGGAGCAGACGATTGGACGGAAATAGAACTGTTCGGTGAGTCCAAGCTGGACTTCTTCAAGAGCTTCTTGTCACTACCCAATGGCATCCCCTCACATGACACCTTCAACTGGGTGTTCGCACGTCTAGATCCAGAGCAGTTCAGAGAGTGCTTCTTGGGGTGGGTACAAGACCTGGTGTGTGCCTCAGCAGCCAAAGGCCACATAGAAGGAGTGGTAGCCATAGACGGCAAAACGTTGTGCGGCTCGCGAGATAGCGCATCCGGTGCAGGCCCCATCCAGATGGTAAGTGCCTGGGCACAGAGCAATCAGATAGTGCTTGGGCAAGTAAAAGTAGATGACAAGAGCAACGAGATCACCGCGATACCTGCCCTCCTCAAGCTGCTGGACCTCACGGAGTGCATTGTCACGATAGATGCTATGGGCTGCCAGACATACATAGCCACTGCTATCACTGAGGCAGGCGCTGATTACGTGCTCGCCCTCAAAGGCAACCATCTCACTATGCATCAAGACGTGATTACCACTTTCAATGAAGGAGTAGCCACTGACTTCAGGGGGATTAGCCACCAGACCTATGAGACGGTGGAGAAGGGACATGGCCGCATAGAGACACGGAGCTACTATCTGGTAGATGACCCCCGGTACATGAGCTATTTGGAGTCAGCCGAGAAGTGGCCCGGCCTCAAGAGCATAGGCATGGTACTCTCACAACGAGAAGTTGGGGCTGTAGTGAGCACCGAGCGACGTTACTTCCTGTGCAGCATCGACTCTGTGGAGGAGTTTGCCTCAGCCGCTAGAGGACACTGGAGTATCGAGAACAGCCTGCACTGGGTACTGGATGTGGCTTTCAGAGAAGACCACAACAGAACGCGGACTGACCATTCTGCTGAGAACTTCGCCGTGCTGCGGCACATAGCCCTCAACCTGCTCAAGGCCGAGAAGTCCCTCAAGGTAGGCATCAAAGCCAAGCGCCTCAAGTGCGGTTGGAGCCATGATTACCTCCTCAAGGTCCTCCTTGGTCCCCAACCTATTTAGATGCGTTTGCCCTGCGGGACCCCTCCGGCCCGCTTGCTTTTGGAAGCCTATTATGATATATTGTTAGGTCGATACCTGTAACAATATTCGATGGGGGTGCCTTTTGTTCGACGTTAGTTTGCCTGAGATTAATTGCGATGCCGTGAGTGATAGCTACGGGCGTTATCGTATCGAGCCGCTTCAGCCTGGGTGGGGCACCACGCTCGGTGCCAGCCTGCGCCGCATACTGATTTCCTCCCTGCAGGGCGCGGCCGTAACCGGCATACGCCTCACCGAGATGCCCGACGATCCCAGCGAGATTCCCGGCGTCGAGGAAGGTCTTATAGACCTCGTACTGAACGTGAAGCAACTGCGCTTCCGCATGACCCCGGTAGAGGAGGGCGAGGAACCTCGCTCCAACCGCGCCACCTTGCGGGTCGTTAGCAAGCTGCCCGGCGAGATAACCGGAGCGTCGCTGGAACTGCCGGAGGGGATGGAGGTAGTCAATCCCGACACCCTGATAGCCACTGCCAACGGCGACGGTAGCACCTTCGAGTTGGAACTGCTGATCGAGACCGGCATTGGCTACGGCTCTGCTGAGGTGCGTACCGACCTGCCCGCCGACGTGATCCCGGTTGATGCCGTGTACACACCCGTTCCCCGCGTGAACTACGTCGTGGAGCACACACGCGTCGGCCAGATGACCGACTACGACCGGCTCCTGCTCGAAATCTGGACCGATGGCACGCTCCCGCCCGATGACGCGCTGAGCCAGGCGGCCCGCATCCTGACCGGCTATGCCACGGCAGTCGCCCGCTACGGCCGCGACGTCAGCGACCTGGGCATCGAAGAGCCTGCGGCCCCAGTCGAGGACGACACCAACCGCCCCATAGAAGTGCTCAGCCTCAGCATGCGCACCACCAACGCGCTCAAGAGGGCCAACATCACCTCCATTGCCCAGGTGCTCGCCTACAGCGACAACGACCTGCTCCACCTGCGCAACTTCGGCCAGAAGTCGCTGGTCGAACTGCAAGAGGCCCTTCAAGCCCACGGCTACTTCCGCCCCATCGAGGAAGGCGCGCTGGCTGAGGATGAGGACGGCGACGGCGAGGAAGACGAGGAGTAGAGCCTCTAGAATGTTAGAGCAACGCGATGCCTGGCTGGGAGACGGAAACGCCAAGACGCCAAGACGCCAAGGACCACGCCAA
>DASVQO010000159.1:0-12838 GCA_036389075.1 Chloroflexia bacterium | reverse complement strand
GATTGGGTGGGTTTACGGGGCGGTGGGGCTGGTTGTGGCGGGCGGGGTTTTCCAGGCGGGCGTGCTGTTCGGGTTGGGGCTGCTGCTGGGGGGACTGCTGGGGCTGGCGTGGGTGTGGTCGCGGTTTTGTCTTCAGAACGTGACGGTGGAGAGGAGGTTCAGCCAGTCGAGGGCGTTCTGGGGGGAGGAGATAGAGGTATATTCGGCGTTCACGAACGACAAGGTGTTGCCGGTGCCGTGGCTGAACGTCGAGGACGAGTTCCCGGGGCCGCTACCGATAACGTCTGAAGACGTAAGTTACATGCACAAGCCGCGCAGGCAGGTCCTGGGCACGTCTATTTCGCTGAACTGGTACCAGCGGGTTACGAGGCAGCACGTGGTGAAGTGCAGCGTGCGGGGGGAGCACGAGTTCGGGCCGATTCAGATACAGTCGGGCGATATATTCGGGTTTTTCCGGCGGACCGGGACGATAGCGACACCGCAGACGCTGATTGTGTACCCGCGCTACGTGCCGGTGGAGAGGCTGGGGATGCCGGCACGGCAGGCGTTTGGGGACTTCAAGGCGGTGCAGCACCTGGCGACGGACCCGCTGAGGCTGAGGGGAGTGCGGGAGTACGCGTATGGAGACAGCCCCAGGTACGTGCACTGGAAGGCCACGGCGAGACGCGGGGTTATGCAGACGAAGCTGTTTGAGCCGGCGGCCACGCCTCAGTTGCTCATCTTCTGCAACCAGGAGACCAGAGCGCGCATATGGGAGGGGATAGACCGGGAGGCGCTGGAGCTTACTATCACGGTGGCGGCTTCTATCGCGAACCACGCGTTAGAAGAGGGCTACATGGTGGGTTTGCAGGTGAACGCGTTCGCGCCGTCGTCGGACAGGCAGGTGAAGCTCCTGCCGAGTAGAGCGCCGGACCAGCTCACGCGGATATTGGAGAACCTGGCCTTGATACGCGACTGGTCGGGGCTGTCGATGGAGGACCTACTGGATACGGAGCGGCGTACGATGCCACGGGGTGTGACGGTTGTGATGGTTACAAGTTTGGTGTCCAGTGAGATGCTGGACGTGCTGCTTGCGTTGCGGAAGGCGGGGCACCCGGTGACGCTGGTGGAAGTCGTGGTGGCCGGGTCGCCGGGGGAGCGGGCGGGAGGCTCGACAGGGGCACTGGAGGCGCAGGGGATAACTTATTACCGGGTGCAGACTGTGGGCAAGGCGGCGGACGTGGAGGAGATTAGCCTTTCGGCAGGGTAAGAGTATGGCTACGGTGCGGACGAGAATGACGGGCAACATTGCGCTATCTGTGTGCCTGGCGGCGATGGATGGCTGCTGGCTGTATTTGGTGGCGTCGTTTTTTGCCGTAGCGTTGTCGAGCAGCTTGCACTTGCAGGCGGTGCCTTCGCCGGTAGTGCTGGCGGGGTTGGAGTTGTTGTCGTGGGGGCTGTCGCGGTTCCTGCTGAGTAAGACAGGTCTGCCGACGAACGGCGTGAGGGTGGTGTCGGGAGGGGCAGGGCTGGCGTGCACGTTGGGGGTGCTGCTGGCGGCGAACCCCACCTTCAATAGCGACTACCCACTCGAATGGCTGGGCACCTCGGCTTACGCGATTATTGTTTGCTTGCCTTTGTGGTTTGTGGGAGGGTACCGCGCCACCCGGAGCGAGAGCTTTGACACGGCTTACCGGACCTTTCGCACGGGGCTGGCAGCTATCGGGGTGACTGCGTTGTTGACGCTGGTGGTAGGGGGCCGGGGTGTGGCGGGGCAGTTGGCGAGCATGGGGGGAGCGCCGGTATGGTTCTTCGTGTGGTCGATGGTGGCGCTGATTCTGGGGAAGCGCGAGGCGGTGCGTGAGGAGGCGGGCAAGGTCGATGTGGGGTCGTGGGGGTTGGTGTCGGCGGGTAGCATAGGGATTGTGATAACGCTGGGGTTCGTTGGGGGAGCATTCGGCGGGGAGGACCCGCTGGTGGCCGTGCAGAGGGTAGTGACTACGGCTGTCACGGGTCTCGTTATCTTCGTTTACGGGGTCCTTTACGCGATATTGTGGCCCATATCGCTGCTGGGCATAAAGATAGAGCCTGCAAAGACGCAGGGGGTGCCGAGCGAAGCCTCGCCGGAAAGGACTGTCGAACCGTTAGAGGAGACCAGGAGACAGGTGGAAGCGGGCGGGTCGGCGCTGGGTATATCGCCGGACTTTGTGAGCCTGGCTACGTGGCTGGCGATCGTGCTGTGCGCGGTGGGGGTAGCGCTGCTGGTTGGGCGGGGGGTGAGACGCTGGCACGAGCAGGCGCAGAGGATGAAGTTGGAGGAGCGGGAGGACCTGGGGGTGCGGAGCCGATTGGCGCAACAGTTGGGCAGCTTGATAAAGGGTGTAATGGCACGGTTCAGGCGGGCAGCGGATGTGGAAGCGGTAGTGGGTGAGGACGACTTGAGCACGCTTGTGGGGCGCGCGGAGTGGAAGGGCTCGCTGTCGGTGCGGCAGATATACGTGCAGTTGCAGAGCGTGGCTGGGAAGGTGGGGTACCCGCGCGCGCCGCAGGTGACGGCGGTGGAGTACCTGTCGGTGTTATCGGGGGCGATGCCGGAGCTTGCGGAGGACCTGGAGTGCATCACGAGGGCTTACCTGGATGCTCGGTACAGCCCGGTGCCGGTGTCGGGGCCTGTGGTGGTGGCGGCGAACGATGCGTGGAAGCGGGTGGAGAGGGGCTTCAGGGGCGCGGGGGTGGGGGTGCGTTGATGGGGGGTGACGTGGCGGGTTTGTATGCGGGCACCGGGGTGTGTGGGGGGGTGTGGGGGTGTGAGGCCCGGCTGCCAATCGCGCCCTGCCAATCGCGCCCTGCCAATAAATTGGCGGGCTGACAAGTAGCGAAGTCTCCTTCGGAGACTACCATATCCAATAGAGTCCTATTGAGGGGACTCTATTTTTGGTTGGCTTGTGGTAGAGGCGGGGGGGAGTTTGGCGCGCGGCCGGGCGGCGAATGAGGGCATAGAGAGTTATGGTTGAGTTAGGGCTAGCTTTAGTTTCGCCTGGCGGCCACGGTGGGTAATTAGGAGCCAGGAGGGTGGGGTGTTTTCGGGCAGGTCGAAGACGAGGAGACAATTTAGTGTTGTACGAAGACTCAGCCATTCGGTGCTGGGGCTTACCGGCATGTATTCGCCTTGGTAGACCTGGTAGAGGCCATGGCCCAGGGGGGCGCGGGTGGTGCCCTGGGTGGTGATTACCGCCCATTGGAAGCCTTCGAGGGTGTTGCCTCGCTCGGTGTGCACTTGCATGTCGAGGAGCCAGAAATTGCCGTGGCGCGGGCCTGCGATGGCTTCTATGGTGGGGGTGAGTGTACCTGTGGCCTCCAGGCCGGTGACCGTAAAGAGCCAATCGCCTAGCTCGGCGGTTTCGCCGGCATGGTACTCGGGGTTGAACAGGCGGGGCACGGCGAGGGCTGACACGAGAGCGAGGAGGGCGGGTACGGCGGCGGTGAGCGCCCAGCGTTTGGGGGTATGGGGTGGTGGCTCCTGTTTCAGTTGGGGAAGGCTTATCACGCGAGTAAGCCTCTTTCCATGGCGAACGCTTCGTAGTCGCCTTTGATGCCGGGGTGTTGGACGAAGGAGATGGCGTCGAGTGGGGGCAGCCAGCGGTAGTCGGTGTGCTCGTGGGAGAGGGTCACGCGGTCGGAGGAGGTGGTGCACCAGAAGACGATGCCTATCAGCTCGTGGTCGGGGGTGGGGTCGCCTCGGAAGAGGTGGAAGACGGTGAGGGGTTTGACGATCTGGACGGTGAGGCCGCATTCCTCGCGGATTTCGCGGTGGAGGGCGGCCTGGGGTTCTTCGAACTGGTGGACGCGCCCGGTGATGTCTTCCCAGAGGCCGGCTTCGAAGTCGGAGGTGGGGGCGCGTTGGAGCAGGAGGACGTTGCCGGTGGGGGTGTGCTCTATGACGGCACCGACGGCGACCATGAAGCGTCCGTTGTGTTCGCCGGGTGTCATACGCTGGTGGAGCCGCTGGCGGACATTACGGGGGCGTTGAGGACTTTCTCGATGAAGCGTTTGGCGTCGGCGTCGCGGTCGGAGACGTCTACATCGACGCGAATCTTCTCGTTGGGACCGGCGGGCCAGACGGTGACCCAGATGAGGCCGCCGCCGAAGAAGGATATCTGGTTGCCCTGGTGGGCGCTTTGTTTCATGCCGAGGCCGCCTTCGTCCTGGCCGAAGAAGCTTTTGGCGGCCTCGAAGATGGCTTCACGTTGCATGGTGGTGTGGGTTTCGTAGCGCATTTTCCCTCCGGGAATTACGAATTACGAATTACGAATTACGAATTACGAATTACGAATTAGGAGACGAAAACGCAAAGACGCTAAGGACGCAAAGGACGCGCAAAGGTTAAGGATTGTTTGGATGGGTGTCACGTGGTACTTGTAATTCGTAATTCGTAATTCGTAATTCGTAATTATTCATCGTGGTGGTCCCAGGTGCCGGACTTGCCGCCTTCTTTGTGGAGGAGGCGGATGTTTTGGATTACGGCTCCGCGTTCGACGGCTTTTAGCATGTCGTAGATGGTGAGGGCGGCTATGGAGGCGGCGGTGAGGGCTTCCATTTCGACGCCGGTGGGGCCGGTGGTCTTGGCGCGGGCCTCGATCCGGATGCGGTCGGGTTGGAGGTCGAAGTCGATTTTGACCGAGGCGAGCATGATGGGGTGGCAGAGGGGTATGAGGTCGGGCGTTTTTTTGGCGGCCATTATGCCGGCTACGCGGGCTACGGCGAGGACGTCGCCTTTGGCGGCTGTGCCTTCGCGGACGATCCGGAGGGTCTCGGGGCTGAGGAGGACTTCGGCGCGGGCGATCGCGAGGCGGGCGGTGTCGGGCTTGGAGGCTACGTCTACCATGAGGGCGTGGCCGTGCTCGTCCAGGTGGGTGAGGGTTGGTGGGTTGTCGGGTGGGTTGTCGGGTGGGTTGGTCATAGGGTGTGGTGGAGGCCGGGCGGTTGAAACCGCGGGCTATGGTTACGAAGTCCCCCTGCGGGGACTGGGTATAGGGCCGTTGGTTGGTTATGCCTGTCTTTTTGGAAGCACCATACAGTGATTATAAAGAAAATTGGGGACACCCGCAGCCCGGTCAGGGGAGTACCCCTGCACCCCCTTGTGAGAAGTGGACACCTACAGCCCCTTCAGGGGAGTACTCGGGCGGGCGCCTGGGCTAGTAGGCGTTTTTGCCTCGGACCATGGTCCAGATGGTGCGGACGATGATTTTGAGGTCGAACAGGACGGACCAGTTTTCGACGTAGTAGAGGTCGGCGGCGGTGCGTAGCTCTATGGAGCTATCGCCCCGGAGGCCGTTGACCTGGGCCCAGCCGGTGAGGCCGGCTTTTTCGCGGTGGCGGCGCAGGTAGCGGGGTATGCGCTGGGCGAACTCCTGCACGTAGGCGGGCTGTTCGGGGCGGGGGCCGACCACGCTCATCTCACCGACGAGCACGTTGAAGAACTGGGGCAGCTCGTCGAGGGAGAAGCGGCGGAGGAAAGTGCCGATGCTGGTGCGGCGGGGGTCGTTGCGGACGGTCCAGCCGGGCATGCCTTCCTTGAGCTTGGGGGTTTCTTCATCGCCTGCGCTGACCTTCATGGTGCGGAACTTGACGAGCTGGAAGGGCTTGCCGTCGAGGCCGACGCGCTCCTGTATGAAGAAGACGGGGCCGGGGCTGCTGAGCTTTATGGCGAGGGCGATGAGCAGCATGAATGGGGAGGTGAGCACGAGCACTACGAGGCTGAAGACGACATCGAAAGCGCGTTTCATGCGGCGGTTCCAGCCGCGCAGGGCCACGTCCTTGACGCTGAGGAGGGGCAGGCCGCTCAACTCGCCCACGCTGACCTCGTTCTGGGTCATAAGCTGGAAGGCGTCGGGGTAGATTTTGACCGAGACCGTTTCGTCTTCGAGGAGGCCGAGGATGTCGCGCAGCTGCTTGTCGGAAGCGCCGGTGATGGCAAGGATAACCTCGTCCACTTTGTGCTTGCGAACGAGCACGGGCAGGTTCTTGAGGTCGCCCAGGATGGGGGCGCGGAGCCTGGGGGACTTACGTGCGGCGTCCGTGCCACCGGGGTCTACCATGCCGACCACGGAGTAGCCGAGGGTGCTATGGAAGCGCAGCCGCTCCTCGATGACCTGGGCGGTGGGGCCGGTGCCGACGATGAGCACGCGAGCCCTATCGAAGCCACGCCTGCGCAGGGTGCCGAGGGCGACACCATAGAGCAGGCGAGTGGCGGTTACGAACAGGATAGTGAGCACCCAGCCGGTGAGGAGGACCTGGCGCGAATAGTTGAACACCTCACCGAGTATGAGGGAACTAACGGCGAGGGAGCCGAGGGTGCCGATTGAGACGGCCATAGCGATCTTGTAGAACTCGTCCACGCGGGACGAGCCACGCTTGAGGTTGTACAGCTTACTGAGGTAGAAGCTGACGATGATGCTGGCGACGGTAATGCCGAGCATGGTCAGGTAGACCGGGCTGTTGCTGGGGGCGAGCTGCTGGCCTTCCTGGGTGGACTTGATGGCGTAGGCGGTGGTGAAGGCCCCGGCCACGGCCAGGATGTCGAGCACCGTCTCAATCAGCACCAGGACGACGGGTGTGAGGCGGGCAGGCTGCTTGGGCAGGGGCGGGAGCGAAGGGATATGTACGGTATCCGGGGCGGTAGCGCGGCGGCGTTCGTCGCGTTGGGTGCGGGCCACCTGCTCGGCCTCGGCTGGCGAGAGAGGCACGGGCGCGGCGGTGGGGGCCGTATCGAGCAGACCGGTGGGAGGTGGAGGTGTAGGTGTAGGTGTAGCGGAAGCAGAGGGGGCGACTGGGGCAGCGGGCACGGGCGCGCCAAGGGCTTTAGCTGCGTGGGCATGCTCGGCTACGGGCGCGTGGCTGGAAGCCATCGTCTGTGCTCTATTGGGGCCGTGGTTGCGACCGTTTGAATGTCCGTTTGATGGTCTCATATGGGCGTATCTAACGAGCAAACAAGCTACTATTCAGACAATTAGTTGGCTTATGAGCTAATATACCAAATTTTTATGTTACTCTCTTGCGCTCGGTTGGACGGAGGGCGTTTTGCAGCAGGGCCAGGGTGCCCCTGGCGGCTATGCCCAGCGTAATTACAGCATTTATTATTCCAGGGCTGGTGCGGGCGTAGTGTTTCTGATAGAAGACGTGCATGGCGCGATAGAACTCGCGTATGGAGCGGCCGCTCTGCTTGCGGCTGCTGGCCCCCTTGTGGTGCAGCACGCTCACGGCGGGGTAATAGAAGACCTGCCAGGCGCGCTGCTTGAGCCGGAACGCGAGGTCGAGGTCCTCCCCATACATAAAGAAGCGCTCATCGAAGAGGCCGGCCTGCTCCAGGGCGCGGCCTCGGACCAGCATGTACGCGCCCATGACGGAGTCTACTTCGGCGGTGTCGTCGTCGCCCAGGTAAGTAAGGTTATAGCGGGAGACGAGCTTGCTATTGGGGAAGAGCTTGCTGAGGCCGGTAAGCTTGAAGAAGGAGGAGGCGGGGGTGGGGAAGGAGCGGCGGCAGGCGAGATCGAGGGTGCCGTCGAGCTTGACCACCTTTGGGCCTACCACTCCTGCTTGCGGGTGTTCCTCCAAGAAGCGGACCGTCTGCTCGAAGGCGGAGGGGGGCAGGACGGTGTCGGGGTTGAGGAAGAGCACGTAGTCGCACGGGAAGCGGAAGGGCGAGTTGGACGTGGCGGGCACCTCGGCGGGGGGCTGGGAGGAAGGGGAGGTTGGGGAGGTGCCGGACAGGTGTAGTGCGCGGCCGTTGGTGCCGGACGAGGGCAGGCGGTCTAGGGAGGCGAGCCAGCGCAGGGCGAGGTTGTTGGCATAGCCAAAACCGCCATTGCGGTCGCTGGAGATGAGGGTAGCCTGGGGGTAGCGGCGGGCAACCAGATCGAGGCTGCCGTCGGAGGAGCGGTTATCTACGACGATGACGTGGAAGGGGAAGGACGTTTGGGCGGCGAAGACCGACTCCAGGCAGGCATCCAGCAGATCGCGTGTGTTGTAATTGACGACAATTATAGCCAGATTTGGCATGGCAGTATTATACCAGACTAGCGCAACGCGCCCTCGGGGGGCAATCGCTGGGGAAAACTCTCACAAGGCTACAACGCGGCGGCAGGGCCGGGGTTGTAAGTGGCGGTGGGAAAGGCCGGGGTGACTACGCTGTCACGGGGTGAGCAGGCGCTTTGGAGGGTAAGGGTAGAGCATGCCCATCTTCAATTGTAGTTGGGCTAACCAGGCGTGTCAAGGTAGGTATGGGGGCGGGAGCATTGGCTGCGCTCAAATAACGGCAATAGCGCACAAGGAGCGGTACGCCCGGAGGGATTCGAACCCCCGACCAAGGACTTAGAAGGTCCCTGCTCTATCCCCTGAGCTACGGGCGCGGGGCGTGCCACCTGTTATAATAAGGCATTCCACGCATGAGTGTCAACACGGAGGCAGCGATGGGTGCCTGGCGGCGGCTATCAGAACGCTGTTGCTCAATCCTTTGTTGACAACGCGAGGAGCAGCAGAGTAGAGGAGGCTCGGAGATCGGACAGGCTATTGACACCAGAAGCCCTGACTTCTATCTGGGTGCGACCGATCATTATGAACTCGCGACTCCTATTAAGTGCTGGCGGATCAAGAGAATCCGAGGCAAGATGTGCCGATTCCGGCTACCAATTCTGCATCCGGAGGTTGGAGGGGATTTCTTGTTGATAAGAGTCGAGCCGAATATGAGGATGGGTGACAAAATCGTGGAAGAGGTTCTCATTTCCTCTAAGGGACTTCCGCTCTTTCCTATCACGGAGTGGCCGGTATCTATCTTTGTACTTGAGACAAGCGGCGGCGATCTTGTTAGTAGAGACGTGATTTGCGACCATGAAGTGAGAGTCTTCGATTGGGCAATGCTCTACGCAACGGAAGAAGCGGCCAGGGAAGCTCTCGGGAATCCCGCTTCGTAACATAAAGCGAGGCAGGGCAGCTGATCGCGGTCCCGGAGAGTAGCCAGCTCGTTATCCTGCAAACTAAGGACGAGGCTGTAACACGTGTTCTTAGCGTTCTGGTAAGACATTCCAGGCACGAGTGTCAATAGGGAGGCATGTACAGTGACGCCCATTCACGTGGGGCGGCGACCCCTGGACGATTCGCACGAACTGGAACTGAGGCCATTTGGGGGCGGCGCGGACGACTATCTTGCGCTCGCCACGGTGCGCAACGCGACGTTGCGGGCGATTACGCTGGCTGAGGACTACCGGGATATGTCGGCTGAGGAGATGGAGCAATATTATTACCGGGCAGATTTCGACCTGGCGGCCAATGCCTGGCTGATGCGGCATCGTGGGGAGCCCGTGGCGGCGGCGGTGGTGTACCCGAGCGTGATCTTCACGGACAGGCCGCCAGGGAACTTTGACATGTACGTGGTGCCGGACTACTGGCGGCACGGGATAGGCTCGCGGCTGCTGGCGCACCTGGAGCAGGCGTCGATGGAGCGAGGGCACAGGGTGCTGGAAACGACGGTGGCGGAGGAGGACGAGCAGTCGAAGGGGTTTTTGTCGCGCAAGGGGTTCGCGGTGGTGAGCCACGCGCTGCACCTGGTGCGGCGGGGCATGGACGACCTGCCGGAGGTGCAGTTAGCCAGTGGGTACGCGATAAGGTCGCTGGCGGAGTTACGGGAGCCGCCGGAGCTTTACATGGAGACGGCGAACCGGCTGGGAGCTTACGACTCGAATTACACGCTGGTGCGGGCCGAGGAGTTGGAGCGCACGGTGGCGGGTGAGGGTTGGGACCCGGCGGGGGTGCTGTTTCTGTTCGACGGGCGGGAGCGGATTGTAGGGGTAATCAGGGCGGGGGCAAGCGTGGAGGGGCGCAGGGGGTACTTGCACGAGATAAGGTTGGAGCCGTCGTCTCGGGGCCAGGGGCTGGGTATGGCGATGGTGGCCGAGGGGTTGCGGTATTTGCGTGGGGTGGGGGTGACGAGGGTGGAACTGGACACGGCGGGGGAGAATACGGCGGCGCAGGGGCTGGCGGTGCGCGCGGGGTTCGAGCTGGCGCGGCACTGGCTGCACTTTTTGAAGAGGTTGAGGTGATTGCGAGTTGTCAGTTGTTAGTTGTTAGTTGTTAGTTGTTAGTTGTCAGTTGTCAGTTGTTGGGAGATGGGGATAGGGTGCTGTGCATGACGCCCTGTGGCTGAAGCCACGGGCTGGGAAGTGGCGAAGTCCCCTGCGGGGACTGGTAGATATGTGAGAGTCGCGATGGGAGGCTTTTTGCTTGTGGGGGCTGTGTTCAGGTAGGGGGTAAGTTCGGGGCTGTCTGTGGGGAGTGGATGGGCTCGGTTGGTGCGGTAGTTGCGAGGGGGTTGGGTCTGGTGGGGTGGTGGGGCGAGGTTAGGGTTTTGCGGTATCCTGGTGGTTGCTTGATGGGCGAGAAATGGGTTAATCTGCATGGACGACGGGCTATATGGTTGGGGGTTCGTGGCGGGGACTTGTATGGGGAGCTGGATTGGAGAAGAAGATGACCTCACGGGTTGAAGAAGGGGCTACGTTGGAGAAGGTGCTGGGGCGGCTGCGGGGGCTGGGGATCGAGGACCCGGCGGGCGAGGAGGCGGTTGGGCGGGCGCTGGGGGAGGCGGAGACGGGGCCGCTGCTTGAGTGGGCGAGGGAGCGAGGGGCGTATCACGCGGAGCAGGGGCACGAGGTGCAGGCGGTGGTGGAGGAGGCTACGGGGGTGGCCGAGGCGCTGGCGGGGGTGAAGTGGGAGGAGATGGCGGGGGGTAGGCTGCTGGTCGCTGTCGTGAGCGCGGCCACTGAGGGGTACGTGAAGGCGCAGAGCAGGCAGGTGGAGAGCACGCCGGAGCGGGAGCTGCGGGACCGGGTGGCCGAGCTTACGGCTTTGCACCGGATCAACAGCGCGGCTAATTCGTCGTTGAAGCTGGGGGACATGTTGCACGAGACGGTGCAGGCGGTAGTGGCGGTGACGCACGCGGATATTTGCTCCATCTACCTGTACGAGGCGGAGTGGGACCAGCTTGTGCTGACGGCGACGAGCGGGCTGAGCCAGGAGGCGGTGGGGTCGGTGCGGCTGCGGCTGGGGGAGGGGATCGCGGGCTGGGCGGCGATGATGGGCAGGCCGATAGCGGTGCGTAACGCCTGGGACGACCCGCGCTTCAAGTACATCCCGACGCTGGGGGAGGAGAAGGCGGTCTCGACGCTGGTGATACCGGTGGTGCTGTTCACGAAGGAAAAGCTGGTGGGCGTGATCGTGGTGAACACGTACGAGGAGCGCAACTTCACGGACAACGAGATCAAGTTCCTGGAGACGGTGGCGGGGGAGATAGCAATCGCGATAGAGAACGCGAGGCTGTACGAGACTACGGACGCGCGGCTGCGGCAGAAGGTGGCGGAGCTTTCGACGTTGCAGGGGGTGTCGGCGCATATCGCGGCCACGCTGAACCTGTCGGAGGTGCTGACGCTGATAGCGTACCAGGCGGCGCATTTGGTGCTGGCGGACGCGGCGACGATTTACGAGATACACCAGGGTACGGACACGATGAAACTGGTGGCGCAGTACGACTTGCAGGACCCCAGGCACAGCATCCACCAGGCGAAAGTGGTGCCGGCGTTGACGCTGAACATGCAGAACAGCGGCATCGCGCGGGCGATCATGCAGGGGATACCGTCGCAGTTGGCGCCGAGCACGGACGCGGGGCTGGAAGTGCCTTTCGCGCACGGGGACTACCAGTCGATGTTTTGCGTGCCGCTGCTGGCACCCAGGGGCATCATGGGGGGTATCTGCCTGTACAACGCGACCTCGAAGGTGTTTACGGAGGACGAGGTGAGGCTGCTGGATGCGTTCGCGCACGAGGCGGCTATCGCGCTGGAGAACTCGCGGCTGTACGACGCGGCGTTGCGGGGGCTGAAGACGAAGTCCACGATGTTGCAGGAGATGAACCATAGGGTGCGCAACAACCTGCAAACGGTGGCTGGGCTGCTGTCGATGCAGCTGCGGCGGATGACGCCAGAGGGGGAGGCGGCGACGGCGGTGCGGGAGAGCATTTCGCGGATACAGAGCATGGCGGCGGTGCACGACCTGATGGTGAGCGGCGGGTCGGACGTGCAGTCAATCACGATTTACGAGGTAGGGCGCAAGGTGATCGAGGCGGCGGTGTCCACGCTGGTAAGGCCGCGGTTCAAGCTGGAGCTGGAGATAGAGCCGGTGGAGGCGGAGTCGATACGGGTGGGGTCGCACGAGGCGACATTGCTGGCGTTGCTGTTCAACGAACTGGCCTCGAACGCGATTTTGCACGGGTTCGCGGGGAGGGAGCAGGGCAGGCTGTCGATGCGGGCCTGGACGAAGGGGGGGGTCGAGGGGAGTGAGAACGACGCGGGGGAGAAGGAAGCGGGGGCAGGGGGTCGCGCCCGGGAGGTGACGATAGAGGTAGCGAACGATGGGAACGGGCTGCCGGAGGGCTTCGACCCGGAGAAGAGCGCGCACCTGGGGTTGAATATCGTGCGGACGCTGGTGAACAGCGATATGAGGGGGAGGTTCAGGATCGCGCCGGGGGAAGGGGGGCAGGGGGTGGTGGCTAGTATTACGTTTACGCCGACGCTCCAGGCGCAGTAGAGGGGTACGCTGTGGAGGGTGCCTTGTGGGGGTGCCCTGCCAGCCGCGCCCTGCCAATAAATTGGCGGGCTGGCAAGGGGCGAAGTCTCATTCGGAGACTGGGGAGTAGGTGCAAGATTTGAGAAGTAAGCGAGTAGCAGCGATATTTGTTGTGCTGAGTGCCGTGTTAGGGTGGGAATGTCACAAATACAGCCGCATACTTGTGTAGCCACATGGTGCAAGGGGACGCCCC
>DASVQO010000158.1:0-27941 GCA_036389075.1 Chloroflexia bacterium | reverse complement strand
CTTACAAACGCGTCGGGCATGCTTCCGGTTAGCGGCGACCTACGCCCGCGTACGTGAAGCCAAGCTCGCGCATCTCAACAGGGTCATAGACGTTACGCCCGTCCAGCAACACCGGCTGGCGCATGCTCTCCCTTATCTTCTCCATGTCAAGCGCCTTGAACTCGTTCCAGGATGTGATGAGCAGCAGCGCGTCCGCCCCGGCCGCCGTCTCGTAAGCGTCGGCGCAGAACCGCACCTTCTCGTGCAGGTGCCTGCGGGCGGCTCCCATCGCGATAGGGTCATAGGCTTGTATGTCCGCTCCCAGGTCGCACAGCGCATTCACGATGTCGATGGAAGGGCTTTCCCTCATGTCATCCGTGTCGGGCTTGAAAGATAAGCCGAGTACGCCAATGCGCTTCCCTTTCACAGAGCCATCCAGCAGCTTGACCACCTTGTCCACGAAGGCACGCTTGGCTTCCTGGTTTATGTCAAGTACCGCATTCAGCAGTTGCGGCCGGGCGCTGCTCGACTCGGCCATGTGCGCCAGGGCTTTTACGTCCTTCGGGAAGCAGCTACCTCCGAAACCCACCCCGGCGTTCAGAAAAGCCGGGTTGATGCGCTTGTCATAGCCCATGCCCTGCACAACTTCTTTCACGTCAGCGCCCAGCCCCTCGCAGATGAAGGCTATCTCGTTGATGAACGAGATGTAGGTCGCAAGTATCGCGTTCGAGGCGTACTTGATCATTTCAGCGGTGCGGATATCGGTTACCATGATGGGGCAGCCAAGCGACTCGTACAGCTCTTTCACGCGCTCGGCTATGGCGCGGTCGTCCGAGCCCAGGATGACGCGGTCGGGGTGCATGAAATCAAGCACTGCCTGGCCCTCGCGTAGGAACTCCGGGTTAGATACCACCGCAAACCGGAAGCCCTCGGGGGAATTCTCCCGCACGAGGGCGCCCACGACGTCGCCGGTGCCAATCGGCACAGTGCTCTTGTTGATGATAGCCATCGGCTCGTGGGCGCGGCCAGGCGCAACCCGCCCTATCTGACGCGCCGCCGCCTTTACGTACTGCATGTCCGCCGAACCGTCCTCGGATTCGGGGGTGCCGACCGCGATGAAGACGAACTCGGCACCCTGCAAGGCATCCTCATACGAGGTGGTAAAGTGCAGCCTGCCGGCCCGGAGGTTGCGCACGATGATCTCTTCGAGGCCAGGCTCGTAGATGGGCGAGTGGCCTTCGCGCAGCATCTCGACCTTTTCCGGCACCACGTCCACACAAGTCACGTCGTTCCCGAGGTCGGCAAAACAGGTGCCCGTAACCAGGCCGACGTAGCCCGTGCCAATAACCGCTATCTTGCTCAAGACTATCCTCCAGTAGTTTACTTTCGCGCGTTGCCACTCCGCTCCGTACCTGCCTCCTCTACAAACGTTCGGCCATGGTTACGGTTGTGTGGCCTCTACTTAGTGCCCCGTCAGCGAGATCGAGTTGATGGAGCTATTGAATTGCGGGCCGTACCCATAAATCTCAATAGAGTTGATAATGTCAGGCTCAAGTCCCGGCTGGTCCGCATTGGGCTTGAGTGTGTAAGTCACCGTCGTCCACCGGTTCTGCTCGACCCGCTTTACCTCAGGGGGGTCATCTTCAGCAGCGCTGTCCTGCCCGTAATAGAAGCTACGGACCCACGGCTGAGCGCGGCCCTGGGCGTCGGTATAGTTTACCCGAATCGTCAGCGGATAGATGTTTCCAGCCGGGCCGCCGATTATGTTCGGCTGCTGCACGACCCGTATAACCGCGCTCAGCTCAATCGTTTGCAGGTAGTCCACCGGACGGTTGATCTCCTGCCGAATGCCGAGCCGCCCGTACTGGTCGTTAGGGCCTTGCCGTCTAAGGTCCACCAGGTAATTGATGCTGGAGCCAACTACCTCGGTTATCACCACGATGGCGTTGGACCGAGTATCGGTGCCGCCCGCAGCTTCGCGAACGGTCGTCCAGGCCGCTATGTCGAGGCCGCCATGCTCCACTCTATCGGCCTCGCGCGTCCACGGGTCAATGAAGTTGCCATTGCTTATCAGGTCCTCGAAGGCGGAGCTAACCGCGCTAAAAGCCCCCTCTCCATCAGCGCTTACCATTCTGCCCGCGTCAATATCGATCCTATTACCCTTGGAGAAGACGGCAGCGGTCCCTTGTTCGACAACAACGGTGGTTCCCTCGCCCCTCGCGTCCTTATAAACCCGGATGCGCGACTGGCTGGGGATTACTACGTCGCCGTCCTCGGTTGCCACCACGTAGTCCTCATCGGTGTAATCAGACGGCGCGCCCGTGGCGACGACCACTGTGCCGCTGTTCAGGGTAAGGCGCATCTCGCGCAGGTTCTGGAAGAACCGGCTGGTCCGCAGCCTGTCGATAGTCACGGTGGTGCTGAAATAGGTGTAGACGGTAATGTCGCCGCCGAACAAGTCTATGTAGCCTTCGCTGTCCGGCCCGGTAGTCGTACGGTCCCCCTCATCCAGCACCGCCTCATCGGCCACCACCACCGAGGCAGTGGTGCCGGAGCGCTGTAAAGTAAGTTGCGCGCCCTTGCGCAGTTCCAGGCGGGCGGTCTGCCGCTCGGTGACGCTGGTCAGGAAACCGAAAACGCTGTTGCCCACGAGACCGCAGAGGCCGAAGAAGGCCGTCGTGCTGAGCACGAGTACAAGCCACACGTAACGCGCGCGGTCCCGGTCCCTGCTGCCCGCAAGGTCAGCCCTCGCGCTCGCGCTCATCAGTGACGCACCTCAAAGCGACCCTGAAGGCCCTGCGGGTTACCGGGAAGCCAGTCCACCTCGACGCGCTCGACCCGTGCGTGAACCGGGCCGCGGCGTAGCGCCACGAGCAGCTGCTCGAGCGTTTCCCTCACGCCTACTGCCAGGACCGACACCCCGCCGTCGTACTCGTTGCGCACATAACCGGCCAGCCCCAGGCTACGCGCCGCGTCCTGGGCGAACGCCCTGAAGCCCACGTTTTGGACGCGCCCGCGTATGGTGGCGCGCAGCGTCTGAAGCTCCCGCGCGGGCGAGCCGGTATCATTTACGGTCGGCGGGTTGTTGTTTTCCACTGCCTGATATTGTACCGCCGTGTAGATGCCATAGTCAAACGGGGGAACCACAGGCGTGAGGATCACGGAAGCACGAGGCTAAAGCCCAACACGTCACTGAGTGCGCGGCTTAGCACTGACTTGACTTCAGCCATCGAGGGCGTCGTCGCCATCAACCGTTGCATTGATGTGACACCTTTCTCCGCGATGCCGCAAGGTACGATATATGTGAAGTACCGGAGGTCCGTGTTAACGTTGAGCGCGATACCGTGGCTCGAAACCCCGCGCGCGTCTACTTTGACCCCGATTGCTGCTATCTTCTCGTCACCCTGGGCGTTATGCACCCAGACGCCACTATAGCCCTGAATGCGTGATGCGCTTATTGCGAAATCAGCTAATGTATTTATAAGCGCCTGTTCCAAGGCGCGTAAATAGGCGTGGTAATCCACCGCGCGGCCTTCTTCTGCCAGTTGCACGATTGGGTAAGCCACTAATTGGCCCGGCCCGTGGTATGTTACGTCGCCCCCACGGTCCACGTCGAGCACAGCAATCCCCCGGTCTCGCAGCTCCTGCTCGCTGATGAGTATGTGGTCTCGGCCGCCCCTCCTACCGCATGTGTAGGTGTGCGGGTGTTCGAGCAACAGCAGCGTATCCCCTATCGACCCTTCGGCGCGTTCCGAGGCGAGGCGCTTTTGGAGGGCCCAGCAGTCAGGGTAAGGAATGAGCCCCAGGTCGAGAATAGAAAGGGGGCGAGTCCGCGACTCCACCCCCTGGATCGTGTCAGCCATGTAGTGTGCTCCCGCCCTACGCGCCTGCTGCCTGGACTTGTTCGTGTGCATGGTAGGACGACCGCACCAGCGGGCCGCTTTCCACGTGCTTGAAGCCCATGCCCAACGCGATTTCCTTAAGTTCTTTGAACTCCGCGGGCGTGTAGTACTTGAGCACGGGAAGATGCCTGAACGACGGCCTGAGGTACTGGCCCACGGTGAGGATATCGACATCGTGGTCGCGCAGGTCGCGTATCGTTTGCACTACCTCGTCCCACTCCTCGCCCAGCCCGATCATGATGCCGCTCTTCGTGAAGCTGCGGCCTGCCGTGTCCATCTCCCGGGCTTTGCGGAGCAGTTCCAGGGAGCGTTCGTACTTGGCCTGCGGGCGCACGATGTAGTAGAGGCGGGGCACAGTCTCGACATTGTGGTTGAGGATGTCGGGCTGGGCGTCCATCACCCGTTCGAGGGCCCACCAAACCCCCTTGAAGTCGGGTATGAGCACCTCTATGCCACAGCCGGGCACGTATTCGCGGGTCAGGCGTATCACCTCGGCGAACATTTCCGCGCCGCCATCTTCGAGTTCGTCTCGGTTCACCGACGTGATGACGGCATGCTTCAACTGGAGCGCCTCGATAGCGCGCGCCACTCGCTCCGGCTCCTGGCGGTCAAGCTTCGAGGGGCGGCCCGTCTTGATGGCGCAGAATCCGCAGGACCGCGTGCATGTGTCGCCCAGGATGAGGAAGGTGGCGGTCCGGTGCTCCCAGCACTCCGATATGTTCGGGCAATGCGCTTCCTCGCAAACGGTGTGCAGGCCCAGCTCTCGCATGAGGCCCTTGAGGTCGCGGTAGTTCTCGCCCTGCTGCCACTTTACGGTCAGCCAGTCGGGCTTGCGCTCGATTGGCGCGGGTTGGGTGCCGATGGGTCTCGCCGGACCGCCGGGGCGGCTGTAAGGCTTTAGCTCCAGCGGTGATCCGGGCGCATTGTTCATAGTATCTGCCATTTTGATGTATCTCCTGCCCGTGCTCCGCCCTGAAGCCCCACACGGAATTTTCTATCCGGTCTTGATATGGGAACGATGTCTCGTATGCAGAAATTATAACACAGGGCGCCGCCCGGCACCGTTGCCGAGCACGCGCCCTGCTTGTTTACCGACTACAGGCTGGCCGTGGCCGGGTCGAAACCCTCCAGGCTCTGCTTGATGAGGCGAAGGAACCGCGCGCCAACCGCGCCATCGAGGATACGGTGGTCGAGGGCTATGACCGAGTACATCATGCTGCGGATAGCGATGGCGTCGTCGATAACCACGGGACGCTTGACTACCGCTTCCATCGTCACAAGGCAAGCCTGCGGCTGGTTGATGATCGAGTGGGTCATGATAGTGCCGAGCGCACCCGTGTTGTTCACCGTAATCGTGCCTCCCTGGATGTCCGCCAGGGTCAGCTTGTTGGCGCGGGCGCGTTCGGCCAGCTCGTAGACTTTGCGCGCGATACCCGTAACGCTCAGGTTGTCAGCGCCGTGGATCACGGGGACTATGAGGCCCTCCCCGATGTCGATAGGGATACCCACGTTGATCTCGCGCTTGAGCACCACGCCTTGCTCGTCGCTCCAGACTGCGTTCACCTGGGGCACCTGCTTTACCGCGTCAATCACAGCCTTGATGAAGAACGGCAGGTACGTAATGCTGATGCCTTCACGCTGTTCGAAGCTCTTCTTGATGCTCTCGCGGTACTTGACTACGTTGGTCATATCGATCTCGACGGAGGTCCAGGCGTGCGGCGACGTGTGCACGCTCCTCACCATGTGCTCGGCAATGGCGCGGCGCATGGGCGTGAGGCCCATAGGCGTGTCGCCCGACACAGCCGGCATTGAAGGCACGGGCGCGGGAGCCGCAGCCATGGCAGGTTGTTGCGCCGGCGCTGAAGGGGTCACAGGGGATGGCGCGGTCGGAGCCGGAGCAGGAGCCGGAGCCGCCGGCGCGGGTGCCGCGCTGCGCTGAGCAACGTACTGGAGCACGTCTTCTTTCGTCACACGGCCGCCGCTGCCAGTGCCCTTCACCGCGTTTAGCTGGACCCCATGTTCCTCCGCAAGACGGCGCACCGCCGGAGTGTAGCGCTTCCGCATCTCGTCGCTATCGGTGGAAGTCTGCGGAATCGTCGAGGGGCCGCCGCTCAGGCTTGAGTAGAACTGCGTCTCCGAGTCCGGCACGTTTGCCGCTACGGCAGCACCCATGTCGGCGGGCGGCTGTGTTTCTGACCTGCCATTATCGGTGCCGCTGCTGGCGGGGGGCGGGCTAGCGGGGACGGTCACAGCGGGTGCTGACGTTGCCGGGGCGGGAGCGGGGGCGGATGCCTGCGGCTCGGCCGCAGGTGCCGGGGCTGCGGCGGGAGCCGGGGCTGGAGCGGGGGCCTGCGCGGCCGCCGCCACCGGCTGCGGTGCCGGGGCCTCACCAGCAGTGCCGCCCTCATCGATAGTGAGGATTTCGGTACCGACGGGCACGGTGGCGCCTTCCTCGACCTTCAACTCCCGGATCACGCCCGAAACGGGCGAGGGGATTTCGGCGTTTACTTTGTCGGTGATGACTTCGGCAATCGACTCGTATTTCTCCACCGTGTCGCCGGGCTGCTTGAGCCACTTGCCTATCGTACCCTCGGTAACACTCTCACCAAGCTGTGGCATCGTAACCGGGGAAATCGCCATGTGGGTTGTCTCCTTGTCTGTTTCTTCTTTTCCGTTCGCATGTTACCGAAGCACGCATCCAGCACTTACAGTGCCAGGAGCACTCCAACTCGGTCCTCTTCAGTGGCAGCTCGGCACCATCAATAGGCCGCAAGCTCTCGCATCGCGCTGAGTATCTTCTCCGGGTTCGGCATGAAGAACTCTTCTTGCGCGTGGTTGTAGGGCATCGCGGGCACGTCGGGGCCGGTGACGCGCAGGATGGGGCCGTCCAGGTACTCTATCGCAGCCTCGGCAATGGAGGCGCTGATCTCGGCCCCCCAGCCGCCGCTGCGATTGTCCTCGTATACGACGAGCGCCTTACCGGTCTTCTTCACCGACTCGATGATAGTATCCCGGTCGAGCGGGCTTATGGTGCGTACGTCCACTACCTCCACCTGGACGCCCGCGCTCGCCATCTCCTCGGCCGCTTTCAGGCAGTGGTGCAGCATCATGCCATAGGCTATGGCGGTCATATCGCTGCCCTCCCGCACCACGGCGGCTTTGCCCAGGGGCACGGTATAGTCCCCGTCCGGCACTTCGCCCCTGATGAGACGGTAGGCACCCTTGTGCTCCAGGAAGATCACCGGGTCGGGATCGCGTATGGCGGCCTTGAGCATGCCCTTGGCGTCGTAAGGGTTAGAGGGGATGACCACCGTCAGGCCGGGGATGTGGCCGTAGAGGGCCTCCACGCTCTGCGAGTGGTAGAGCGCGCCGTGGATTCCGCCCCCGTAGGGCATACGCACCACCATCGGCACGTTGAACGCGCCGTTCGAGCGGTAGCGAATCTTTGCCGCCTCGTTCATGATCTGGTCCATCGCCGGGTGACTGAAGTCCGCGAACTGCATCTCCGCGACCGGCCTCATGCCGTTGATCGCAGCCCCAATTGCCGCCCCGGCTATTACCGACTCTGCAAGCGGGGCGTCAATCACGCGGGTCGGCCCGAACTGCTTGAAGAAGCCATCGGTTACGCCGAACACGCCCCCGCGCGGCCCCACGTCCTCGCCCATGACGAACACGCGATCGTCCCGCTCCATTTCCTCCCGAAGCCCGTCGCGTATGGCTTCGATCATAGTCTTTACCGCCATTGCGCTTTCTCCTCCGGGGTGGCAAATACGTGCTTGAGCGTGTCGTCTGCGGAGGGCACGGGCTGCGTTTCGGCCCAGTCCGTCGCGTCGTTCACCTCCGCGTCGATGCGCTGCTTCACCTCGCTCAGTTCCTCCTCTGTAGCGATGCCGCTGTCCAGCAGGTACTGGCGGAACTTGGGGATCGGTTCCTTGGCGCGCCACAGCTCGATCTCGTCGCGCCCCCTGTAGGTGCGGTCGTTGTCGTCGGAAGAGTGAGCGGTTAGGCGGTAGGTCTTGGCCTCGATGAGCGTTGGGCCCTCACCGGCCCGGGCGCGGCGCGCGGCTTCCAGCGCCACCTCGTAGACCGCGAGCACGTCGGTGCCGTCCACTTCCACCCCCGGCATGCCATAGCCCGCGCCACGCGCCGCCACGCTGCCGCCCGCTACCTGCATCGGCACGGGCACCGAGATTGCGTACTGGTTGTTCTCAATCAGGAAAATCACCGGCAGGTTGTGTATGCCCGCCAGGTTCATGGCCTCGTGCCAATCTCCCTTGGAGGTGGCCCCTTCGCCACCTGAAACGAGCGTCACTTCGTCCGCGCCTTTCAGCTTGGAGGCGAGGGCCACGCCGACCGCATGGCAGAACTGCGTAGCCACCGGAGAAGAGCCGGTGACGATCTTCAGCTTTCGGTAGCCATAGTGGCCGGGCATTTGCCGCCCGCCGCTGCTGGGATCGTCCTTCTTGGCGAAGTGCTGTAGCATGGTCTCTCGCGGGGTCACGCCGAGGGCGAGGCACACACCGAGGTCCCGGTAGTACGGCAGAAACCAGTCCTTGCCTCGCTCCAGGGCGAAGGATACCCCAATCTGTATCGCCTCGTGTCCCTGGCATGAGATCACGAAGGGGGCCTTGCCCTGCCTGTTGAGCAGCCACATGCGTTCGTCGAGCGAGCGCGCCAGGAGCATGTAGTACCACATGTCCAGTAGCTGCTCCTTGCCAAGCCCTAGCTCTTCGTGCTTCGGCTTGCTGGCGCTCGTCTTCGAGCGGCGGCTGTTGGAATCCACCTTGGGCTTGGTGGAAGTTGCCATTAGTTACCTCCTCGTAACTGGAACGTCGATGAAAAGAATAATGCAGAAGCATGGGGCCACAACGCGGTTCCTCGGGTGTCCTTTTTCGCGCATAGGCGCAGCCATCTTATCACAAGCCCTATACCTTGTCAAAGCGATTCCCGCCGGGGCCAGCAGATCACACACGAAGGTGACGGCCCCGTCGTGGGTCTATTATCGTTCATGGCGCGGCATGATTATTGTATAATATCGGCCATGCCGCAAGACAACGATGAAGCTACAGAGGAAGAGCACGACGAGCAGCGCGGCAGCGCGCTGAGCCACCGGCCTATCGACCCTCGTGCCAGGCGAGTAACTATTGATAGTGCCGTGCTTGGGGTGGAGAAGAGTTTTTACGTGTCCCTGCCGCCGGGTTACTCCAGCGCCGGAAGCAGCAGGGAGCGTTACCCCACGCTTTTCCTGTTCAGAGGGCACGAACGCGAATGGGTCCACCGGCAGCAAGACCACTCGCGCCACGGCCGCAGCGTGATAGACGTGTACCGCCTCTTGCTTGATGAAGGCCTGGTCGGCCCCATGATCCTGGTCTTCCCCGGCACCAGCAGCGACAATAACAGGGTGCCCGGCCTCCTGGTCAACTTCAGGGAGCCTGCGCTCGCGCGGGACGAGCCGGGCATCGGCACGGGGCAGTTCGAGGACTACTTCGTGCGCGAGCTGGTGCCGTATATTGACGCCAACTTCCGGACCATCCCCCACCGCCAGGCCCGCGCCGTGGACGGTTTCTCTCTCGGCGGGTTCCAGTCTATCAAGATAGCGGCCCAGCACCCGGAGCTTTTCTGCTCGGCCGGCTCCTTCGATGGCACCTTTCTGTGGTCCACCAACCAGGGTCGCGGCGTGCGCGTGCGAGACAGGGTCTTGAACAACGCTATGTTCGACGCTGCCTTCGGGCGGCCACGCGACCTCGACCACGTCGCGGCCAATAGCCCCGCGAACCTGATAGCCACCGCCAACTGGTCATCCCTTGCGAGCGTGCAGTGGCTCATCCGCAGTGGGCCTGAAGAAGCAGAGCCGTGGCAGTCGAACTATTATCGTGCCCAGCACGTGATTGGTCTGCTGAGCGCGCGCAATATCGAGAACGGCGTGGACGCCGTTGAACCCGAGGCCACGCACAACTGGCATTGGGCGGACAGGCACATGGCCATTACCCTCCCCCTTCATTGGCAAGCAATGGAACGCGCAGTGGCCGGAGAGTTCAGCGCTCAGCGGGGGCAAGGCATGAGCCGTGCAGCAGGGGCGTAGAAGGAGCAACTGAGAGTGGCTTGAGGCGGGCGCGCATGGTGCACTCGCGGACCTCAGGTACAAGCCGCCTCCGTTGGGTCGCTCAGTAGCCCTGTGAGGGCGCACCGGCCCGGAGAGCGGCCCTTGTGACCGGGCGCAGGTTCGCCCCAAATTCCTTGACACCCGCCTCCCAATGCCGTATACTTCCACGTACCCTAGAATGGCGTGGGTCGAATTACGTTCCGCGGTAGCTCAGTTGGTAGAGCGTCCGACTGTTAATCGGATTGTCCCAGGTTCGAGTCCTGGCCGCGGAGCCAAAGATGAGGCAGAACTACGATGTGGTTCTGCCTCCGCTATTTAACCCGAGAACGGCCACGACGTTAGCCCGGTGCATGCAGCCATTACTACCAACTGCTATAATGGTGTTTGAGCCAACACAAGACTGGCGTAGATAGTTAGCCCAGAATCGAAGCAAGAGATACGTAGAGGAAGCAAAAGAACGTGGACAGACAAACAGCTATCGAGACTTTATTGGAGCTCTACGAGAACCCGGAGCACAGAGGCCACCTCGATGATGCCGACGTGTCGTCGCTCGGCGGAAATCCTGGGTGCTCGGATGTTATCACCATGCACTTGAAAATTGACGAGGCAGGCAGGGTCGAAGCCATCAGGTTCGAAGGCGAGGGCTGCACGATCAGCCAGGCCGCCGCGGAGCTGGTTTCGGAGCGCATGGAGGGCGCGTCGCTGGCCGACATAGAGGACTTGCAGCAGGACATCATCATCGATGAGCTTGGCCGTGAGGTGGTGATGAGCCGCCCCAAGTGCGCCACCCTCGCGCTCGGCACGCTCAAGCAGGCTGTGCACGACTATCGCCAAAAGCTCCGGCAGCAGGAGCTGGCTTAGTCCTCCAGGGTTACATCGACCTGCTCGAAACGGGAGCGTTGGTCGCCCGACAGCATGCAAATGGAGCCTGTTTCAAACACCAGTACCGTGTAAGTCTCGCCGCGCCAGGTGGCAAGGACCGGACCGGGGGGGCGTCCAGTGAACGTGACGCCTTCCTTGCGCGCCTCTCCGTACCGGGCCAACCTTAACTCGAAGCCATGCCAGCTTTCGCGAAATGCGTCCGCGATAGCATCGTAGGCTGCTTCAAAGCGGCTGCCCTGCGCCCGAAGCTCCTGCGAGCGGAGGGCGACGGCTGTCCGGTAGTTAGTCTGCGCGGCGTCCGTAATGCCGTCTACGTGGCGAAGTACCACCTCCCAGGGCGTGCCAGGCTCTACCCACAGGTAGCCGAGGTAGCCCTGCACGCGGTCGTCGGAGGGGAAGCGGTAGCGCGGGTACACGACCACTTCCAGCCGCCCCTCCACTTCATAGCCGATGAATAACAAGGCATCGCCATATGCAGCCGACACACCCTGGAAGTCAAGGGTGAGAAGGCCCGGCTCCTCCTCACTGCTGGTTACAACACGTCGTGAAGGCCGGTTGCGGCGGGGGGCAGTCGGGTATGACTGGCTTTCTTGGGTCATAAGCTTGTGGTCCAGGGGGGGTGTAGATCGTGCCGGTATGTGCCCGGTTGGTAATTTTCTCCATGTTATGATACAAAAGCGGACGGTACTTAACAAGCAGGCATAGTCCGGGCCGGTTATGTGCTTGAGCCGGGCGGCAGTTCGGCTTGCTTCACTTGGCCGTAGCGGGCCTCTACCTTTGGACGCCGGGAGTCGCACACATGAGCATGAACAGACCGCAGCATAACGTAGGCAAAGTCAGTTGGATTGGTGCCGAGGCGCTGGGCCTCCCAGGACAGCGCACATTCCGGGTCCTTGCACAGGGCAACTCCCTTACGGCGCACCTGTGGTTGGAAAAGCAGCAGCTTCAGGCGCTGGCGGACGCCATAGGTAGGATGCTTGTCGAAATCGACACTACGCAGGGCCTCGCGATACCCAGCCGCACTGAGCCTGTGTCCAACCCTAAGCCCCCCGGCTTCCCCGCAGTGCCTGACATCGAGATCCACGTGGTGGCCCTCGGCCTCCGCTACGACCCCGACGAGGACTTGATCGCGCTAGAAGCCTACGAGCAGGAGACGGACGAGGATAGCGACGAGCCGCCCACGCTACGGTGTCTTGCGGGCCGCGCTCAGATGGAAGCCCTTCAGTTGAACGCGATTGAGGTGGTATCAGCCGGAAGGCCACGGTGCCCGTTCTGCGGCACTCCGCTAAGCCAGGCCGGGCTGCCTCACTTCTGCCCTCCCATGAACGGCCATCAAAAGCTCGCCTCAGAGGAGTGACGCCTCCTAAGCCAGAGTCTAAGCGCAAAAAGAGGGCGGCAGTCGCCCTCTTTCCGGTGCCTATCTTCGCCTGCCCTTAATTACGGCGTCAGCGACCTTCCACCTGCCTGGCGTCCAGTTCCCCGGTCATGTGGTCCTTGATCTGGAAGAAGGCGTTTACGAAAGAGTCCATCCCTTCCAGTTTGCGCGTATTCCAGTCAGCAATACTGACCGTGATGAGGGGTCTTCCCCTTACCGAGATGAAAAGAGTGCGCTTGACATGGAAGAAGTAGCGCACCAGCGTAAGGATAGCACCGGCCAGCAGCAGGAGGCCAAAATATAGAGGGTCGATAATGTAGAGCCACGGATAGGCGAGTTCCAGGCTTTGAGTAGTCCTGGCAAGCGAAAGGTAGACGCTCAGGCCCGCTCCAGCCAGCATAAGCACGCTGCCAAAGAGGAACCAGCCCGAAGCTCTTTCCGTGAAGGTGCCTACCGCGTCGATGTCTCTGATAAAAGCCGAGCGAATGACCGATGGAGCCAGCAGGATCACCCGCTTGGTGGTCAGGTACAGCGCCCCGAGCTGGAACGCGACACTCTCCTGCGGAAGCAGCTCTAGAGCACCGCGGGGGGTCTGCTTGCCCGTACCAGCTGGCTCGGGTTGGCCGGGGGCCTGGGCCAGCACCGACTGGTCGAAGGGGCCTGTCCTCAGCGGTCCGGTGTGCAGGAGCGGGCCTGTATTGCCGGACGAGCCGACGTATCCGCCCGTGGGAAGCCGGGCCGTCAATTCGTTCGCTGGAGGCGGTCCTGCCACGTCAGGATTGAGCGGTCCTGTGCCACGGAGGAACGTAGTCTTGCCCTCGCCGTCACCAAAGAGGTCGGGCGGCGCTTGGGGTGGCGTCGCAAGCTCCCTGAGAGGGCGCGGTGGCTCAGGGGCGCTGCTCGCACGTTCCGATTTGGGGCCCGGACCTGGAACAGGGTTGGCAGCAGGTTCGCTCCTCGCCGCGTCTGAAGCTGAAATCCCCTGACTTGCAGCCGGTGCAACCTGCTCCGGCTGAGCAGCGGTCAGGACAGGTGGAGCAGCAGGTCCAGGGGGCGGAGCGACACGCAGCCCGCACGTGGGGCACGCAACATCACCGGCCTGTAGCGGAGTGTGGCACCGACGACAAGTTTGGGCAGCAGTCAAGCTAGGTTCCTTCGTCTCAGAAGATTGGCATTCCTTGTGCCAGAGTATATCATGATGATGATGCCCTCGCAATCAAGTGGAGAATTGCTCGCAGGTTTTATCAGGCGAGAGATAGAGACGCACGGGCCGGTTACCATCGCCCGCTTCATGGAGTGGTCCCTGTACCACCCGGAGTACGGCTACTATACGCGCGGTCCCAACATCGGTCCGAAGGGGGACTTCCTGACTAGCCCCGAGACCTCCCCCGCCTTCGGCCAGCTACTCGCACGCCACCTCGCCGAGCTTGACGCTCTGCTGGGAGAGCCGGCGAAGTTTCACATCGTTGAGTGTGGCCCTGGTCGTGGCACGCTGGCCGCCGACATCCTGGCCGCCCTCGCCTCTCACCATCCTACCCTCTGCCAACGCTGTCACTACTGGCTCGTTGAAATCAGCCCGGCCCTCCGCGCTGAACAGAAGCAACGCTTGTTATCAGGCTTCGGGGGATATGTCTCATGGGCTACGGACCTGCGCGAGCTGCCCTCCGCCGTGGAGGGAGCTCTCATAGGCAACGAGTTCATAGACGCCTTCCCGGTGCACGTGCTGGAGAATCGCGATGGTGCGATACTAGAGCAATACGCCGGTACCGGGGAGGCGGAGGCATTTGAGCTCGTGTACGGCGAGCCGTCAGATGCTCGCCTCAAAAAGTTCCTCGCTCGCTACCGGATAGAGCTAGCCCCGGGCGAACGCATCGAAATCAACCTTGCCGGCGCAGAGTGGTTCAAGCAGGCGTCACGGGTTTTTAGCCGCGGGCTGGTAACCCTGATAGACTACGGCGACACCCAACCGGCCCGCTATTCGGGTGCGCGCCGCGAGGGGACTCTGCTCGGCTACTATGGGGGTGCCGTCACTCATGACATACTGGCGCACCCAGGGCAACAGGACATCACGGCGCTCGTGGATTTTACGGCCCTCCAGGACGAAGCAGAGAGGGCGGGCTTCTCGCTGGTGGGCATGACCAGACAGGCCTCCTTCCTGGTGGGGCTAGGGCTTGGCACGTCGCTCACGGTCGAAGGCCACACGTCAGACGTAACGGAGGCGCTCAACTACAGACGCGGTTTGCAGACCCTCGTGTCAATGGAGGGCCTGGGCAGGTTCCACGTTCTTCTACTAAGTAAGGGTTTAGACGTGCGAAAGGCCACTGACTCCCTCAGTGGCCTGCAATACGCGGGGCTGTTGTAGCCATTGGTGGCGGGCAGTCACGAACGCGCCGGTGCGCTTCCCAAGCGGTTTGCATAGCATGCCCACATGTGCTATAATTACGGACTGTGGCCTGCGGAAGCAGGTCGCAAAAGATGCTGCTTATTCGGCCATATATTCCCACAGGAGCAAGCGACTCCATGCCTAAAATGAAGACGCACAAGGGTGCGGCCCGCAGGTTCAAAATTACCGGTTCCGGCAAGATCATGCGCACCAAGCACATGAAGAGCCACTTTCGCCGCCGGAAGTCGCCCCGCGTGAAGCGGATGTTCGACCGCATGTTCCCGCTCGACCCGAGCCAGGAAGGCAACGTCAAGAAGTTGCTGCCTTACGGCGTATCGTAACGGCCCGCGCAGCCTTTTATCAGTTAGCGGCTCCGTATTGCCTCCAATGACCGGCTTGGCAGGCCGGTAGCCTACGGTAGCAGCTTCAACAAAGGAGAAACAGAGAGATGCCACGCGTGAAGAGAGGTGTCACACGGCACCGGCGGCACGTAAAGATACTCAAGGCCGCTTCAGGTTTCAGGGGCACGCGCAGCCGTTTGTTCCGGTTCGCGAACCAGATAGTCATGAAGTCGCGCGCGTACCAATACCGCGACCGCCGCACGCGCAAGCGCGACATGCGCCGCCTGTGGATTACTCGCATCAACGCCGCTTCCCGGCTCGGGGGGCTATCCTACAGTAAGTTCATCAGCGGCCTTGCCGCCGCGGGGGTCACAATCGACCGCAAGATGCTGGCCGAGCTAGCCGTGCGAGACGCCGCGTCGTTCGCCCAGTTGGTGGCCCTTGCCGGTGGCAGGCCCGTCGCGCCCGAACTGATCCAGCGCGTAGCCACGCAAGCCATAGCCGACGCTGAAGAGATGGCCGAGGTCCCGGCTTTGCCCGCGGCGGGTGAGACGAGCGCGGACGCGACTGCTCCCTCAACTGCCGAAACCGCCGACGCCTGATCGCCGGCGCACCTAACTTGTTGACACCCAGGGCGACTCTCGGTTGAGCGGTCGCCCTTTTGTGTGCCCAAGATCATGCTGATAGATAGCCCGTCAAACCCAATCGTCAAGTTATTGCGCTCGCTGGCCGGGAGTGCTCGGCACCGCCGCGAGGCCGGGCTGTTCCTTGCTGAAGGCGTCCGAGTAGTCACGGACGCGCTCGACGCCGGTCGGGTCGCGAGTTCATGCCTGTACGATGCTGAGGCCCTTGGCAGGACCGAGAAGGGGCGCATGCTACTGGGCAGGCTGCAAGCCATCGCGCGCTCCGCCACGGGCCGAGTGTTTGAGGCCACGGCGAGGGCCATTGCCGCCGCAAGCGACACCCAGCACCCACAGGGAGTGGTCGCCGCCTTCCCCATCCCTGGTTGGACTGAACCTGCCAGCACCGGTAAGGCCGCCCTCGCCCTCGTCTGCGACGACATACAGGACCCCGGCAACCTGGGCACCATCCTGCGCACGGCGGAGGCATCCGGCGTCGATGGGGTGTGGCTCACCGGGCGTTGCGTGGACCTCTACAGCCCCAAGGTGGTCAGGGCCGCGATGGGCGCGCACTTTCGCCTACCCTGTTTTCCGGACGCCACATGGTCTCAGATTGAGACTTCTCTCGCCAACCTCGGCATTCCGGCTGCCGGCGTCTATGCAGCCGAAGCGGAAGGGTCCCTGACCTACGACGCGGTCAACTGGAACGCGCCCGCCGCCATGATAGTCTCCAACGAAGCCCACGGCCTGGGAGAGGAAGCGCGAAGGCTCGCCACAAAGGGAGGCGGGCTGCTGGCAATCCCTATGGCCGGCGGCACAGAGTCCCTCAACGCGGCTGTGGCTACGGCGGTGATCTTGTTCGAGGCAGCCAGGCAGCGGCGTGGGGGGTTAGGAGCGGGCGGATAGGGACGCCTTGCCGTCTGTGGGTGATGGTGTGGTTGAAACGACTCCCTCATAGGTGTATAGTATCTACAGACGCAAGTTAACAAGTGTATAGATTGCTGGGGGAGCTTGGGTAAGCCAGGCTGAGAACGCGACCGGCTCGTCGCGGACCCTGTGACCTGATTCTGGGTAATGCCAGCGTAGGGAAAGCAGACTTATCGATTGAACGACCACATCCCCAGTGCCCGGATGTGGTTTTTTGTTGCACCAGAGAGAGGAGCAACGGCGTATGTCCGAACCGCCGAAGAGTCGCTGCGTGTGGGTGCTAGCCGCAAGCCCCGTCTGGTCGTCGCCACACCGCTTGCGCCATCTGCCGCCCCCGGACGTCGTGATCGCGGCGGACGGAGGGACCACCCTGGCCGCGCGCCTGGGTCTCGTCCCGGACCTGGTAATAGGCGACCTCGACAGCAGCGACCCGGCCTTGATACAACAACTCGAAGCCCAGGGCATTGCGTTCGAGCGCTTCCGGCACGAGACCAAAGTCGAGACCGACACCGAGCTGGCGGCCCTCGCGGCGCTCGCCTGGCAGCCCGACACCATCATAGTGCTGGGGGCAGTCGGAGGGCGGCTGGACCACTCGCTTGCGAACCTGCTGCTCCTCACACACCCCCAGCTCGCCGGGCGAGACGTGCGGGTGGCGGACGGGGCTCAGGTTGCTATGCTCGCCAAGCCGGGCCGCTGGAACGCACTTCCGGCCTCCGTGGGCGACACGGTGAGCTTGCTTCCAATTGGAGGCGATGCCGGGGGAGTGAGCACTAACGACCTGCTGTACCCGTTGGAGGGCGAGACACTGTTAGTCGGCCGGGGCAGAGGAGTCAGTAATGAAGTGACAGGTTCCGCCCCGCGCGTTTACTACGAGAGCGGGCTGCTCATGGTGATTATTGTCCGTTCAGGACGTTCAACGGAGGAAAGTGATGGCAATTCAAACCAATCCAGATAGCGGCTACAGGCCACAGCCCGCCCCAACACCCACCCTATTGATGGTTGTGGCGGGGCTGGCTTTCCTGGCGCTCTTTGCGGGCTGGATAACATTCTATGGATGGCTAGCGCAGACCGTTGGCGGGGATAACGTGTGGCTTAGCCTGCTGACGGCGTTCTTCTGGCTCCTGGTGTTCGTCGTTGTCTTGGTCGCCGCGCGCATGAGCAACACCGTGTTCGCCAACTGGCAAACGCGCGACATCCTGCTGCTGGCCTTAGTCGCCGCCGCGTTCGGGCCGCTGTTCGTGCAGTGGCAGGTTGTCTACGACGGGTTTGTCCGCTGGCTGCCCCTGGGTTGGAATGACATAGCACAGGGCTTCTGGTTCCTACCTGCCATCCTCGTACCTTACATCGTCCGCAGGCCCGGTGCCGCCCTCTTTGCCGAAACGCTGGCCGCCGCTGTATCGGTGCTCGCCGGTAGCCCCTACGGCATCGTTGGCGCGGCGGTTGGCGGCTTGGTCCAGGGTATGGGTGCGGAGGTGATTTTCATGCTCACCGGCTGGCGGCGCTACAATTGGCCAACGCTGGCCCTGGCCGGTGCCGCCTCCGCAGTCACGGGGTTCATCTACTACGTGCCAATTTACTACTCGGGGTTGGATCTCACACTGCTCGCGATCACGGGCGGTTCGTTCGTGATAGGGGTGCTGCTGTTGGCAGTGATCCCCGGCAAGCTGCTGGGTGAAGCCCTGTTAGCCACCGGCGTTCTGGACCGATTCCAGATAGGTCGTGACCGCAGAGCGCGGTACGCCACAGCCGAGGACTTTTAGTGTCAGATTCTTCGGCGCCGCCGCTTGCCGTGGAGGGGCTGCGCTTGCGCTATCCCCAGGAAGGAAGGGTGGTGCTCAGGGGCGTCGATTTAACCTTACGGCGTGGTGAAATCAAGCTCCTCCTGGGGCCGAGCGGGGCCGGGAAAAGCAGCCTGGCCCTCACCCTCAACGGGCTTATCCCTCACCAGATGGAGGGTGACCTGCGGGGCCGTGTCCTCGTTAATGGCACACCAACAACCGAGACCACACTGGCGGCTCTCACCGCGCAGGTCGGTATGCTGTTCCAGGACCCGGAGGCGCAGATTGCCACCCTCACCGTCGTGGATGAGGTGGCGTTCGGCATGGAAAACCTGCGCGTGCCACCGCAGGAGATAGGTCTACGGGTCGCGGCAGCGCTGGGACAGGTGGGCCTGGAGGGGCTTGAAGGGACCAGCACGGGTGCGCTCAGCGGCGGTCAGAAGCAGCGACTCGCCCTCGCCTCCACCCTCGCAATGGGCGTGTCAATCCTGGTGCTTGACGAGCCGACCGCCAACCTCGACCCCGCGGGTACTGCTGACTTCTTCAAGCTCCTCTCCCGCCTCAAGGCCGGTGACATTTCGGTGCTCATCATCGAGCACAAGCTGGACGAACTGGTCGAGCAGGTTGATAGCATAGCAGTGCTGGACTGGGATGGCAAAGTTGCCCTCGAAGGGACAGCGCGCCAGGTGCTCGAAGAAGGCCGCGAGCTGCTTGAGGGGCTTGGCGTTTGGCTGCCACAGGTGTCCGAGCTCGCGAACCGCCTCCTGGGGAGGGGACTAGCATTGCAGCCCTACCCGCTGACCGTAGATGAAGCCTCTGCCGGTGTTGGCGCGCTCGTCGCGAACTTCGGTCCCAAACCACCTGTTGCGGCCGCCGAAGCAGACCAGCCGGACCGCCCGGTTCTCATCAGTGTCAACGCCTTATCATATCGCTACCGAGAAGGAGCTTCAGCCCTGCGAAATGCCAGTCTCCTGGTGCGAGAGGGAGACTTCTACGCGCTGCTTGGGCCGAACGGGTCCGGAAAGACGACGCTGGCCAAGCACCTGGTCGGCCTTGTGCGGCCCCAGGCAGGCTCTATCACCCTCGCGGGGGAGGACATCACCCGGATTGCGCCAGCGCGACTTAGCCGCGAGGTAGCCTATGTCTTCCAGAACCCGGAGCACCAGTTCGTCGCGCTAACCGTGTTTGAAGAACTTGCTTACTCCCTGCGCGCGGCCAGGCTGCCCGAAGCTGAGGTCCGGGCCAGGGTTGAAAGGCTCATTGAGGATTTCGGACTGGGGGAGCACAGGCAGAGTAACCCGTTTACTCTGAGCCAGGGCCAGAAACGCCGCTTGAGCGTGGCGACCATGCTCGCGCTCGACCCCAGGGTTCTGATCCTCGATGAGCCGACGTTCGGGCAGGACCATGAGAATGCCACTCGTATCATGAGGGAGCTACAGCGTCTAAACGAGCGGGGCGTAACCGTCATCATGATCACCCACGACATGAAGCTGGTGGGGGAGTACGCCCGGCGCGTGGGTGTGCTGGTGCGGGGGGAAGTGCGGTACGAGGGCAACGTCGAAGGGCTGTTCGAGGATGCCTTGCTGGTAAGGGACGCGCATCTGGACCTGCCGCCCGTCTACCGGGTGTCGCAGCGGGTGCGGGCGGGCTGGCCCGGATTCCCGCTGTTCGCGAGCGTTACGCCATTCGTGGAGGAGCTATGCAGTCGTTCCGGTACGTGCCGGGGCGAAGCGTCCTCCACGCGCTGAACCCCTCCATCAAGCTGCTGGCGATAGCCCTGGTCATGATAGCCATCACGTTCATCTTCGACGTGGCGACTCCTCTTACCTTTTTTGCCCTCACGGTCACGGTGATGCTCACCTTGGGACGCTTGCCGCCTCGCGGGGTGCTCAGGAGCCTCGTACCCTTCTTGCTTATTTCGCTCAGCTTTGTCGTGCTGAACACCATCTTCCACAGGCCGCTTGCGAGCGAGACGTTACTATTCAGCTTTGGCCCGCTGGCCGTTAGCTGGGAGGGGCTTGAGATTGGCCTGTCGATAGGGCTGCGGGTGCTCTTCCTCGTGTCCACGTCGCTGCTGTTCGTGGCTACTACTGAGCCCCAAGAGCTTGTGCTGAGCCTCGTGCAGCAGGCGAGGCTCGGCTATAAGCTTGCGTTCGCGCTGCTGGTGGCCTACCGCTTCGTGCCGCTGTTCGCCGAGGAGTACGCCAACATCAGAGCGGCGGCCAAAGTGAGGGGTTTCGGCAGCGACCGGGGCATTCTTGCCCGCTTCAAGTCTCTGCGACGCGACGCCGTGCCCCTGCTGGCAAGCGCCATCCGCCGGTCGGAGCGTCTGGCTATCGCGATGGACAGCCGGGCGTTCGGGGCTTTCCCGACCCGCACCTATCGCAAGACGATGCGTGTCACCAGGCGGGATTGGCTCTTTCTCTTTGGTGCTATGGGGCTGTCGGCCGCGCTTTTGGCCGTGCTCGTAGCCACTGGGCTTACCCGCGGAATAGGGGTGCTGTTCCAGTAGCGGCTCTAGGCCCGGCGTCCGAACTCCCGCTCCAACTGCATCTGCGAGAGGTGGAGCATAGTGGGCCTGCCATGAGCGCAAGAACGCGGGTAGTGGCAAAGCTCAAGCTGGCTCAGGAGCGCGCGCATCTCGTCGAGCGACAGCGCCTGTCCGGCGCGAATGGCGCTGTGGCAGGCGAGCGTAATCGCCATTTCCTCGCGCCATCTGTCGGGCGCGGTGCCTGACATAACTTCGTCAATCAGTTCGAGCAGGGCGCGACCGACATCGCGGTTGGAGGAGGCATATATGGCCGGCACCGCCCGTACGAGTAGCGCGCTATCTCCGAATGCCTCCAGCTCAAACCCCAGTTCCGCCAGCAGCGGCAGCACAGGCTCGACCATCGACCGCTGGTGTGCGGTTAGCTCCAGTGGGGCCGGGGTTAGCAGCGGCTGTACCATCAGCGCACCCGCCGACATGGCCGCTCCCAACTGCTCGTACAGAACGCGCTCGTGCGCCGCGTGCTGGTCCACAAGAAAGAGGCCGTCGGGGCCTTCGGCGATGATGTAGGTCGTCCCGACCTGTCCCACCACGCGCAAGGGCGGTAGACTGCGGAGTCGTGGCGGGGGCAGCGGCTCGATGCCTTCCTCTGCGCGCGGAGAAGCGGGGGCGGCAGGTGTGTCGCCCCAGAGGTCCGCCTGTGCGTGTTCGGGCTCCTGGTGGAAGCCTGGCGCATAACCCGCCGAGGCCGAAAACTCAGCTTCGATGCCGGTAGAGCCGCTGCCCAGGCTCCAGCCTTCGTTGCCGCGCGAGCCAAAAGCCGGGGCCGGTACGTGGGCCTGCAACGCCGAGCGCACCGCTTTCTGCACCGCGCTAAACACCACCCGTTCGTCCCGGAACTTTACCTCGGCCTTGGCCGGGTGCACATTCACGTCGAGGAGGTCCGGCGCGATGGATAGGTGCACGATGCAGATAGGGTGCCGCCCTACCATCAAGAGCGAATGGTACGCTTCGGCAACCGCGTACTGCAACATGCGGCTCTGTATGGCGCGCCGGTTGACGAAGAAGAGCATCGCCTGCCGATTCGACCGAGAGTGCGCCGGGGGAGACACGTAGCCATAGACCGTCAGGTCGAGGAGGCTGCCCCACTGGTCGTCCTGTTCGTCCGGCTCGATGCCCACGGGCAGGAACGCACGCGCCACTTCGGTGCCATAGACGCAGGAAGCCGCCGTCCGCAAGTCGCCATCGCCCAGGGACTGGAACGTTTGCCTCCCCTCGCTGGTGAGGGTGAAGCGCAGCATGGGGTGCGCGAGGGCATATTGCTGCACAAGCGCGGCGATATGCGCCGACTCGGCCTGGGGGCTTTTGAGGAACTTGAGGCGCGCTGGCAGGTTGTAGAAGAGGTCGCGCACGGTGACCACGCTACCGAGCGGTGCGCCTTTGGGGCCGTGCGAGGTGACGTGGCCGCCTTCCACGACCATCTCGTAGCCCACCGCCGCGTCTTGCGGCCTGCTCAAGAAGCTCATGCGGCTAACTGCGGCGATCGAGAAGAGCGCCTCACCCCTGAAGCCAAGCGTCTTCACCGCCCACAGGTCCTCCGCCGTCTTGATCTTGCTGGTGGCGTGGCGCAGGAAGGCGCGGGGCACGTCGTCCGGCCGCACTCCGCAGCCGTCGTCGCTGACCCTTATCAGCTCGCGCCCGCCCGCGCGTATCTCTACCCGGACGTGGCGCGCCCCGGCGTCAATAGCGTTGTCAACCAGCTCGCGCACCACCGACGCGGGCCGCTCCACTACTTCGCCCGCCGCTATTTTGGAGGCTACGTCCTCGGGCAAGACGTGTATAACGGCTGGATTGTGCAAGTCCGCGGAAAGCATTGACATCTGGAAGCTACCTTCTTGTGACTCGAGGGTCTCAGGAAACGAATAGAGGCACGAGCGAGAACTTGTGTACGTCCACCAGGCCCTTGTCGGTAAGCTTGAGCGCGGGTATCACAGGAAGGGCCAGGAACGCCATAGCCATGTACGGGTTGGACAGCGGGCAGCCAAGCTCTCGCGCGTGATTGAGCAACACCAATAGAGCGTCCCGCACCGGGCCAAGAGGCTGGTCCGACATGAGGCCCGCCACCGGCAAAGGCAACCGGGCCAGAACCTCACCGTCGCGTGCCGCGCTTAGGCCGCCACCCATGTCTATTACGGCGTTCGCGGCCAGCAACATGTCCCGGTCGTTGGTCCCAACCACCACCACGTTATGCGAATCGTGCGCCACACTGGAAGCCAAAGCGCCCGCCTTGAGCTGAAAACCTTGAACGAAGCCGAGGCCCACGTTGCCCGTGCCCGCGTGCCTCTCTACTACCGCCAACTTGAGTATATCACGCCCCGCGTCCGCCAGCGCCCAGCCATCCTCGACTGTGACATCCTGCGCGCACTCCTCGGTAACTATCTGGTCGGGCAGGGCGACAATTACCCTGGCCTGCCTGCCCGCCGCCGGGATCCGAAATGAGGCTTCAGTCAGGGGCGGCAGCAGCAGCCCCTTCACGGGCGGGACGACCTTGTTCGCCAGCGGCTCGAGCATGCGGCCCCCCTCGGCAACCAGGCGGCCCCCCGCGAACGTGCGCGACACCCGGACGTGGTGTAGGTCGCCAAACGTGACCATGTCGGCCAGGTAACCGGGGGCCACCGCCCCCATGTCGTTGAGGCCGTAGTGCCGCGCTGTGTTGATTGTCGCCATCTGTATGGCAATTACGGGGTCCAGACCCTGCTTTATGGCCTGGCGGATGCTGTGGTCGATATGGCCCTGCGTTTCCAGGTCGTCAGGCTGTTTGTCGTCAGTGGCCCAGGAGCAAAAGCGGGAATTGGCTCCGGTCACGAAGGGTAGCAAGGCATCCAGGTTGCGGGCGGTAGAGCCTTCGCGTATCAATACCTGCATACCAGCTCGCAGCTTTTCCAGCGCCTCCTCAGCCGAAACCGACTCGTGGTCGGAAGTCACTCCGGCGGCTGCGTACGCCTGTAGCTGCGTGCCACCGACGAGCGGCGCATGGCCGTCCACCCGCTTCCTCTCGCCATGTCCCAGTAGGGCCTTGCCCACCATGTCATCGGTGCCCTGCGTCACGCCTGGGTAGTTCATCATCTCCGCGATACCCAGCACCCGTGCCTCGTCCTTGAGGGCGGCCAGGTCTTCTACGCCCAGGCGCGCACCGGAGGTCTCCATATCGGTGGCCGGGACGCAGGACGACAGCATGACCAGCACCCGCAAGGGCAACCCTTCGCTGGCCCGCAGCATGAACCTGATGCCATCCAGCCCGTAAACGTTGGCGATCTCGTGGGGGTCGGTGACAACGGCCGTCGTACCGTGGGGCATCACCGCGTTGGCGTATTCGGCGGGCAGCAACATGCTGCTCTCGATGTGCACGTGGGCATCCATGAAGCCGGGGGCTATATATTCGCCGTTCAGTTCGAGGCGCTGCTTGCCAACGTAGGTGCCCGTCTCTGTGGACACACCCGCAACCCTGTCGCCTTTTATGGCGACTTCGGCCGCGTAAATCTCGCCCGTGAAGACGTTCACCAGTTGGCCCCCGGAAAGCACCAAGTCGGCGGGGGTATCGCCACGAGCTACCGCGAGCAACTCTTTGAGCGAGTCTGCGTCCTGCACGAAGGGCTTCATAGTCTTTACTCCCAGGCTGTTGTAGGTAAGCCGCCGCAGGTGTGGGGGCCGAGTGCCGCAAAACAATGCGAAATCAGCGACTTGCGGAGAAGTGCTACCCACTACATGATACTACTCTATCCACCGGGTGGCAGGGATACCCACAAAGGCTCTCAGTAAGGAGCCTCGGCAAGTAATGGCGGGTTGGTTAGTTTAGCCGGAGGGCCGAGCGGACGGCGTCAGCATCCTTCTGGGGTCCGACGAACGCCAGGTTGAGGCGCTCCTCCCTGAAAAGCCACTCGGACAGGCGGGCAACGTCGTCTGCCGTAACCTCTTCGATCTTGTCCAGCACGTCGTCTACGGTCTGTATCTGGCCCATCATAAGCTCCTGCCAGCCGCCCCAGTGAGCGACGTACCCGCTGCGTTCGAGGCTGAGCAGGGTGTGCCCCTTGATGTACTCTTTGACCTTTCGCAACTCGGTTTCCGACACCGCCGTTTCGCGCATGCGCAGGAGCTCTTCGAGCACGCCCTGGACCGCGGGCAGCAACTGGTGCGTATCGACCGCCGCGTGCACGCCGAAAGCCCCCGTATCGCGGTAGCTGCGGACGAAACTCGACACTGCGTAGGCGAGGCCGCGATTCTCCCGTATCTCCACAAATAGCCGGGAGGACATTCCCCCGCCAAGCAGCGCGTCGAGCACATCCTGCGTATAGCGGTTGGGGTCGGTGTAGGGCAACGCGGGCACGCCGAGGATGAAGTTAGTCTGCTCCGTGCGTTTTTTGAAGGGCAGCACCTTCGGCCCGGAGCCGTTCAGGTGAGGCGCGTCGGGGTCGGGCAGCAGGTGGCGGTCGCCTATCGGAGCCAGGTCGCCCCAGCGGCGCTCCACCTCTGCTACCACCTGCTCGTGGTCCACGTTGCCCGCGACGCTCACCACTATCCGGTCCGGCCTGTAGCCGACCTCTAGGTGGCCCGCCAGGTCGTTGCGCTTGATGCGGCGAACTGTCGCCTTGGTCCCGGCGATGTCCCGTCCAAGCGGGTGCTCGCCCCACATAAGCTCATCAAATACGAAGTCCACGATATCGCCGGGCGAGTCGAACGTGGAATTTATCTCCTCGATAATTACGGAGCGTTCGCGGACAATCTCGTCGTCGCGCAGGAGGGGCCGCCGGAGCATGTCGGTGATAACGTCGACGGCATTGGAGAAGTAGAGGCTCGGCACGAGGGCGCGGTAGCTCGTCTGCTCATGGTCCGTGGCGGCGTCCAGGGACCCACCCACCCCCTCTATGGCCTCCGAGATGAGCACGGGCTTGGGCCTCTGCTCTGTGCCCTTGAACACCATGTGTTCGAGGAAGTGGCTGATGCCGCTCTTCTCCATGCTCTCGTTGCGCGCGCCTACGCGTACGAAGAACTGGACCGCCGCCGACCTCGTGTGGGGCATCTGGAACGTTACTATGCGCAGCCCGTTAGGGAGCGTAGTCTTCAGGTACAAAGTTTCTCTCTAATCTATTATTGTGCCGTGTCTGTTGCCGAGCCATGCTGCCGCGGCGGAACTGAGGAGCGAGATACGGCAGACAAATTACCCTCTACCAATCGCACGAGCATTTCTAGCGCGGCGCGTACCGAGTTGGCTCGGTTCTCTGCCCTGCCGCCACTCCAGACGAACCGCTCTACCTGCTCAGTCCCGAGGCCCGACAGCCCGATGAAGGTCGTGCCCACCGGCTTGTCCTCGGTGCCGCCCGTCGGCCCCGCGATACCCGTAATCGAGATACCGAGGTCCGCGCCAATCAGGCGACGCACCCCTCCCGCCATTGTGAGGGCCACCGGCCTGCTAACCGCCCCGTGGGCAGTAATGACCTCCCCGTCCACACCGAGCAAGCCCGTCTTCACTCCATCAGCGTATGCCAACACGCCACCCAGGAAGTATGCAGAGGACCCTGAACGCTCCGTCAGAGCCGCACCGAGCAGCCCGCCCGTACACGATTCAGCTACAGCCACGGTCAAGCCGGTGCGCAACAGCGATTCGTGGGCGCGTGCAAGTAATTCTTCTGCTGTTTGCGGTTGGGGGTTGTCAGTCATTTACAATGGCGGTCGCATGGATGCTTGGTGAAAAGTATACCATACGCCCCGTGCGGCACCAAGAGCGCCGCCAACAGCCGCATCGGGGTCGTCTCATGATGACGAGGTCGGAGCTCGCAAGAACGCATTAGCCTCAGTCGTGTGTGCCGCTTGCGGCGACCGGTAGAGCGTGGTCGTACACGAGGGTAGCCCACGGGGACGAAACGCCGGCGGCTTCACCGCGCGCCGGGGGCACCGAGCAGGTCGTCTTGTTGCGGCCGGTGCGCTTTGAGAAGTAGAGCGCGGCATCGGCTGCCTCGACCCAGTCATCTACGCCGCCCGTGTCGTCCAGCAGCCCCGCTACGCCCAGGCTTACCGTGACCGCCAGCTCAGCAGAGGTGCCGTCTCCTGACACGTACTTGCACCTCTGCGCCGCGATGGACCGCCGCAGGTCCTCCGCCACGTCCTGTGCCTCGGCTGCGGTAGTTTCTGGCAGCACTATCGCGAACTCTTCACCCCCGAAACGCGCTACCCTGTCGCTGGCGCGAAGCTGCGACTGCATCAAGTCGGCCACCCGCCTTAGCACCATGTCACCGGCCTGGTGTCCATATGTGTCGTTTACCAGCTTGAAGTGGTCGATATCAACCAGCACGAGGGCAGCAGGGCGTCTGTAGCGGTGGTAGCGGTTCACTTCGTCCAGCAACAGCCGGTTCAACTCGCGGCGATTATACAGCCCTGTGAGTTCATCCCGCACCGAAAGCTCCAGCAGGGCGCGCTCGGCGCGCTTGCGCTCGCTTATCTCCTTGAAGATGCTCACCGCGAACTGCACCTGCCCGTGGCGGTCGAAGACCGGGGTGGCGTTGAGGATATACCAGCGTTCGAGGCCGGTCATGCGGTTGCGCAAGCAAAACACCTCGTCGGGCACCTGCCGGCCGTTGAGGGCGCGCATCGCGGGCAGCCGTTCGCGCGAGCACGTTTCGCCGCTTTCAGCCAGGAACTCAAATTGGTGTAGCACCAGGTCGAAGGGCATGTCGCGTAGGGCCTCCAGCGAAATAATGCCCAGGCTCTGCACTCCTGCCGCATTGGCGAAGATTACCTTTGCCGCGGTGTCCTGCACCACGATGCCGTCCGCCACGCCGTGGAGTATCACATCGAGTTGGTCGCGCGAGCGGCGCAGGTCGTCGGAAACGCGGCGACGCTCCTCGACTTCCAGTTCGAGTTCCCTGTTCGCGGCCGCCAGCTCGGTCGTCCGCTCGACGATACGCTGTTCCAACTCAGCATTGAGCAGCCTAATCTCTTGTTCGGCGCGCTTGCGCTCGGTCACATCGCGGATGATAAATACCGTGCCGACGATGCAGCTACGCTCGTCGCGCAACAGAGAGGTCGAGATGTCGAGGGCGACATCTCCCTCACCCGGCCTCCAGCCCGCCTCTACCACGCGCCCGCTCTCGCTGCCCAACAGGGAATTC